>DASWOJ010000224.1:0-2072 GCA_036398775.1 Acetobacteraceae bacterium
GGTTTGACCCGATCGAGGCGGGCATCCGGGAGCGGGTGCGCGGGTTCATTGAGGAGCTGCTGGAGCAGGAGCTGACGGCGGCGCTGGGGCGCGACAAGTCTGAGCGGGCTGCGGGCGCGCCGAAGGGCTACCGGAACGGCACACGGAAGCGGCAGTTGCTGGGCAGCTTCGGCCCGGTTGAGGTCGAGGTGCCCCGCGCCCGAATGTCCGCGGCTGAGGGCGGCACCAAGGAGTGGCGCAGCGCTGCGTTGCCCCGCTACGCCCGGATGACGCGCCAGGTCGAGGCGTTGATTGCGGGCGCCTACCTGTCCGGCACCAACACCCGCAGAGTCAAGCGTGCGCTGTCTGCCCTGTTCGGGGGCGCGGTGGGCAAGGACGTGGTCAGCCGAACATGGCGCAAGGTGCGGACCGACTGGGATGCTTGGAACAAGCGGGACCGGGCTGCCGAGGCTATCGTGCGCCTGATCCTGGACGGCACGGTCGTGCGGGTCAGGCTGGACCGCAAGGCCACCAACATCTCGCTGCTGGTTGTGCTCGGGGTGCGCCGGGACGGGCAGAAGGTGCTCTTGGCGGTCAAGAACATGGGTGGTGAGAGCGAGGCGGCGTGGCGCGGCATTCTGGATGGCCTGATCGCCCGGGGCCTGCGCACGCCGGAGTTCCTCATCACCGATGGCGGAGCCGGGCTGGAGCGGGCGCTGGCGACGCTGTGGCCCGACGTGCCGGCTCAGCGCTGCACAGTCCATTAGCACAGGAATCTCCTGGCCCATGCGCCCGACGCGTTGCACGAGGAGGTTTCGGCCGACTACACCGACATGATCTACGCCGCGACCGCAAAGGACGTGCAGGCCAGGCGCAAAGCGTTCCTGCGCAAGTGGCGGCTGCGCTGCCCCGCGGTCGCGGCCAGCCTGGAAGAGGCCGGTGACCGCCTGTTTGCCTTCCTCCGTCTGCCCTCGTCCCAGTGGAAGTCAGTACGGACCACGAACGCCATCGAGCGGCTGCACGAGGAGTTCAAACGCCGCATCAAGACCCAGACCGTGCTGCCGTCCGCCGAGACCGCGGCGATGCTGTTCTGGGCGTTGATGGCATCGGGCCAGATCACCATGCGAAAGGTGAACGGGTGGCAGACGCTCGGCGAGAAGCTGGCTGATCCCATGCCCGTTGACCTCGCCGCCTGAGCCAGGCAACCATCACCACGCCGGAGACACGCCAGTCAGGCCATTTCCACCACATTCACGACGCCACCGCCTGGCGGGCACGGCCCGCCCGGGCGTCGGCGTCGCGCGAGGCCACGCGGGCCTGAGCCTCCATCGCTGCTGCGTCCTGCTCCGTGGCATCCGCGGCGGTTTTGGCTTCCTGGGCGGCGGTCGCAGCGGTCTCCGCTTCTTGGAGCTGCCGCTGCAACAGGGCCAGGCGGTTGCACTGACGCAGGCGCGTGGCAGCAACGGCCGGGCTGCCGGCGCGCACGGTGAAGCCGTCCCAGCGCCACATCGCCCCTGCGTGCAACACCAGGCAATGGCTCGGCAGCAGGGCCGCCTGCGCCGCATCCCTCCTGGCCCACCATGGCGAAGGAACGGGCGCCGCCGGCGAGGTCGGCGAACACGGCCTGCACGTCCCGCGCCCGGGCCTCCCGGCCGTTCACCTGGTAGAGGCTGCCGGCGCCGCGCTCGATACGACGGATCACCTGCACCGCCGCCAAGTCAGCGAAGGAGACGGGAAAGCTGCCGCCGTCCAGCGTCAGGGCGGTCTCAGCCTGCTGCAGGCCGGGCCGGGCGGCGGTGCCGGCAAAGATCACGTCCTCCATCTCCGCCCCGCGAAGCGTACGGGCGTTGCCCTCGCCCATCGCCCAGCGCAGCGCGTCAACGACGTTGCTCTTGCCGCAGCCGTTCGGCCCTACAAGGCCGGTGAGTCCGGGCAGGATGTCGAGCGCCACCGGGTCGGCAAAGGTCTTGAACCCGTGGATCCGGAGCCGGCTGACGCAGGCGGCGCGCGCCGGTGCGGGCATCAGTTCGGGTGTGGGATCAGGACGTGCCGGGGCCATGGCGGCGAACATTGCCGGCGTGCCTGCCGCTGGC
>DASWOJ010000225.1:0-5116 GCA_036398775.1 Acetobacteraceae bacterium
TCAACCACCTGGCGCTTGTAGTCTTCCGTGTAGGACCGCGGCCGTGACGCCTGCGAACTCGTCGTCTGCTGATCCATCGAACACCTCCAGCTCAAATCTTGCCTCGGGACGTCCACCAAAGCGACGGAGGTTCAAGGAGCATCGCACGCCGATGATTGAGCGGCGGCGTTTGCCAAAGAACCGGAGCCGGTTGAGCGGTGTCGCCCAAGGCGTGATCCCAGCCAGCGGACCAGTGCGAGAAGCGCCTCGCGACCAAGCCTGGGCGTCCCGTCCAGCTCTGTCAAACTAACAGCGGCGTTATCTGGCGTACCGAGGACCGGCTGCACTGGATGTCCAGCGTGGTGTTCCGCGACGACCTCGCACGCCTGCGCATCGGGCATGGCCCAGCCAACATGGCCGTGGTCAAGCACATGGCGCTCAACCTGCTGCACCAGGCCAAGCCAGCCAGCAGCCTCAAGAACCGCAGGAAGCGAGCCGGCTAGAACAGGAACTACCTCGCCCAGGCAACTCGGCAAGTGACATGAGCACTCACTCGTTTACCCCGCCTATACGCCTGTCCCGCGTGTAGCCGAAGCCAGCGGACCGCAATCCCTGGATCAAGGCCGCTGCTTCCAGTTCCGCCGCAACCTGATCCAGCTAAAACTCCCGAAATCCACGTTGCGCACGCATTGCCGTGGAAGGGGCAGCGGAACGGCCGTGTCCGCCGCTGGCTAGAGATGCAGCACGGCCCGGCCGACAAGGTTCCCATGAACCAACCGCCGGGCTACCGCGCCGATCTCCGTCCAGGCATCCTCAAGCTCGATATGCGGCTGCAAGGCACGGCTCTTGACAAGGTCGAGCAGACGTTGGAGCCCCGTGCAGGCGGGGTTGTGCTCTAGCTCGTTGAACAGCGTCAGGCCTTGCAGCCGGGTGCTTCTGCTGACGAGGGCTCGCTCGTCAATGACTGCTCCAGACGTGCGTGCAGTGCCATACAGCACGCAGATGCCGCCCTTGACCGTGAATGTCAGGGCCGGCGTGAGAGACGGGCCGCCCATCGCATCCACAAGGACCAGATGGTAAGGTCCAAATGGCTCGGCAGCGGCAACGTCCTCGACGACGACATAGTCGGCGCCGTATTCCTCCAGGAGAGCCTCATGCTCCATCACCGCAACAACCGCTGCGACCCGGGCGCCTGAAAGGTGGGCGAGCTGCACGGCGAACAGGCCGGTTCCGCCCGCCGCAGCGGTGACAAGCACCCGTTTCGCGGCTAGCAGGCCACCCTTGTCAAGCCCGTAAAGCGCCGTAAGGCCGTCCGTCGGTAGTGCCGCAGCCTGCGCAAAGGACACCGACTCCGGGACTTTGGCAAGCGCATCCGAAGGCACTGCGGCGAACTGCGCCCAGGCTCCCGCGCGGACAACGCCCGCAACCCGCGCGCCAACCTCCGGCCCCGAGCCGTCCTTGGCTGCGACCTCAACCGTGCCGGCGAGGTCGCAGCCGGGCCGCAACGCCCCAGCTCCGGACGCCAGGGCCTGTTCCACGTCGCTGTATCCGACGGACACGGCAGCGACGCGGACCAACGCCTCGTTTGCGCAGAGGGCCGGGCTACTCACCAACTGGAGTGCAAATCCACCAAGCACTGCTGGATCAAAAATCACCGCAAGCATCCTGGATGGGTGGACACTCATCAATGGAGAGCTATCTTGCTTGCCATAAAATTTCTTCATAGCCCGCCTTTCAGACCGATGGATTGGTTGCAGAACCACCCAAGCCGTGGACGGAAGCGGCGTCCTCGGACTCTGTGGATGGTTTGCGGTTTCGAAGCATGAGGAGACCGCTTCGCTGCCAGCACGGAGCGTGCACGAGCCCACCATCTGGGATGTTCGCTTCGTCCGTCGGCATGCTGAAGTCCTGTGCCGTCGGGCCTGGGTTCGCGGTCGTAGTGAAACACGTTGATCGGCTCGAACCGCAACGCGCCGCGCTCGGTGGACAACTCCGGGCTGCCCCACCCGCCGCCGACCGCAAATGGAAGATTGGTGGGCGCGTGCAACCAGGCCGTCCTGGTCTGCGCGGCCGCGATCGCGGCCGGCAACTCCGTCTCCTGGGCGACGATAATATCCAGGTAGGTGACGATGCCGCCGACACAGAGCTGCTTTGTTAGGCTCATGGTCCTGCTGGTGGCTGTCACCGCGCGGAACTGGACTTGGCCTGTCCAAAAAGGAAGCCGACGAACTCTGCCGGGCTGAGCCCAGCAGGCAGGCTGCTAGCTGCTGTGGCAGGGAAGGTCCATTCTGACCGCGTCATAACAGCCTGCCTGTAGTTATTGAAAGGGCGGCGGAATTGAGCGTGCCAGGATGGCAAGCGCCTATTTTGGGACATGGCCGAACAAGCTCAGCGGTGCGCTGATCGAGGCCGCCAAGCAGCCTGGATGCGCTGTCAGCAGCAAGGCATGTAGACGGCGCCACCCTTTGCCACCCGACATGCGGGCCATCCGTCCCCCGGACGAGCCTGAGACGCGCGATATGCAGCCTGCTTCCAGGCTCAGCATGAGCCGTCACCGCTCAGGCGGTTTGACCTACTGACCATTGACCTGCTCTCCGCAGCTTGCTCGGCAAGATGGATGAACATTTGGGTGTCATATAGCGTACAGAGTAATCCTGATCAATCGCACCTCCATGCTTCCTGTTCGCCTGTCCAAGGAAAGCGTCGCCTAATCAGACGCGTTTCGGGACATAGTGATCTTCCTTGGTTTCTGAGGACACCCGAAGGTAGTTTTTGAGCTGGAAAGGTTCAATTGGCTCTGCCATCCAATATCTCGGTTTCATCAGCGTTCCTGGTGTAATTGCTTGCCTGGGTAGTTGCTGATTTGGTGTGTTGGTGGCGGCTGGGAGGTTTGGGCTGACGGTTGGCGCGGTCATGGGCGGCTGAGCCAACGTCGGCATGATGTCCGACACCGATCTCAGCAGGCTGAGCCATGCCGAGAAGGAGGCGCTGATCCGTTCTTTGCTGCCCGTGGTTGGGCAGTTGGAGGTGGCGCTGGTGCGCATTGCCGCGCTTGAGGTGCGATTGGCGGAGCTGGAGCGGCCGCTCATGACGCCGAATAACTCTTCGCTGCCATCGAGGGGCCAAAAGCCTGATCGGAAGAGGCGACAAGTCGCCGCGCAAGGGGCGCCTTGGTATCGCTCGCGCGCTTGATCCAAACCCGGGCCGCGTTGCCGACGCGCGTCTCGTGGATTGCCCGCACTGTCACGCTGCCTGGCCAGGCGAACTGCGAACGGCGCAGGTGGCTTACGACCGGATCGAGGCGCCGCCGGTGCGTCCCGACGTGACGCGGGTGCGACTGTTCGGCAGACGCTGCGCCTGCTGCTGCAAGCGCCGTAGCACCTGCAACGGCAGGACTGAAACCGGGCTCGCCCTTCGACAGGCCAATCGAAACCCTGGTGGTTTCTCTGCACTATGCCCAGGCAATCGGCATTAAGCGGTTGTGCGCGTTGCTGGACAAGGTATTTGGCCTATTCATCAAAAGGCGCGATCAGCACCATCCTGGCCCGCGCCCAGGCACCGCTGGGCGTCGCGGCGGCAGCGATCGCCGCACGGGTGACGACGGCCCCGGTGATGGCATCCGACGAGACCTCGGTCCGGGTGACGGGCAAGGCCTAGTGGGAGTGTGTGTTCGTCACCGCCGCTTGCCTGCTGCATGTCATCCGCCCGAGCCGTGGCTGCGCGGTGGTAGGCGTCGTGTTTGGCGTGCAGCGTCAGCACTGATGTGACATGTTTACGCGCAGCAACGCTCGGGCCAAAACCGGCGGCTGCACCTATCAAATCAGGGATGACGGGCCACTAGGTCATACTGGCGCTGGTCACGGCCGAGAAGCCCGCCTGAAGCTGCATCCGGAAATCAAATTATACGTAGTGCCGCCAACGCGACAGGTTCGGAAACTACCTACGTGCCGATGGGGCCTACCTAGGCCAGCCAGTTCAGGAGGGCCTCGCACGGCATGAATTCCACCAAAAGCGCAGTTGCCTCTAGGTAGTTTCCGAAGCTTCCGCTGCGCCAAGGGAGCGTCATACAGTGATATGTTGGGTAAGTTCCAACCGAGCCCGGCGCCGGCATCGTGGGCGAAGCTCGTCAGCCTTCAGGCCAATGGAGTAGGACACTGCGTATTCCGGCGTCACTTGAGGAAGGTCCCCTGGCTATAGCGCTACGTGTTTTTGCCCGCGTCGGCCACCATGACAGCAGCGTCGTTGACGACCTGAACTTCTTGGCAGCCTGGGAGAAGGGGCTCGTGCCCTGGTTGAGCGGCATCCTTCGGATGAGGCAGATACGCCGTGCAAACCCCATCGTGGCCCTGCAAAGCCCTCCAGACCGACCAATGATCCCGTCATGGTTTCCATGACCGGAATAGCCTCGACTGTTTCGAGGCTTTTCATCCCAAGGCCGTCAGTATGGAGGTGAGGAACAGGCTTATGGTAACGAATGTCGTGCCGCTCGCTTTGAGCCAGAAAGCGTCCTGCTCATCTTCGGTCTGCCACACAGAAAAGGGAGCGCTGCTACAGTTTCCTGGCCGCATCCCCGGGACGTTCACGCCAGAGATGCGCAACAGCCTGGTGGCGTTCGCGTTGGTTATGCCTGGCATGCGTCCCGTCGTGTTCGACATAGATGGAAATGGAAACGAGACCTGCCAAATCGCCGATCACGTGATGATTGGATGGGACTGCAAGCAAGGATTATTCCTGAGCGACATGCGAAGCGGTTTTGTCGATCATGGTCCATTCAGGAGCGTAGACGAGATTTGCGGCTTGATCGCCTACATCGGCGTGTGATCATCTTGGCACTGAGTATGGCGAACTGGCCGTTTCGGGGGCGCGTCATCACCCTGATAGGATTGCACGGCTTGTCGCCCTCGTAATCCGCTATCTGGTCGGACTTGTATCTACATTGCGCTTAGTGCGTCCATCTGGAGAGACCGCGCGGTGGTGCCATGTGCCGAGCCTTTTCGAGCACGTCCGCTTCAAGTGGAGACGTATCCTGAGTTCCTGACGCAGTTGGCGCATTCTGTGGCGGTGAAGTCCCCGAGCAGGATGCCGATGCGCGTCCAGGTGGCTTCGACGGTGCGCTCGGCGGCGCGGCGGAGCAGGA
>DASWOJ010000226.1:0-14053 GCA_036398775.1 Acetobacteraceae bacterium
ATCACGCAGATGCGCCCGCAGCGGGTCTGGCAGCTGCAGCAGGCGCAACGTGTTGGCGACGTGGCTGCGGGACTTGCCGAGCATGCCGCCCAAGCCGTCCTGCGTCATGCCGTATTCAGCGATCAGCCGTTTGTAAGCCTCTGCTTCCTCGATGGGGTCGAGGTCTTGCCGCTGCAGGTTCTCGACCAGGGAAGCAGCCATCGCGTCCGTATCGGACAACTGACGGACCAGCACGGGGATGTCGGACAGCCCGGCGGCCTGCGCCGCCCGCCACCGGCGCTCGCCGGCGATGATCTGGTAGCGCCCGGGCTGGTCCGGATGCGGCCGGGCCAGGATGGGCTGCAGCACGCCTTGGTGGCGGATGGACTCGGTCAAGTCCTGCAGCCGCGCCGGGTCCATGGCGGTGCGGGGCTGGAAGGGGCCGGGCTCCAGCACCGTGACGGGCAGGGTGGCGCGGGGAGCACTGGCTCCAAGGGCGGCATCGGGCGGGGCGTCGCCGAACAGGGAAGCCAGGCCGCGTCCCAGGCGAGGCGGAGCGGAGGGACGGACCGCCGAGTCCTTCATGGCGCGGCCCGCGCCGTGGTGCGCTCCTGACGCAGTATCTCGGCTGCCAGGCGCAGGTAGGCCTGGGCGCCAGGGGAGCGATAGTCATACAGCATCACCGGCTTGCCGTGGCTCGGCGCCTCCGACACGCGGACGTTGCGGGGGATCACGGTCTCATACACGCGGGCGCCGAAGAAGCCGCGCACGTCGGTTGCCACCAGCTCCGACAGGTTGTTGCGGCGGTCATACATCGTCAGCACGATGCCTTGCAGCGACAGGCGGGGGTTTAGGTGCTGCCGCACGCGTTCGACGGTGCGAACGAGGTGGCTCAAACCCTCAAGGGCGAAGAACTCGCATTGCAGGGGTACTAGAACCGCGTCGGAGGCGACCAGGGCGTTGAGCGTCAGCAGGCCCAGGCTGGGCGGGCAGTCAATCAGGATGAAATTGTAAGCGTCGCCTCCGTCGCGGAGCGCGGCTTGCAGCCGGTATTCGCGCCGGTCCAGGGCGGCCAGTTCAACCTCCGCCCCGGCCAAGTCCGGATCGGCAGGCACTAGGCTCAGGTCGGGGATGCCGGTCGGCAAGGCGGTGTCAGTAGTACCTGCCTGGCCCATCAGCATGGCGTAGGTACCGCGTCCGCGCTGGTTAGGGGCGACGCCCAGCCCGGTGGATGCATTGCCCTGGGAGTCCAGATCTATCAGCAGAACCCGTTCCCCAGCCGCGGCGAGGGCGGTTGCCAAGTTGACGGCGGTCGTTGTCTTGCCAACCCCGCCCTTCTGGTTGACGACGGCCAGCACGCGGGCCGGGCGGCCGGAGGCTGCCCACCCTGGCAGGGCAGGGGCGGTACGGTCAAGCATGGGCGGCTCCCAAGGCAGTCCGGACAGGGTGCAGGCCGGTGATGGACAGGATCGCGCCGGGCTGGCCGGGGCTGGTGTGCTGCACGACATTCATGCACCAGGTTTGGCGGGCCTGCTCCACTTCCTCGGCGGCACGGGCGCCTTTGGGGAACAGGGCGATGCCGTCCGGGGCAAGCAGCGGTGCAGCAAGGGCCAGCAAGGCATTCAAGGGGGCAAGGGCACGGGCCGTCACCAACGGGGCTGGAGGCAGTTCCACCGTCTCGATGCGCGTCGCATGAATATGTACTGGTGCGCCGGTGACACGGGCAGCCTCTTGCAGGAAAGCTGCCTTGCGCCGGTCGGATTCGACGAGGTCGAAGGGGATGCCTGATGCGATTGCCAGCACCAGGCCGGGCAACCCGGCACCAGAGCCAAGGTCAATGCCGTGCGACGTGCCGGAAGGTATCAGCGGCAGCAGCCGCAAGCAGTCGCCGATGTGGCGGGACCAGATATCGCCCCGGTCGGCCGACCCGATCAGGTTTATGGCGGCGGTCCATTTCTCCAGCAGGGCGGCATAGGTGTGCAACCGGTCCAGCGTTTCACGTGAAACAGCGGGTAGGCCGGGAGGCGGCAGCAAGGCTTCTGCAAAGCGGCTCATCTGCACCGGTTAACATACCAAGCCGCATGGGGCTACGTTCTGTCTGGAACGGAGTGGCAGACGGGTGGGGTAGCCTCACGCTTGTGCAACACCCGGACTGGTTGCTTGACAGCCAGGCCAGCAAGGGATGGCATCACGCCGCACTGCTTGGGGACCCCGGTTGCCGCAACTCTCGCTCCATACGCCGCTCGGTGCGCTGACCATCTCCGAGGATGATGGCGTGGTCGTCGCCCTGGACTGGGGATGGGGCCGCGACCAGACGGAAACGCCGCTGCTGCTCCGGGCCAGGGACCAGATGCAGGAATACTTTGATGGTGAGCGGACCAGCTTCGACCTGCCGCTTGCGCCGCAGGGGACCCTCTATCGCCAACGAGTCTGGGCAGCCCTGCAAGCGATTCCGTATGGGCAGACCCGGACCTACCAGGACGTCGCAGCATCGGCTGGCGGGGCCGCACGCTCGGTTGGCCAAGCCAATGGAGAGAACCCCCTGCCTATCCTGATCCCCTGTCATCGCGTCGTTGCCAGCCACGGCTTGGGGGGCTACTCCGGCGGCGACGGGATCGAGACCAAACGGTTCCTGCTTGACCATGAGGCGCGCATCCTTGCCTGCGTGCCCGCCCCTATCGGAGACATCCCATGACCCATGCCGTACGCATCCATGCCCAAGGCGGCCCCGAGGTCATGCATTGGGAGGACGTACCCACTCCGGAGCCTGGCCCGGCAGAGGCGCTGGTCCATCATACCGCCGTCGGATTGAACTACATAGATGTCTATTTCCGCAACGGGCACTACAAAATCCCGTCCCTGCCCGCCACAATCGGCATGGAGGCTGCCGGCGTGGTTCGGGCCGTCGGCGCTGACGTGCAAGACATCAAGGTGGGCGACCGTGTCGCCTATGCCACCGGCCCCATTGGCGCCTACGCCACCGACCGCGTAATCTCCGCCGACCGCCTCGTGAAGCTGCCTGACGGGGTGGACGACCAGACGGCGGCGGCGATGATGCTGCAAGGCCTGACGGCGCAATACCTGTTGCGGCGCACCCGCCCGCTCAAGTCCGGCGACACCATTCTGGTGCACGCCGCAGCTGGTGGAGTCGGGCTGATCCTGTGCCAATGGGCCAAGCATCTGGGCGCCACCGTGATCGGCGTCGTATCCAACGATGCAAAGGCGGAGTTGGCGCGGGCGCACGGCGCGGGGCACGTCATCATCGGCTACGATAAGCTGGCGGCCGAGGTGAAGCGCATCACTGGAGGCGCGATGGTGCCGGTCGTGTATGACAGCGTGGGCAAAGACACGTTCGGCGCCAGCCTGGACTGCCTGCAGCCGCTTGGCCTGATGGTCAGCTACGGCAGCTCCTCCGGCCCGGTGCCGCCGGTGGACATCGGCGTGCTCGCGGCAAAGGGCAGCCTGTTCCTGACCCGGCCTAGCCTTGCCACCTACACCGCGCTCCGTTCCGACCTGACCGCCGCGGCGGCCGACCTGATGGACGCCGTCAGCAGCGGCGCGGTGCACATCAGGGTCAATCAAACCTTCGCACTCAAGGATGCAGCGGCGGCGCACATCGCCCTGGAATCGCGCAAGACCACTGGCAGCACCGTCCTGATCCCCTGACAAACTTCCTGAACAGGGCCGGGCCGGACATCTCTCCCGCAGTCGTCCCGGATGAGGCGCCTCCGGCCATTCCGGAGGTGCCGCCTCCAGTCGTACCCGACCCTGCGCCTGATCCCGGACGGACCCGGCTGACGGCGCTGATCGTCGCCTGCGCCCTGTTCATGCAGAACTTGGACGGCACCGTCGTCGCCACCGCCCTGCCCGCGATGGCGCGCGCGTTCAACGCCGACCCGTTGCACATGAACGTGGCGCTCACGTCCTACCTGCTCAGCCTCGCGGTGTTTATCCCGGCCAGCGGCTGGCTCGCCGACCGGTATGGCACGCGCACGGTGTTCCGGGCCGCCATCGCGGTGTTCACCGTAGGGTCCGTGCTGTGCGGGCAGTCGCACAACCTGCTGGAACTTGTCGCAGCCCGGATCGTGCAGGGCATCGGCGGTGCCATGATGGTGCCGGTCGGCCGGCTGGTGCTGCTGCGCTCGGTCGCCAAGTCGGAACTGGTGGCGGCGATGGCCTGGCTTACGGTTCCGGCGCTGATCGGGCCGGTGGTCGGGCCGCCGATCGGCGGGTTTCTCGTGACCTATGCCGACTGGCGCTGGATCTTCGACATCAACGTACCCATCGGCGTGCTCGGCATTGTCCTGGTGACGCGCTTCGTGGAGGACGTGCGGGCGCCCTCGCCTGGGCGGCTGGACGGGGTGGGGCTGCTGCTGTCCGGCGTGGCGCTGGCCGGGCTGATGTTCGGGGCGGAAACGGTGGGCCGCGGCCTGGCTCCCATCCCGCTGTCCCTGGGGCTGATGCTGCTTGGCGCCGGATCGGCCGCCCTGTATTTGCGCCATGCCCGGCGGCGGCCGGACCCGCTGCTGGACCTGTCCCTGCTCCGCATCCCGACCTTCGCGGTGTCAATCTGGGCCGGATCCATGTTCCGGATCGGCATCGGCGCCATCCCGTTCCTGCTGCCGTTGATGCTGCAGATCGGCTTCGGGATGCGGGCGTCGGAAAGCGGCCTCGTCACCTTTGCCAGCGCCCTCGGCGCCATCGTGATGAAGCCCGCAGCGGGATGGAGCCTGCGCCTGTTTGGCTTCCGCAACGTGCTGCTGTGGAATGGCGCGGGGTCTGCGGTGCTGCTGGGCGCCTGCGCCCTGTTCCGTCCGGCCTGGCCGGTGGCGGGACTTTATGCGGTGCTGGTGTGCGGCGGCTTCCTGCGGTCCCTGCAGTTCACCGCCTACAACACCATCGCCTACGCCGACGTCCCCCGCCTGCGCATGAGCGCCGCCACCAGCCTGTATGCCACCTCGCAGCAGCTTTCACTGACCCTGGGCATCACCGTGGGCGCGGCGGCCCTACAGATATCAACCACGCTGTCCGGGCGGCTTCAGCCGGGGTTGCCGGACTTCTCCGCCGGCTTCTTGGTGGTGGCCGCGATGGCGCTGCTGGCGGCGCCGCTTGCCATGAGCCTGCCGCGGAACGCCGGCAACGAGGTGTCCGGCCATCACGCAGACTGAACCGCAGGCGGCGCCTAAGCCTTCTTGGCCGGGCCGGCCGGCTTAGCCCGTCGGGGCAGCGTCCGGCGTTCCTCTCAAGCGAGTCCCTTGCTCTCCAGGGTATCCCGCGCGCCCAACCCAGCCCCGCGCATCAGCGCACCTCGCGCGGCCTGGTCGTCACGCAGTATGACATCCAGGAACAGGCGGCACAGCCGGGCCACGCGCGGCTGATACGTCGGGTCGTTCCACCGCCCGCCGATCTCGGCCTCCCCGGCGAATGAGGCGTGCGTGGCGCCGTCCAGCACCGCCAGCAACCCTGGCGACGCCGCGGTCCGGAAGCCAACGGTGCGCGCCCGCCAGTCCGGGGCGCCGATGCCGCTGTCCAGCGTGCCCGTCACGTGCAGGATCGGCGCGCTGATGCCGGTGAAAGCCACGGCTGCAGGCACCCCGAATACCGGGATCGGCAGCGGCGGGATCGGCGACAGCTCGATGCCAGCGCGCAGGCGCGGGTCCGGCAGGTCCAGCCCCCATCGTCCCAACGGCAGCCGCTCCCCAAGCACGTGGCTGACGGTCCAAGCGCCGTATGAGTGCCCGGCGGCTGCAATCCGCCTCGGGTCAATCAGCCCGCGCAGCAGCGGCTCCCCGCCAGCCAGCACGTGGTCGAGCGCGAAGACGACGTCTCCCAGGCGGGCCACGGCGGCGCCTGGGTTCATCAGCGCACTGCCCATGGCGGATCGC
Organism: Acetobacteraceae bacterium; assembly: GCA_036398775.1. GTDB lineage: Bacteria > Pseudomonadota > Alphaproteobacteria > Acetobacterales > Acetobacteraceae > DASWOJ01. Next base: position 5,865 of record DASWOJ010000226.1, read on the forward strand.
ATGTCCGGGGCGCCCTGCCAGATCGCGGCATCTGAACCTGGGTGCTGCAAGTGGACCGCGACGTAGCCAGCCCCGGCCAAGGCCTCGCCCAGGTAGGCAAGGCCGTCGCGCGTTCCGCCTAGTCCATGCGACAACATCACTAGAGGCGCTGGGCCGGCATCACCGGCTAGGACGGCAGGGCGGCGGATCAACACGGGGATGACACGGTCACGGGCGGGGTCGCGCCAAGCTGCGCGGGACGGCGGCGGCGGAACGGCAGCGACCGCTGCGGACGCGTTATCAAGGGCGCTCAAAGCGGCTGCGGCACCCAACAGGCTTCTACGGTCAATCATCTGGGTCCAGGAAATAGGAGTGAATGCGCCAGCCGACCGGCTGAGCAAGGCCGCCCGCACGGCCGGGCGGTAGGCGGAACGGCCAGGCAAGGGGTGCAGAACCGGATATGGTGAGCCTGTTCACCTTCCTCCAGAGACCTTGCCTTTAGAGACCGTGCAAGGGGCAGCGCTTCACGTGCCAACAAAGAAGTGCACGGTCACGATCATAATAATGCTAGAGAGCGAACATAATAATTTGGCCTGACGTAGCTGATCATGCTTGAATACCGACGTAGTAGGGACGAATACTCAGTTGTATTCCCTGTGCGTCTAAGGCAATAAAGCCTGGGCGCAATATGGCTTGTACCGGATTCCAGCGGGATTCCAGGGTCCATCAGGTACGCCTGTCCAATGTGGCATCCAATTGGGTGGCGCGTGCCCGTTGTTTGAACTGGAACCGGCACTGTGCAGTCCGTGGCTCCGCCTACCTACGCCAACCGCATTCTTGCAGCCCTTCCGCCATCCGAATTGGCGCTGTTCCGTCCGCACCTGACGCGTACCAGGGTGGTGATCAATCAAACCCTGCATGAGCCTGGCGAGCGTCTGGACCAGGTGTTCTTCTTCGACAGCGGCTTTGCTTCCGTCGTCGCCATTGCGGACGACGCAGGCACTACCGTCGAGGTCGGGCTGATTGGCTGGGACGGAATGGTCGGCATGAGCCTCGTCCTGAATCCGGCCAGCATCGCCTTCAACCGCACGATGGTCCAGATGTCTGGCATCGTGCACCGGATGCCGGCTGCGGTGCTGACCAGGAGCTTGGACCAGGCGCCGGTGCTGCGCTCCCTGTTGCTGGACATGCTGGAAATCATGTATGCCCAGGCTTCGCAGACCGCTGCTTGCAACAGCCGTCACACCTTGGCCCAGCGCTGCGCCCGTTGGCTGCTGCTGGCGCATGACCGGGTGAACGGGGACGAATTGTACCTGACGCAGGAGTTCCTGTCCGTCATGCTCGCCGTGCGCCGGGCCGGCGTCACCATGGCGGTGCAGGCGCTGCACGCCGCCGGGCTGGTTCAATCCGGGCGCGGCCGCATCATCGTGCAGGACCGGGCTGGGTTAGAAGCGGCGTCGTGCCGATGCTATGCCCGGGTCTGTGACTTCTCCGACGCCGTTCATGTCAGCCGATCAGCCACATAGGGTGCGACAGCGTACTGCGATGCGTGCCAACTCGCACGTAAATTCTTGACAAATCTTGAAATTTTTGGTTTTCTGATTGCACTTTGCTTCCGGTCATACGTATAAACCATATGTGATGGCCGAGTCCGCAATGGTTGCCCGCCCTGCTCCTCAATCCGACGAGGCGCCCGGCTCGCGGCAGGCAGGTTTCGGCGCACTCGACATATTCCTGGAATGTGGCGTTGCTGGTCGGGCAATGTCCCCCCTGCGATGCAACTCTGGAGGCGACATATGGCGACAGATACCCCGGTCTTGATCCTGGACGACGATCCGGAGTTCCTTGGCGCGTTGGCTGACGGGCTGTCAGAAGCTGGTTTCAACCCGACCCAGGCCGCAACGGTCGCAGAGGCTGAGGCGCTGGTGCTGCGCGGTCCGATCCGGTTCGAGGCTGTGCTGCTCGACGTGGATTTGCCGGACGGCGACGGCCGGGACCTGTGCGCCAGGCTGCGCAAGGCCGGGCTGCGGGTGCCGGTCATCATGCTCACCGGCTCCGATGGCGAGGAGGACATCGTGCGCGGTCTCGAGTCCGGCGCGCACGACTACGTCGCAAAGCCCTGCCGGCCCGGCGTGCTCATCGCGCGCTTGCGCACGCAGTTGCGCTTGCATGAGAACAGCATGGACGCGGTGTTCAACCTCGGCCCCTGGCAGTTCCACCCAGCGCAGAAGTTGTTGCGGAACGAACGCGGCGTGAAGGTCTGGCTGACAGCCAAGGAAGTGGACATCCTCCGGCATCTGCAGCGAAACGGCGGAACCGTCAGCAAACAGGCGCTGCTGTCGGAAGTGTGGGGCTACAACCCGTCCGTGTCCTCGCACACGTTGGAGACCCACATCTACCGCCTGCGCCAGAAGATCGAGGCCGACCCCTACGCCGCACGCCTGCTGCTGACGGCAGAGGGTGGATACCGGTTGGCGCCGGAGCAGGTTGCGGCCTAAACCCGAGTCCAGCTTCCGCAGGCTTCATGTCGGGGCCGCATCCCGGTAACTTCGTACGTTGCAGCCGCTTGCTCCCTCCTCCAGCGCCCTTTCAGGCTGGAAAGGGGCATCCGGTAATCGAATGAACACGCAGCCTGATGGCGCCCCTGGGTGCGGCACTCAGGCATCAGCCGGTCGTGACATCGTCCACGCTGCGGCTCCCGGCCAAATCAGGCGGGTTTACTGTCGCAAGCCCAGCCGGACAACAGGCGGACAGCGAAGCCGTTGCCGGCAGCAATTCGACCGGTGCTGCCGTGCCGGCAGCCCTCCGCCGGCAAGCTGGCGTTCAGGGCAGCCGCGGCATGCTCGCGGCCCATTCCGGTGGCCTTCGACCGAGAAATCGCTGTAAAACCTGATTAGGATTGGCCGGTGCCTGGCCGCTGGCCGCGTGCACTGCAACCGCTGGCGGCTCCGCTGCCTGGTCGCCCACCATCGGAGCACCGCGGCGTTCTCTGCCGGGGCCGGCTACCGCCTGGATTACAGCAAGGAGACGCGCATGTCGGGTTCGACCAGCATACCATCCCGCCAATCCCAGATGGATGCCATGAGCGTGTCCCTGGCCCGGAACTGGTGGGCGGTGGCGTTGCGCGGCGCGTTCGGCATCGTGTTTGGCCTGATGGCGTTCTTGCTGCCCGGTGTGACCCTCCTGTCGCTGACCCTGCTGTTCGCGGTTTACATGCTGGCCGACGGCGTGTTCGCCATCGTCGCCGGAATCCGCGCCGCAGCGCATCACGAACGCTGGATTTTGCTGGTGCTGGAAGGGTTGGCGGACCTCGCCGCCGGCGCGGCGGCGCTGCTGCTGCCGGCAATGACTGTGCTGGTGATGGTGACGCTCCTGGGCATCTGGGCCGTCGTGTCGGGAATCCTGCTGTTGATGGCGGCCTTTCGGTTGCACGCCGGGCACGGGCGCTGGCTGGTGGCAGTGCCGGCCTTGGTGTCAATAGTCTGGGGCGTGCTGCTCTATCTGTCGCCGGGGCTTGGGGCCTTGGTGATGACATACTGGCTGGGCGGCTACGCCCTGGCATTCGGGGCGCTGCTGCTGGTGCTGGCACGCCGGTTGCGGGCGCGGCGCGGCGGCCTTCCCGGCCAGGGCAGGGCGCGGCTCGGCGCGGCCTGAAGCAGATCGCGGTCTAAGCAGGCTTATGCGGCCTGTCACACAAGTGGCCTGCGGTCGTGCCAGGCCGCATAGACCTGCTTGGTTTTCCATCTGTGCGCAAACTTCCAGAGGTTTGCTTAGGTTGGACGCACGGCGACCTGACCTGACATTGCAAGTCTCTACCCGCGACCAGAAAAGCCAGACCGGCTTGCGTCCAGCCTGGCCGCAAACCGGTTTCGGCGTCGCGGCAGCCTCCGTGCTCACCACAGCATTTCGAATGCGGAATATGTTGAAACGATGAAACGTTGCTGATACCGTAACCTGAGATTACGGGGGTAGGCCATGACGGTTGCAGGTCGGCGCGGCTTCCTGACTGGTGCGGCTGCGATCGGACTGGGCGCCGGTCCGGCGCTGGCCCAACGTCCCACTGGCGCACCCAGCCCGATACGGATCGGTTGCCTTGTGGCGCTCAGCGGCCCCCAGGAGGTGCTCGGCCGCCCGATCCTGGACGGCGCCACCATCGCCGCCGACCAGGTGAACGAGGCTGGCGGACTGCTCGGCCGGCCGGTGGAGATCGTCCCTTACGACGTTCATGCCGATCCGGCCGTCGCTCTGCGCGGCCTGCGGGAGATGACGGGATTGGGCGTCAACCTGCTGTGCGGCGTGCTGTCCAGCACCGTCGGCCTGGCGCTGGCGCCAGAGCTGCAGCGGGCCGGCGCCACCCTCATCACCTGCGCCGCAGCGTCCGAGAAGCTGACGCACGAAGCCTACACGCCCAATTTGTTCCGGGTGACCGACGAGACCTGCATGCGCAACTGCGCCCAGGCCCGGCTGATGGCGGAACGGTATCCGCACGTCCGCCGCTGGGGCGCCATCATCCCCGACGTGGAGTATGGCGCCTCCGCCTACGCAGCATTCCGCGCCGGGCTGCAGGAGGCTTATCCGGCACGCGCGGGACGTATGCCCGAGCTGGCCGAGCCGGTGGTGGCCCATTTCGGCGCAGACGAGTTCGGGGCCGAGATTGCGGCCTTGCGGGCGGACGGGGCCGACGGTCTGTTCATCGCCATCTACGGTGATGACGCGACCGCCTTCTACCGCCAAGCATCGCGGGCCCAGCTCATGCGCCGGATCCCGGTGCTGGCGGATGCCGTCAATGAATTCCTGGTGCCGGAAACGCTCGGCGCAGGGTGCCCGGAGCACCTGTGGCTGGGAATGACCTGGTATTACGGCGGCTACCAGGGTTTGCCGCTGGGCCGGCAGCTTTACCGGGAATACGTGAAGCGGACAGGGACCATGATGCCCCTGGGTTTCGTGAATGCCGGGCACTCGGCGGTGCTGGCCTATGCCGCGGCGATCCGCAAGGCCGGGGCTACGGGCACTGCGCCGGTGGTCTCGGCACTGCGCGGGCTGACGTTCGACACGGCGAAGGGGCCGGTGACGCTGCGGCGGGAGGACAACCAAGCGGTGTGCGACGTGAACTTCATCCGGATCAGATCGGGCGCCGAGGCTGGCTTGGGCAACATGGATGGTGCACGCACGGACGTGGAGGTGGCAGAATTCGTGCGCTACGACGGTGCCGACGTGATCGAGCCGCCATCGCCGGGGCAGCCGGTGAAATACCGGGGACAGGGGTAGGCACGGCCATTTGCCGTCCCGGCGCAGGCCGCGCCGGGTGCAGCAGGAACCCGCCCGCACGGTTTGTTGCCGCCTGTCCATTGCGGGCCGGCATTGGTGCCGCCGCAGCAAAGTGTGGTCAAAAGGCAACAGTACCATATGCAACGAGCCAGCAATGCTAGGGACTTCCTGTTGCGCGAAAGCTTCACCAGTGCTCGCTGAGCCACGGCAAGTGCAGATATTGGGTTGCAGTGGCCATCAGTCTCTGCAACTTTGCCCATGTTCAAGCAGTTTTACCAGCTTCATTTCCAGGAAGATGAGAACGATGTCCCGTTTCAACGCAGTGTCCGCCCTGCTACTTGCAGCTTCGCTTGCTGCATGTTCACAGACCTCAGACGCACCGCCCGTCTCGTCCAATTCGAACGCGTCGAGCATGTCGCCGCAGCCGGCCAACAGCTTGCCGGACGGGGCTGCGGTAAGCGCCCCACTCACGAACCAGACCGGCGTCGTCAGCCAAACCCCGGTTGCGCCCACGCCCTCGATCCGGCGCCCGGCCCGCCGTCTCCGCCATCCGGTTCGCCTGCGTCCGCGCAGGACCACGCCAGTAGCTCCGGCGGCTCCGACTGGAACCACGCCGCAGTAAAGCTGCCCGGGACGGGGCGGCAAATCCCGTCCCGTCTTGGCGCTGCATGCCTGGTGGTGCACGCTTAAGGTTGCCCTACGCTTAATCCTCCGGCGTGGGTTTTAGGATGCGGCGGCTGGACCGGTTTGCATACAGCCCTGATGCAAAGCGGTGTATGTGCCTGCCCTGGGCGCAGGCCGTTGCGCAGCGCTTCGGATTGGACGCGACGGTGTTTGCCTTGGGACCAGTTACCCAGGCCCGCCTTCTCCAGTTCTTCTGATAGACGGCCCGATCGCTGCGGCTTCTGCACGGGGAGCTGATTGGGTTAGGGTGCCCCGACACCAGAAGGACCCTGCCCGTGAGCGGCTTCCGCAGCACCGAACGCTATATCGCCTCCCGCGACCTGGAGGTGGCGGTCAACGCCGCCGTCGCGCTGCAGCGCCCGCTGCTGGTCAAGGGCGAACCCGGCACTGGCAAGACCGTCCTGGCGCACGAGGTCGCTACCGCCCTCGGCTATCCACTGGTCGAATGGCATGTGAAGTCCACCACCAAGGCGCAGCAGGGCCTGTATGAATACGACGCCGTGTCCCGCCTGCGCGACAGCCAGCTCGGCGACCCCAAGGTCGCTGACATCGCCAACTACATCGTCCGCGGCAAGCTATGGGACGCCTTCGACGCCGACCGGCCCCAGGTCGTGCTGATTGACGAGATCGACAAGGCCGACATCGAGTTCCCGAACGACCTGCTGCTTGAACTCGACCGTATGCAGTTCTTTGTCTATGAAACCCGGCAGACCGTCGCCGCCAAGCACCGGCCCGTGGTTATCATCACCAGCAACAACGAGAAGGAGCTGCCGGACGCCTTCCTGCGCCGCTGCTTCTTCCACTACATCCGCTTCCCCGACCGCCCGACGATGGAGCGCATCGTGGACGCCCACTACCCCGGGCTGCAAGCGGACCTGGCGCGGGAGGCCCTCAACGTCTTCTTCCAGATACGCGAGGTGCCCGGCCTCAAGAAGAAGCCGGCCACGTCCGAGCTGCTGGACTGGCTCAAGCTGCTGATGATCGAGGACATGCCGGCGGACGCGCTGCGCAGCACCGATGCCCGCGTGGTGATCCCGCCGCTGCACGGCGCGCTGCTGAAGAACGAGCAGGACGTCCACCTGTTCGAGCGCCTGGCCTTCCTGAACCGGCGCGGCGGGTAGCGCCGTGTTCGGGCACTTCGTGCTGGCGCTGCGGGACGCCGGGGTGCCGGCATCCATCACGGAGTACCTGGCCTTGCTGGGCGCGATGCGGGCAGGGGTCGCCGACTACAGCGTCGAGGACTTCTACCACCTCAGCCGCGCCGCCCTGGTCAAGGACGAACGGCACCTGGACCGCTTCGACCAGGTTTTTGGCCAGGTGTTCCGCGGGTTGGAGGCGCCGGAGGGCGAGGACGGCGAAACCGGCCCGGCCCCGCGCGAACTGCCGGCGGAGTGGCTGCGCCGCATGGCCGAACGGCTGCTGACCCCTGAGGAGCGGGCGCAGGTAGAAGCCTTGGGCGGCTTCGACAAGCTGATGGACACGCTTCGGGAACGTCTGGCCGAGCAGCAGGGCCGGCACCAGGGCGGCAGCAAGTGGATCGGCACCGGCGGCACCTCGCCCTTCGGCGCCTATGGCTACAACCCCGAAGGCGTGCGGATCGGCCAGGACGAAGGCCGCAACCGCCGGGCCGTGAAGGTGTGGGACCGGCGCGAGTTCCGCGACTTGGACGACGGCGTGGAACTGGGCACCCGCAACATCAAGCTGGCGCTGCGCCGCCTGCGCCGCTTCGCCCGCACCGGCGCCGCGACCGAGCTGGACATGCCCGGCACCATCCGCGCCACGGCGCACAACGCCGGCTCCCTGGACCTGAAGATGGTGGCGGAGCGGCACAACGCGGTGAAGGTGCTGCTGTTCCTGGACGTGGGCGGCAGCATGGACGACCACGTCCGCGCCTCCGAGGAGCTGTTCTCGGCGGCCCGCAGCGAGTTCAAGCACCTGCAATTCTACTACTTCCACAACTGCCCCTATGAGCGGCTGTGGCAGAGCAACGCCCGGCGGCGCGACCAGACCATCCCGACCGAGGAGGTCTTGCGCACCTACGGCCCGGACTACCGCGCCATCTTCGTGGGCGACGCCACCATGAGCCCCTACGAGATCGCCGCCCCCGGCGGCAGCGTCGAGCACTGGAACGACGAGGCCGGCGGGGTGTGGATGGGCCGCCTGCTGGGCCACTGGCGCCGCAGCGCCTGGCTGAACCCGGTGCCGCGGGACTGGTGGTCCGGTGCGCAGTCCGTGGGCATGGTGCGGGAGCTGATGGA
>DASWOJ010000227.1:0-10475 GCA_036398775.1 Acetobacteraceae bacterium
CTGGCGGTGCTGATCCTGCCGCTGTCCATCCTGGGCGGCACGGCGGTCAGCCTGGTGACGGAAAGCGGCACCGGGTCGCTGTCCAACGCCGGGCCGCATGGGCTGAGCCAGATGCTGTATGCCTGGACCTCGGCGACGGCCAATAACGGCAGCGCCTTCGCCGGCATCTCGGCGGATACGAACCTGCTGGATTACGGGCTGGGCATGGCGATGCTGCTGGGGCGGTTCGCCTTCCTGGTGCCGGTGCTGGCCATCGCCGGCAGCCTGGCGCTGAAGCCGAAGCTGCCGCCCTCGGCCGGCACCTTCCCGACGCATGGGCCGCTGTTCGTCGGGCTGCTGGTCGGGGTGATCCTGATCCTGGGCGGCCTGCAGTTCCTGCCTTCCCTCTCCCTTGGCCCGTTGGCGGAGCACTTCGCCATGCTGGCCGGCAAGACGTTCTAGGCGCCTCGCCAGGTGCCTCGCCACTATCCCTCGTCGTTGCGGGCCGCTCGCGGAATGGCGATCCAGCACCCGGCAGAACGGTCTTCGACGCCCCTGGATTGCCGCATTGCCGGGCGCTCCACACTGACCAACACCGCCACAGTATCCCGCTAGGACACGAAACCATGGCTCAAACCGCCGATACGATCGCGCTGTTCGACAGCACGATCATCGCCCGCGCCGCGCGGGACTCGTTCGCCAAGCTCAACCCGGCGCGGCTGATCCGCAACCCCGTCATCTTCGTTACCGAAATCGTTGCCGTGCTGGTGACGGTGCTTGCCATACGCAACGCCGGCTCCGGCCAGCCCTGGACGTTTGCCGCGTCCATCGCCGCCTGGCTGTGGCTGACGGTGCTGTTCGCCACCTTTGCCGAGGCCGTGGCCGAGGGCCGCGGCCGTGCCCGGGCCGAAAGCTTGCGCCGCGCCCGCTCCGATGCCGTGGCGAAGGTGATGGCCAACGCCGCCGACCGCAGCCGCATCACCGAAACCCCGGCCTCGGCGTTGCGCCGCGGCAGCATCGTGCTGGTGGAAACGGGCGATCTTATCCCCAGCGATGGCGAGATCATCGAGGGCGTCGCCAGCGTCAACGAAAGCGCTGTCACCGGCGAAAGCGCACCGGTCATCCGTGAGGCCGGCGGCGACCGCAGCGCCGTCACCGGCGGTACCCAGGTCGTATCCGACTGGCTGGTGGTCCGCATCACCGCCGATCCCGGCAGCACCTTCCTCGACCGCATGATCGGCTTGGTCGAGGGCGCGTCCCGCCGCAAGACGCCGAACGAGATCGCGCTCGACATCCTGCTTGCGGGCCTCACCATCATCTTTCTGATCGCGGTCGTTACGCTGGTCGGACTTGCCAAGTATTCCGGCACCGACCTGGGCGTGCCGGTGCTGGCGGCGCTGCTGGTGACGCTGATCCCCACCACCATCGGCGGCCTGCTGTCCGCCATAGGGATTGCGGGCATGGACCGGCTGGTGCGGTTCAACGTGGTCGCCACCTCCGGCCGCGCGGTGGAGGCCGCGGGCGACGTGGACACGCTGCTGCTGGACAAGACGGGGACGATCACCTTCGGTAACCGCATGTGCGCCGGGCTGACGCCGGTGCCGGGCGTGGACGAGCGCGGCATCGCCGAGGCCGCCGCAATGGCCTCGCTCGGCGACGACACGCCCGAGGGCCGGTCCATCTTGTCCTGGGTGCGCGACCGGCACGGCCTGGCCCCGGCGATGCCAGCCGGCGGCGAGGTGATCCCGTTCACCGCCAACACCCGCGTGTCCGGCCTGGATGCCGGCGGCCGGGCCTGGCGCAAGGGCGCGGTGGATTCGCTGTTGAAGCTGGCTGGCGGCAACCCTCCTTCGGCCTTCACCGCCGCAGTGGACCGCATTGCCCGCGCCGGCGGCACCCCGCTCGGCGTGGCCGTGGACAACCGCCTGATGGGCGTCATCGAGCTGAAGGACATCGTGAAGCCCGGCATACGCGACCGCTTCGCCCAGCTCCGCACGATGGGCATACGCACGGTGATGATCACCGGGGACAACAAGGTGACGGCGGCGGCCATCGCGACCGAGGCCGGGGTGGACGACTTCCTCGCGCAGGCGACGCCGCAGGACAAGCTGGACTACATACGCGAGGTGCAGGCGGAAGGGCGTCTCGTCGCCATGTGCGGCGACGGCACCAACGACGCCCCGGCGCTGGCCCAGGCCGACGTGGGCGTCGCCATGCAGACCGGCACCCAGGCAGCGCGCGAGGCCGGCAACATGGTGGACCTGGACAGCGATCCGACCAAGCTGATCGAGGTGGTCGAGATCGGCAAGCAGCTGCTCATCACCCGCGGCAGCTTGACCACGTTCAGCATCGCCAACGACGTCAGCAAGTACTTCGCCATCCTGCCGGCGATCTTCGTCGCGACCTACCCGGAACTCGGGGCGCTGAACGTCATGCGCCTGAGCAGCCCGCAGAGCGCGATCCTGTCGGCGGTGATCTTCAACGCCCTGATCATCGTGGCGCTGGTGCCGCTGGCGCTGCGCGGCGTCGGTTTCCGTCCGCTGGGGGCCGCGGCGCTGCTCCGGCGCAACCTGCTGGTCTATGGACTGGGCGGCCTGGTCGCCCCGTTCATCGGCATCAAGCTGATTGACATGATCCTTTCCTTGTTGAGGCTCGCATGAACGTCGTATCCCAGATCCCTCCCGGAGTCCGGCATGACGCTGACTCCGGTTCCGCCGAGGCTCCGCCCGTGAGCATCCTGTCCACCATTCGCCCGGCGGTCGTGCTGATCGCCGTCTTCACCGCGCTGACCGGGTTGGCGTTGCCGCTGGCCTTCGTCGGTGTCGGCCAGGCGGTGCTGCCCTATCAGGCCAACGGCAGCCTGATCGAGCGGGACGGCAAGGTGGTCGGCTCAGCGCTGATCGGGCAGGTGTTCGCCGGCGACAAGTACTTCCACGCGCGCCCGTCTGCCACCACCGACACCGACCCGGCGGACAGCACCAAGCAGGTGCCGGCGCCCTACAACGCGGCGGCGTCGCTGGGGTCCAACCTGGGTCCGACCAGCAAGGACCTGGTGAAGCGGGTGGGCGACGACATGGCCGCTGCTGGCCCGGCGCCGGTGCCGGTGCCGGCGGACGCTGTAACCACCTCCGCCTCTGGCCTCGACCCGCACATCACGCCGGCTAATGCCATGCGCCAGGTGGCGCGGGTGGCCACGGCGCGCGGCCTGGGGGAAGACCGGGTTCGGGCGCTGCTGGCGGAGAACACGGAAGGGCGGCTGCTGGGCGTGGTCGGCGAGCCGCGGGTGAACGTGCTGCGGCTGAACCTCGCACTGGATGCCGCTGGCAGCTAGACTTGCTGCCGAGAGCCGCGGCCTGACCGGTCAGGCCAATACCACTGTGAGCCGCCCTGGCGGCAGCGCAGTTCAGGGGTTGCCAGCATGGTGCTTGCAGCCCCTGGGCTGCAATCGCGTTGCACGCCTCGCAATGGCGGGCATGGCGGATTACCGTCTTTAGGACCTGGATGGACGCCCCCCGCCCTGACCCCGACGCCCTGATCGCCGCCGCCGCCCGGGAAGGGCGCGGGCGGCTCAAGGTGTTCCTGGGCGCAGCGCCCGGCGTCGGCAAGACCTGGGAGATGCTGACCCAGGCCCGTCGCCAGCAGGCCGACGGCGTGGACGTGGTGGCCGGCGTCATCGAAACCCACGGCCGTGCGGAAACCGAGGCGCAGCAGGGACCCCTGCCGGTGCTGCCGCGCCGGGACGTGCCATACCGCGGTCAGACGTTGCAGGAATTCGACCTGGACGCCGCCCTGCTCCGCCGCCCCGGCCTGCTGCTGGTGGACGAGCTGGCCCATACCAACGCCCCGGGCAGCCGCCACAACAAGCGGTGGGAGGACGTGCAGGACCTGTTGGACGCCGGCCTGCACGTTTGGGCCACGCTGAACGTCCAGCACCTGGAAAGCCTGAACGACGACATCGCCCGCATCACCGGCGTGCGCGTCGCCGAAACCCTGCCCGACCGCGTGCTGGAGGGCGCCGACGAGATCGAGCTGATTGACGTTCCTCCCGCCGAGCTGCGCGCACGGCTGGCCAGCGGCCGCATCTACCGCGCCGACACCGCCCGCCGGGCGCTGGAAGGCTACTTCAAGGAGGGCAACCTCGCCGCCCTGCGCGAGATCGCCCTGCGCCAGGCGGCGCAGCACGTGGACGAGGACGTGCGGGACTGGATGCGGCAAACCGGCGTGCCCGGCCCCTGGCCCGCCCGCGACCGCGTGCTGGCGCTGATTGGCCCCGAAGCGTCCGGGGAGGCGGTCATCCGCCATGCCAAGCGCCTGGCCGACGCGCTGCATGCGCCCTGGATCGCGCTGCATGTCGAGCGGCCGGCGGCGCCGCCGCAATCCCGGCCCTCCCTTGCCCTGGCGCAGCAGTTGGGCGCGGAGGTCGAAACCCGGTCCGGTCCGGATGTGGCCGGCGTGGTGCTGCAAGTGGCGCAGGCGCGCAACGCGACGCACATCGTCATCGGCCGCGCACCTACGCCCATGTGGCGGCGGCTGCTCGGACGGTCACTGAGCCTGGACCTGCTGCGCCGAGCGCCGGAATACGCGCTGCACGTCGTGCCCTCCCCGGCGCTCGCCCGGTCGCGCCGGGCAGCGCCGCCGGCGCCGCGTCCCTGGCTGGGCTGGGCAGGCTCCGCCGCCCTGGTCGCCGCGATCACCGGCGTCGGGCTGCTGGGCGGGGGCAACACCCCCGTCGAGGCGATGGGGATGGTGTTCCTGGCCACCATCGTTGCCGCCGCCAGCCTGCAGGGCTTGCAGGTGGCGCTGTTTACCGCCGTGATCGCCTTCATGGCCTGGGACTTCTTCTTCATCCCGCCGGTCCACACCATCACCATCGCTAACGCCCATGATGCGGTGGCGGCCGTGGTGTTCCTGCTGGTTGCGGCCATCACCGGCGTCCTGGCTGGCCGGGTGCGGGCGGAGGCGCGGGCCGGGCAGGCACGGATCGAGAGCCTGCGCCGGGTCGCCGCCTTCAGCCGCCGCCTGGGAGAGCCAGCGTCGGAGGCGGACCTGTTGGCCGAGGTCGCCCGCCAGGCCGCGGGGATCGCCGGGCAGGGCGCCGCGCTGACATTGGAGGGCGAGGGCGCCGCCGCCGAGCTGCAACTGCGCGCCACCGCGCCGGACGAGGGCCGTCTCAACGAAGGCGCCTGGGCCGCCGCACGATGGGCCGCCGCGCACGGAACCGAAACCGGGCGCGGCACCGCCACCCTGCCATCGGCCACCTGGCGGTTCCTGCCGGTGCGGACGGTGCGCGGCACCGCCGGGGTGCTGGGCGTACGGCCGGCCGGGGACGGCAGCTTCGACCTGCCGGTGCTGCAAGCCCTGGAGGCGCTGGCAGACCAGGCGGCGCTCGCGCTGGAACGGGTGCGCCTGGCGGCGCAGTCCGCCCGCGCCGCCGCGATGGAGGAAACGCAGCGGCTGCGTACGGCGCTGCTCAACTCGCTCAGCCACGACCTGCGGACGCCGCTCGCCGGCATACGCGGTGCGGCCAGCACCTTGCGTGACGCCTGGGACGGCCTGGCGCCGGACACCCGGGCGGACCTGCTGTCCTCCATCGAGGAGGACACGGCGCGCATGACCCGCTTTCTGGCCAACATCATGGACCTGACCCGGCTGGAAAGCGGCGAGGTGTCGGCCCGCCTGGCGCCGACGGAGGTCGAAATGGTGATCGAGGCCGCCATCGCCCGGGTGCCCGGCGCCCTGCACGCCAGCGTGTCGCTGCCGGACCCGCCGGCCCGCGCGGCGGCGGATGCCGCGCTGCTGGAGCAAGTACTGGTGAACCTGCTGGACAATGCCGTGAAGTATGCACCCACCGGGTCGCGCGTGGCCGTGCGGGTGACGGCCGGACGCGGCGAGGTGTCCATCGCCGTCGCCGACGAGGGTGTGGGCATACCAGCCGAGGACTTGCCGCACGTGTTCGACAGCTTCTACCGTGCCCGGCGCGGCGACCGGGTGGCGCCTGGCACCGGGCTGGGCCTGGCGATCGCGCGCGGCATGGTGGAGGCGATGCACGGCAGCATCGGGGCGGCCAGCCCCCGTCCGGACCTGCCGCGCGACGGCCAGCCCGGCACCGTCGTCACGCTGCGCCTGCCGGCGGCGCCATGAGCGGGGCAGGGATACGGGGCGCTTCCATCCTGGTGGTGGACGACGAGCCGCAAATTAACCGCTTCCTGCGGCCGGCGCTGGAGGCCGCGGGCTACCGGGTCGAGCGCGCCGACACCGCGGCCGAGGGTCTGCGCCTCTGCGCCTCCCGTGCGCCGGATGCCGTGCTGCTGGACCTGGGCCTGCCGGACATGGATGGACAGGAAGTGCTGGCCCGGCTGCGCGCCTTCAGCGCCGTGCCAGTCATCGTCGTATCCGCCCGGGACCGGGAGGCGGAGAAGATCCGCGCACTGGACGGCGGCGCGGACGACTACGTCGAAAAGCCGTTCAGCGTCGGCGAGCTGCTGGCCCGGGTGCGCGCGGCGCTGCGGCACGGCCGGGCGCAGGAGGGAGCGCCGGAGGTTTTTCGCGCCGATGGGCTGCAGGTAGACCTGGCCCGGCGCCTGGTGACGGCAGACAGCGCCGCCGTGGTGCTGAGCCCGCGGGAATACGGCCTGCTTGAGCTGCTGGCGCGCAACGCCGGGCGGGTACTGACGCACCGGCAACTGCTGACGGCGGTCTGGGGGCCGGCGCATGTGCAGGATGTGCAGTACCTGCGGGTCTATGTCGGCCATCTGCGCCAGAAGCTTGGCCCAGCCGGCACGCGGCTGATCGTGACCGAGCCTGGGGTGGGGTATCGCCTGCTTGAGGAGGCGCCGACCGATGGGAGGGCCGGATTAACCGGCGTTTGAGGCTGGCCGGGTCGGCAAGGCCCAAGCTGCACGGCTAGATGAATGGGCTGGCAAGCCCCTCTGCCGCAAACGTCGCCTGAACCGCCGGGCGCGCCAGCACGCGCTGGGCATGGTGCCAGAGCGGCGGCAGCTCACGGGGCGCCCGGGGCATCGACTGTCCCCAGCGCACCAGCATGAGCAGGAACAGGTCCGCCGCCGAGAACCGGTCTCCCAGCAGCCAGGGACCACTGCCGAGCTGTCCGCTGATCACGTCGAACATCCGGTCCAGCCGCGCCGCGGCGGCGCGCCTCACGCCGTCGGCCGCGGCAGGGTCGGCGACGTGGTCCCGAGGGTAATACCAGGTCATGAACTCCGCCTGCGGCGTGTTGGTCAGGTAAACCATCCACTTGTAGAAGTGCCCGCGCTCCGGCGTTCCAGGCGGCGGGGCAAGCATTGCCTGGGGATGCCGGTCCGCCAGGTGCATCGTGATCGCCGCGGCCTCGAACAGCACAAGCCCATCATCGGTCAGCACCGGGATGCGCCCATTTGGATTCAATTTCAGGTAGTCGGCGCTCCCCTGCGCATTGCGGGTCCGGTCCACCAGGCTCAACTCAAACGGAGCGCCGATTTCCCGCAGCGCCATGTGCGGCAACAGGCTGGCATTGTCTGGGTAGTAGTGGAGCACATACATCCGCCACCCTTCCTACTGGAACTCAGGAGCCAGCCTCGCCCGGGGCGGCCGCCTGGCGCACGAGCACAAGGTCCCAAGGACCAAGCGTGCCGGGAGGCGTATCCTCGACCAAGCGGAATAGCTGCGACGACCCATCGAGCGCCCAGTCTGCGGACGCATCGCAAAAGTTGGCTGCCATTACCAAACTCCCGCCGTCCTGCAGCGCCCATCGTGCCTCGATCACGCCTTGCCCATCCCCGCCGCCCTCCGCCGGGATGGTCCTGAGCGACCCGGCGGACCCGCCGATTTCCGGCAGCAGGGGGAGCAGCACCCGCCGCCGCACCTCCAGCAGGCGCCGGTGCAACGCCAGCCAACGGGCGTGCGGCTCATGCTCAATGGACTCCCAATCCAGCACCGATCCATCGCGCGTCGTGGCGGCCGTCGGATCAGCCAGCATGGCCAGCATGTCAACGTCCTGGAACTCCGGCAGATGGCTGAACTCGCCGCGGCGCCCGTCCCGCACTAGCCCGGCCAGCGGCTGCGGGAAGTCGCAGAAGAAGTCAAACGGACGCGCCGATCCCCATTCCTGACCCATGAACAGCATCGGGATGCCCGGCGACAGCAGCGTCACCGCCGTCGCCAGCCGCACCTGCGGCTCCGGCGCCAGCTCGGTGATCCGGCGTCCGAACGGCGTGTTGCCGACCTGGTCGTGGTTCTGGATGAAGTTGACGAACGCCGTCGGCGGCAGGTGCGCGGACGGCGTGCCGCGAATCAGGCCGGGCCGATGGTGCGATTCTTCCCCTTGGTAGGAAAAGCCCTCGGTCAGGGCGCGGCCGAGCCGCCGCAAGGGATCGTCGGCGTAGTCGCTGTAGTAGCCGTCCCGCCGCCCGGTCGTCAGCACGCGCAGGGCATGGTGGAAGTCGTCGTTCCACTGCGCCTCATACCGGGCCGCATCCAGCCAGTGCGCCTCGTTGTTGTCGTTCTCCAACACCAGGCGCACTGGCCGGCCCGGATCGGCCGCGCGCACCCGCCGGGCGATCTCGGCTAGGATGTGCTCGGGACTGTCATCATGCACGGCCTGCACGGCGTCCAGCCGCAGCCCGTCCATGTGAAAATCATGGATCCAATACAGGGCATTCTGAACGTAGAACTCCCGCACCGCCCGCGCCCCCGGGCCGTCGAAGGCGATGGCCTCGCCCCAGGGCGTCTTGTGCTTGCCGGTGAAGAACTCCGGCAAGTAGCTCGGCAGCATGTTCGCGTGCGGGCCGAAGTGGTTATAGACCACGTCCAGCATCACCGAGATGCCGTGCCCGTGGCATGCTTCCACCAGCCGACGCAGGTCGTCCGGGCTGCCATAGGCGGCGTTCGGGGCGAAGGGCAGCACGCCGTCATACCCCCAGCCCCAGCCGCCGGGGAAGGAGCCGACCGGCATCAGCTCGATCATGGTCACGCCCAGCGCCGTCAGGTGCTCCAAGTGCGGGATGACGCCGGCGAACGTGCCCTCGCGGGAGAACGTGCCGACGTGCAGCTCATACAGCACCGTTTCGGTCCAGGGGCGCCCATGCCAGGCGGAGTCGGACCAGCGGTAGGCAGCGGGGTCCGTCACCTCGCTGAACCCTTCGGGACCGTCGGGCTGGCTGCGCGACGCCGGATCGGCCACCGCGGCGCCATTGACGAGGAACCTGTAGCGGGCGCCCGGCGGGAACCCGGGGACGGTCGCCGCGTGCCAGCCCTCGCCTTGCCGGTCCAGCTTATGGCCCGGGCCGTCAACGCCCAGCACGACGACCTCGGTGGCCGACGGCGCCCAAAGCGAAAAGCTGGTGTTGTCACCGAGCCACTTCGCACCCCACTCGGCCGGAATGGTACGCCCTGCCGCGGCCACGTTCATCGGGTTGCCGGCCGGGAATGGACCCACCGCCGGCGTGCGGCACCGTCGCGCCATTGGCAGGGATGCCGCCGCCATCCAGTTTTATGCATCAACATCGCCCAGGCCCCGTCCATCTGCCGTTCAATCCTACAATGCAAGAGGCTCGCGGTTCCATGTTCCCACGGGGACGCCGCAGCCGATGCCGCCTCGAGCATCGAGGCGGCCGCTGCCGTCGCAGCGCCCGCCACACGCTTGCCGGCGCAAACCCGGTTCGGCCGGCATGGCAACCTTAGTTCAAGCGGCAGGAGCCAGCTTGTCCTGCGTCTTGGTGTCGAAGTCACCGGCGTCGTGGCGTTCGTGCAGTTGGCTCGCGGGGTCGCCGCTGACGCGGTTGACCATGCGCCCACGCCGGGCGGCAGACCTTTCGCCGATTGCATCCGCCCAGCGCTGCACGTTCTTGTATCCCTGCACGTCCAGGAACTCGGCCGCCTCGTAAAGCCAGCCCTTCGCCAAGCCGCCGTACCAGGGCCAGGTGGCGATGTCGGCAATGGTGTAGGCGCTGCCCGCCAGGTACTCGGTTTCCGCTAGGCGGCGGTCGAGAACATCCAACTGCCGCTTCACCTCCATGGCGAAACGGTTGATCGGATACTCCATCTTCGACGGCGCGTAGGCGTAGAAGTGGCCGAAGCCTCCGCCCAGATAGGGCGCGCTGCCCATCTGCCAGAACAGCCACGACAGGCACTCGGCGCGCGCCGCGGCCTCGGTCGGCAGGAAGGCGCCGAACTTTTCCGCGAGGTGGACCAGGATCGCGCCGGACTCGAACACACGGATCGGCGTGGGTCCGCTCCGGTCCAGCAGGGCTGGTATCTTGGAATTGGGATTGACCCCCACGAAGCCGTTGCCGAACTGGTCGCCGTCGCCGATCCGGATCAGCCAGGCGTCATATTCCGCACCCTGATGGCCCAGCGCCAGAAGCTCCTCCAGCATGACCGTGACCTTCACGCCGTTCGGCGTCCCCAAAGAATAAAGCTGCAGGGGATGGCGGCCGACCGGAAGCTCCTTGTCGTGCGTGGGACCTGCGATGGGACGGTTGGTGCTTGCAAACCGGCCG
>DASWOJ010000228.1:0-10769 GCA_036398775.1 Acetobacteraceae bacterium
AGCTCGTGCAGGATGCGGGTGAGGTCGGCGCCCCGGTTGATCATGGCGTGCAGGATGTTGCGGTAGTAGGGCGTGTCTGCGGCCTGCGGGCCGGGGTCGTGCGGGGTGGCCTGGGCTGCTGCTGCGGACATGAACGGAACAAGAACATTGTCGGGGTATGGGCGTCAAGGATCGCGTGCGCGGGCGGGGGCTGGTTCGGCATCAGCCGGGCCGGCAGGGGCAGTGCCTGCCGGGGCGCTGCGGCTTGCGGCCGTGTTGGACGGGCTGAGGTGGCCGGCTTTGCCGGGGTGCTGGGGGTGTGCGACGGCGGGCGGAGGTCCTGGCCCGGATGGCAGGACAGCGTGATTGGAGGACGGATGCCGAGTCGAGCGATGCTGCTTGGGCCTGCGTAACGCGACAACAATCCGGCGGACTCGGGGGGCAACGCCGCTTTTTGTTCCTGGAGAGGAGGGCGGGGGTTAGTTCCGGCTGCGAGGCGCGGCACCGTTGGTTCTGCCGGCACACGGCTCCGTTTCGGACGGGACCGTGCCTCCGGGCCCCCTCACCCCGGCCCTACCCCGGCGGGAGAGGGAAGACTTGGCGGGAGATGGCCCCTGTCAGTCCACCTGCCGCCCGCTGCCGCGGATGTTCCCGCATTGCAAGAAGCCGCGGCTGTTGCCGATGTCGCTGCGTCCGCAGCGGTTGACGTCAATCGAGGTCTCCATCCGGCGTCCCCTGCCGTCACCGCAAACAGCCGTCAAGGTGGACCCGTTCTGCCGGATGCCGCTGCAACTTTGCTGGTAGCTGCCGGCGCGTCCGTCGCCGCCCTGGCGAGAGCGGTCCCCCTGGTCATCCTGCCTGCGCCGGTCTTGACCGTAACGGTCCTGCTGATCGCCGTATCCGCGCGGGGGCTGCCTGTAGGGGTCCTGCCCCCGCTGGTCGTCATAGCCGGGCGGGGGCTGCCTGTATTGGTCCTGCCCATAGCCGTCCTGGCGATACTGGACCTGCAGCACAGGACTGGCTTGCGGCGCCGCTGCTCCGGCGGCTGATGCGAGGGAGCCGCTCGTGACCAGCAGCGCCGATGCCAGCGCGTGCAGGGCGATGGCACCCTTGGTCCGCTGGAACGGCCGGGATCGGGACAGGCGCATTGGAAGGTTCCTCCACTCCGGTTCGACCGGTCCCAGGCCAGTGCGGCCGAGCCGGATGCCGTGGTTCCGTAACGGAACATCGTGCGGATTGTTCCCTGGCATCTGTTCCTTGGCATCTGTTTCTTGGCATCTGTTTCCGGGCATCTGTTTCCGGGCATCGGCGCCCCAGGGGGCATGAGGGGCGAGTTTCCCGGCTGTGCGCCGTCCAGGGACGTGCGGCGGCGTCCCGGCCTAGACCGCCAGCAGCGCCGCCCGCGCCGTGTCGTCGGCCTGCAGGGCCGCCATCGTGCCGGACCAGGCGATGCGCCCGCTCTCGATCACCACCGCGCGGTCGGCGACCTGGGCGGCGAAGTGCAGGTTCTGCTCCGCCAGCAGGACCGTGAGGCCGGCGGCCTTGAGTTGCAGGATGGCGGCGGCCATCGCCTCGATGATGACGGGGGCCAGGCCCTCGCCGGGTTCGTCGAGCAGGACCATGCGGGGGTTGCCCATCAGGGTGCGGGCGATGGCGAGCATCTGCTGCTCGCCGCCGCTCATGCGCGCGCCGGGGCGGTTGCGCATCGCGGCGAGGTTGGGGAACAGGGTGAAGAGACGCTCGGGGGTCCAGGGGTCGGCGCCGGGGCGGGGGCGCTGGCGTCCGACTTCCAGGTTTTCCATCACGGTCAGGTCGGCGAAGATGCGCCGGTCCTCCGGCACCCAGCCCAGGCCGGCGCGGGCGATGCGGTGGGGTTCCCAGCCGGCGATGCCGTGCCCGGCGAAGCGGATGCTGCCGGCGGCTGGGCGGACGAGGCCCATCAAGGTTTTCAATGTCGTGCTCTTGCCGGCGCCGTTGCGGCCTAGCAGGACCAGGACCTGGCCGGGGTCCACGGCGAAGGTCAGGGCGTGGAGGATATGGGCGCGGCCTAGGTGGGCATCTAGGGCGGAAACTTGGAGCATCAGTGCCCCCTGCCCGTGCTGCCGGTGCCCAGGTAAACCTCGCGCACCCGCGCATTGCCGCGGATGGCGGCGGGCGGGCCGGCGGCGATGACCTCGCCGCGGTTCAGCACCAGGATGCGGTCGGCGGCGCCGAACACCACGTCCATGTCGTGCTCGGTGAACAGCACGGCGAGGCCGCGGGCGGTGGCGAGGCGCCGGGTCAGGGCCATGAGGCCGGTGCGCTCGGCGGGGGCCATGCCGGCGGTGGGTTCGTCCATCAGAAGGAGGCGGGGGTTGCCGGCCAGGGCGATGGCCAGCTCCAGGCGCTTGAGGTCGCCGTAGGCCAGGACGCCGGCGCCGCGTTCGGCCTGGTCGTGCAGGCCGACCTGGGCGAGCAGGGCGTCGGCCTCCGGCGCCAGGCGGCGCGTGGCGGGGCGCCAGGGGTTCCAGGTCCGGCGGGCGGCGGACAGCAGCGCGACCTGCACGTTCTCCCGCAGGGTCATGGAGGCGAAGGTGGCGGTGACCTGGAAGGTGCGGCCGACGCCGAGGCGCCAGATGGCTCGGGGGGGCAGGCCGGTGATGGGGCGGCCGTCCAGGCGGACGGCGCCGGCGCCGGGGCGGAGCTGGCCGCCGACCATGTTGAAGGTGGTGCTCTTGCCGGCGCCGTTGGGGCCGATCAGGGCGAGCATCTCGCCGGCGGCGACGGTGAAGGAGACGTTGGAGACGGCGGGGACGCCGGAGAAGGACTTGGAGAGGTTGTCCACTTCCAGGATGGGGTTTGCGGGGGCGGCGGGGTTACCGGGCTGTTCCGTCATTGCAGGGGGCGGGGCGGCTGGCTGCGGCTTGAAGCGCCTAGCTGCTTCCTGTTGCGGAGGGAGAGGGACGTTGCCGGATTCATGGCGATCCGGTTGCGGCACCGATCCGCGCTGCCGGGGCCGTGGATCGTGCTGGCTGCTTTCCTCACCCCGGCCCTCTCCCGGGGGGAGAGGGAGAAGGCGTTCCCATAGGCGTTGCGCCGCGCCGGCTATGCCTTCCGGGAAGGCCAGGACCAGGCTGATGATCGCAGCGCCCAGCACCAGGCGCCAATAGTCGGTTGCGCGCAGCAGGGCGTCGTACAGGCCGACATAGGCCAGGGCGCCGACGATCGGGCCGGACAGGGTCTGCACGCCGCCCAGCAGCACCATCAGCAGGGCGTCCACCGACTTGGGGATGCTGATGTAGGTGGGGAACACGCCGCCCTTGGCGTAGGCGTAAACCCCGCCGGACAGACCTGCGGCTGCGCCTGCCACGGTGAAGGCGGCCAGGCGCAGGCGGCTGGTGTGCAGGCCCACCGCCTCGGCCCGCAGCGGGCTGTCGCGCGCGGCGCGGACGGCGTAGCCCAGGGGGGCCAGGATGACCCGGCGCAGCAGCATCGTGCCGCCGAGGCAGAGCGCCAGGGCCAACCAGTAGAAGCCGGCGGGCGTTGCCGCCCAACCGCCGGGCCAGACACCCAGGATGCCGTTGTCGCCGCCGGTCCAGCTCACCGACTGGAACGCCACCGCCCAGATGATCTGGGCGAAGGCCAGGGTCAGCATGGCGAGATAGATTCCGGACAGCCGCACCACGAAGGCGCCGAACAGGGCTGCCGCGGCGCCGGCCAGCAGCGGCGCCGCGAGCAGCCCCAGGCCCATCGGGGTTCCCAGGTCCCGCGCCAGAAGCGCTGCGGCGTAGGCGCCGATGCCGAACCAGGCGGCGTGGCCGAAGCTCGGCATGCCGCCGGGTCCCATCATCACGTGCAGGCTGGCGGCGAAGAGCATCAGGGTCAGCGCCTCGGTCAATACCGCCAGGACGTAGGGGCCGGCCAGGAGCGGCGCGGCCAGGGCCAGCAGCAGGGCGGCGGCTCCCAGGAGGCGCAAGGGGCGGGGGGCCGGGCGGAGGACGGGCACCAGCTCCGGCGCCAGGCGGGCGTCGGCGACCTGGCGGCCCAGCAGCCCGTTCGGGCGCACCGCGAGGACGGCGGCCATGACCAGGAAGACCAGGACCAGCGTCGCCTGCGGCACCAGGGCTATGCCGAACGCCTGCAGCAGCCCGATCAGCAGGGATGCGAGGTAGGCTCCGGTCAGGCTGCCCAGGCCGCCGACCACCACGACGACGAAGGCGTCGGTGATGACGGCCAGGTCAATGCCGGGGTTGGCGGAGGCCGACGGCAGGCCCAGCACTCCGCCGAGGCCGGCGAGGGCGGCGCCCAGGGCGAAGACGCCGGTGAACAGCCAGCGCTGGTCCACGCCGAGGGCCGCCACCATTTCGCGGTCCAGGGTCGCGGCCCGCACCAGAGTGCCCCAGCGGGTGCGGGTGAACAGGAGCCATAGCAGGCCCAGCACCAGGGGGCCGGCACCGATCAGGGCGAGGTCGTAGATGGGGAAGCGGGTGTCGCCGATCTCGACGGCGCTGCGGAGCCAGCGGGGGCGCGGCAGGGCGAGGTCGTTCGGTCCCCAGGCCAGCAGAACCAGGTCCTGGACGATCAGCACGACGCCGAAGGTGGCGAGGAGCTGGAACAGCTCCGGGGCGCGGTAGATGCGGCGGAGCAGGGCGACCTCGATGACGACGCCGATGACGCCGGCGGCCAGGGCGGTCAGCAGCACGCCGAGCAGGAAGGAGGCGGGGTCGCGGGGCAGCCGCGTGAGGATGCTCCAGCCGATGTAGGCCCCGAGCATGCAGAGGCTGCCGTGGCTGAAGTTCACGACGCGGGTGACGCCGAAGATGACGGTGAGGCCGGCGGCGACCAGGAACAGGGAGGATGCGCCGGAGAGGCCGGTGAGCAGGGTGGACAGGAGGTCCATTTATGGGTGGGGCGCGGGTGCTCCCTCCGCCTCCGGGAGAGGATTGGGGTGGGGGAAGCAGATTGCGCGATGCTGGCCATGGACAGGACGACGCAGGGGCCGGAGCAGGCGGGGCTTGGTCCTTGCGGTTTCCCTCACCCCGGCCCCCTCCCGGAAGGAGAGGGGGCGGGCAGGATGCGGCATCTAGTCGGATGCGGGGCGTAGGGTGCGGACCTCGGCATCGCTGGGGAGCACGCTGGCGCCGTCCACGTAGCGCCAGTCCACCATCGTGCCGCGTCCGTCCTTGAGGCCGAGACGGCCGACGTAGGCGCCCAGGGTCGCCTGGTGGTCCAGGGCGCGGAAGGACGCGGGTCCGAAGGGGGTGCGGAACTGGGCGCCGCGGAAGCCGGCGGCCATCGCTTCCGGGTCGGTGCTGCCGGTCTGGAGCAGGCCGGCGACGATGGCGTTCACCAGCGCGAACCCCACGACCGAGCCGCATCTCGGGGTGTCGGCGAATTTCTCGCGGTATGCCTTGGCGAAGGTGCGGTGGTCGGCGGTGTCTATGCTGTCCCAGGGGTAGCCGGTGACGATCCAGCCCTCCGGCGTTTCGTCGCCCAGGGGGTCGAGGTACTCCGGCTCCCCGGTGAGCATGGATACGACCGACCGGTGCTCGAACAGGCCGCGGGTGTTGCCCTGGCGGACGAAGTTGGTCAGGTCGGCGCCGAAGGTGACGTTGAAGATGGCGTCCGGGCGCGGCTGGGCGAGCGCCTGGACGGTGGCGCCGGCGTCTATGCGGCCCAGGGCCGGCCATTGCTCGCCGACGAACTCCACGTCGGGGCGCTTGGCTTGCAGGAGCTGCTTGAACCACTTCACGGCGGATTGGCCGTATTCGTAGTTGGGCGCGACGGTGACCCAGCGCTTGGCGGGCAGCTTGGCCGCGTCCTCGACCAGCATGGCGGCCTGCATGTAGGTGGAGGGGCGCAGGCGGAAGGTGTAGCGGTTGCCGCGCTCCCACACGAGGGCGTCGGAGAGGGGTTCGCCGCCGATGAAGGGGCGATGGTTCTGCAGGGCGACGTCGCTGACGGCGAGGCCGACGTTGGACAGGTAGGTGCCGGCCAGGAGGTCAACGTGCTGGTCGGACAGCAGCTCGTTCGCGACGCGCACCGCGTCCTGGGGGCGGCCGGCGTCGTCGCGGCTGATGATCTCCAGCTTGCGGCCGAGGACGCCGCCGGCGGCGTTGGCCTGTTCGAGCGCCAATTGCCAGCCGTTGCGGTAGGGCAAGGTGAAGGCGGGCTGGCCGGTGTAGCTGTTGATCTCGCCGATGCGGATCGGGGCGCTGGACTGGGCGCGGAGGATGCCGGGCATGGCGAGGGCGCCGGCGGCGGTGAGAGCCGTGCGCCGGGTGAGCGCCATGCGGCTGATTTCGGTCATCGAAGGCCGTCCTGGCCGATGATTTCGGACGCTTGCAGGCCGCCGATGCGCGGCAGGGGGCGGCCTGCGGCCGTGACGACGACGGCGACCACGATCTCGTCGCGGCGGGGGGCGTCGGGGATGCGGACCTCCATGGCGTCGAAGTGGCTGTGGACGTAGGCAGCGTCCTTGTGGCCGAGCGGCACGTCTATGGCGGCGCCCATGCCGCCGCGCTTCTTGGCGCTGGGAATCAGGGCTGCGCCGCCGCCGACGGCTTCGCGCAGGGAGGCGCCGAGCTTGGGGTGCAGGAGGGCGGCGGCGTGCTCCAATTCGCCGTCCTCGCCGACGATGGCGGCCTTGCCGTAGCCTTGCACCGGGGCGCCCAGGGCTGCGGCGGCGCGACGGCCCAGCAGGTCGCCGAGCATGGCGCCGATCTCGACGAGCTCGGCGAGGTCGGGGACGTGGCGGGCGGCGTAGGGGTTGGCGATCACCGCCAGCGCCGCGGCCTTGCGGGTGGGCGGGGTGACGGGCTCGCCGGCCTCGCTGTGGGTGTCCTCGACCAGGGTGACGACCTTGCGGATCATGCGGTCTCCAGGGCTGCGGGCGGTTTGCGATCTGGCCGCGGAGCGCCAGCGCGGCGCCGTGGATCAGGCCGCGGCGCCGCAGAGCATCGGCTGTCCGGCGTCCGGCGTCCAGCGCCCGCGCGGCGTCCGTGGGCGAGAGCGGGCGTTGGCCCGGCTTGGAGCGCCTGGCCCAGCAGCGCCGCCTCCGGCCCAGGCAGCCGCGCCGCGCGCGGGCCGCACGGCGGGCAGCCCCGATTGCAACGCGGCCGGGGCCTGGATCAGCGAGGCCGGGCGCAGGCAGCCGGCGATGCGGCGCGGGCACCCCGGCCGTTTGCGTGCCTGCGGTCCGGTTGGCGGAGGGCGAGTGCCGGGCGGGATGGCTGGGCGGCGGTGCCGCTGCTTGACGTGCCGCTGTCTGAAGGTCGGCTTCTGGCCGGCCTGGGACATCGAGCCACGCCCTGCCTCATGGCCGTTCCGGATCGCAAGCCCACCACGCAACTGAGACGCTGCCAGTCCGGCGGACGGTTCCTCACGCTGGAGGGCAGCTAGTGCCACCGCTCCGCCCAGAAGGAGTCGTAGTCCTCCTTTCCCGTCGCCTCGTAGCCTTGCAGCCAGGTCGGCACGATGTCCGGGTCCTCGCGGAAGTAGAGCGGCAGTTCCAGCATCTCGTCCACGTAGATGCGCTGCATCTCGGCCCACAATGCCCGCTGCTGCGCCGGGTCAAGCTCGGTTTCCGCCTGCGCCAGCACGGCGTCCAGCCGGGGGTTGGACAGGCCGGACCAGTTGTTGCCGTTGTAGTTGTTCGCCGCTGCCGGGATGGCGGAGGAGGCATAGAACAGCGTCGGCACCAGCCCGACCCGGGTGCTGTTGGCATATTCGACCAGCCCGGTGAAGGCGCGCTTGCGGGCGAGCTCGCCGAAGAAGCTGCGGGCGGGCTGGTTGCGGATCACGACTTCCACGCACACCGCCTTCCAGGCGTTCTGCATCACCACCTGGCTCAGCTCGCGGATGCGGTTGCCGGCGGTGGTGGCGAACTCCAGGGACAGCCGCTCGCCGGCCGGGTTGCGGCAGATGCCGTCGGGGCCGGGGGTGAAGCCGGCGTCGGCCAGCAGCTTGCGGGCGTTGGCCGGGTCGTAGGGCGGGAAGGTCATGGCGGGGTCGAAGTTGGGTTCGATGGCGTTGATCCAGGCCTGCGCCAGGGTCGCGTGGCCGGTGAACAGGCGGGCGATCAGGGTCTTGCGGTCTATTGCTTGCAGCAGGGCCTGGCGGACGCGCTTATCGGCCAGGAGCGGGTTCTCGGCCTTGAGGTCTATCCGCTCGTAGCTCAGGCCGGGGCGGTAGAGGAAGCGGAAGGCTTCGGGGTGGTCGTGCTGCAGCCCGACAGCCTGGTCGGTGGTGATGCCGATGCCCGACGGGGTCATGTCCACGTCGCCGGACAGCAGGTTGGCCGCGAGGGCGGCGGTGTTGTCCACGAGGCGCACGACGATGCGCTTGAGCGCCGGGGCCGGGCCGGGCCAGTGCGGGTTCGGCGTCAGCTCGACCAGCTCGCCGGACCTGTAGGTGCTGACGAGGTAGGGGCCGTTCCATAGGCCGGGCGTCGTCGGCGCGGCGTTGTAAACGGTGTGGTTGATGTAATCGAGCGGGGTGCCGCCGCTGGCGATGACCGGGCCTTCGATGTGCTCCGGCAGCAGGTAGTCCCAGATCTGATAGGTCACCAGGGTGCGCGGCAGGTGCAGCACGGCGGTGTGGTCGTCCACCACGTCCACCGAGGTGGCGCGGGACCAGGCGTAGTTGTTGCTGAACCCGGCGTCGGGGTTGGCGCCGACATGCCAAGTGAACGCCAGGTCGCGCGCGGTGACGGGCACGCCGTCGCCCCACTTCAGATCGGGCTTGAGCTTGATCGTGACTGCCAGGCCCTTGCCGCCGTCGGGCGTGTCCTCGATGCGGGCGAGGCCGTTTTCCAGGGTGGGCAGCTCGGTGCACAGCAGGCAGACGGGCTTGGCGTCGTTGTCGAAGGCGCTGACCGGGCGGGAGCCGAAGCCGATGGTGTAGTACTGGACCGTTTGCGAGCTGATACAGGGGTTCATGCTGGCGGGGAACTGGGCGACGCCGATGACGAGGCTGTCCTTTGCCGTTGCGGGCTGCGCCGCGGCGAGCCATGCGCCTGCGAAAGAGGCGGTCAGCCACGCGAGTGCCTGTTTGTGCCGCATCGTGTTGCTCCATCTGGCTGGTATGTGGAAAACTGCACGTTTTGCGGGCTGGGCGTCAACATGCGTGGGGACGCACCTGGACGGCTGGCTCGGCGTCGCGTTTCGTGCGCACCTTCTTCGATCAGCATCCAGCGACGGTTCTTCCATGCCTTCTGCGCCCCGCACCAGCTTTAGCCATCCCCTGCGCATAGACGCCGTGCCGGCCCCGGGCGGGGGGCTGATCGGCATGACGTTCTGCCCCGGCAAGGTGCAGGTGCACGCCTTCACCGGCGCCTGGGACCGCGACCTTGCGCTGGACCTGGATGCGATCCGGGACTGGGGCGCCGTGGCTGTCGTCACGCTGGTCGAGGGGTGGGAGCTGGACCGCTACCGGGTGCCGCGCCTGGGGGCGGAGGTGCAGGTGCGCGGCATGGAGTGGCATCACCTGCCCATCGGGGATGGCGACGTTCCCGGCGCACCGTTCGACGCGGCCTGGCCGGCGTCCGGCCCGGTGCTGCGGGCGCACCTCCGGGCCGGGCGGCGCATCGTGCTGCACTGCCTGGGCGGGCTGGGGCGGACCGGCACGGTGGCGGCGGTGCTGCTGGCGGAGACGGGCCAGGCGCCGGATGAGGCGGTGGCGGCCATACGCCGGGCCAGGCCGGGGGCGCTGGAGACGGCGGCGCAGGTGGCCTATGCCAAGGCCGTGCGGCCCCTTGCCGACCCGGTGCGGCCCAGCCTGGCGCCGCAGCCGGGCGTGCGGGACCGCGGCCGCGGCGCGCTGCTCGGCCTGGCGGTGGGGGATGCGTTGGGCACCACCCTGGAGTTCTCGGCGCGGGATGCCAACCCGCCGCACTCGGAGATGACCGGAGGCGGGCCGTTCGGGTTGCAGCCGGGGCAGTGGACGGACGACACCAGCATGGCGCTGGCGCTGGCCGACAGCCTGGTCGCGCATCCCGGATTCGATGCGGGGGACCTGATGCGGCGGTTCCTGTCCTGGTATCGCACTGGCGCGTACTCCTGCACGGGCCGTTGCTTCGACATCGGCGTCACCACGCGGGAGGCTTTGGTGCGGTTCGAGCGGACGGGCGATCCGTTTGCCGGGTCGGCCGATCCGATGGCGGCGGGCAATGGGTCGGTGATGCGGTTGGCGCCTGTGGCGCTGCGCCATCTTCATGACGGCGATGCGGCCCGGCGCGTGGCGGCGGCACAGAGCCGGACGACCCATGCCGCCCCGCAGGCGGTGGAGGCTTGCGCGTTTTTCGTGGACCTGCTGCGGGAGGCGATCGGGGGCAGGCCCAAGGCGGAGGTGCTGGCCCCGCGCGCATGGGACGGGGACCCGGCGGTGCGGGCCATCGCCGCCGGGGCTTGGCGCGGGAAGACGCGCGGGGCCATCGAGAGTACCGGGTATGTCGTGCACACGCTGGAGGCGGCGCTTTGGACCGTGGAGAGGACCGCAAGCTTCAGCGAGGCTGTGGTGCTTGCGGTGAACCTGGGCGGGGACGCGGACACGGTGGGGGCCGTGGCGGGGCAGCTTGCCGGGGCGCTGCATGGCGTGGCGGGGATGCCAGAGCGGTGGCTGGATCTGCTGGCTTGGCGGGGGCGGCTGCAGGAGGTGGCGGACCGGCTGTTGGCGGCTTAGAGGCGCCTGCGGTCAGAGGGAATGGTGCCCAGGGGCGGAGTCGAACCACCGACACTGCGATTTTCAATCGCATGCTCTACCAGCTGAGCTACCTGGGCCCCGTTGGGAGCCGTCAGGTAGCGCAGGCGGCG
>DASWOJ010000229.1:0-15372 GCA_036398775.1 Acetobacteraceae bacterium
AAGCTAGGGAGGAACCAAGAATATGGCACGAGTAGCACTCGTCACGGGTGGAACGCGCGGCATCGGCGCGGCTATCAGCGTAGCGTTGAAATCAGCCGGACGGCACGTCGTCGCAAGCTACGCAGGCAACGACAAGGCGGCGGAGACCTTCACTGGGGAGCACGGCATCCCGAACATCAGGTTCGACGCCGGTGACTTCGCAGCCTGCGAGGCCGCTGTGAAGCGCATCCACGACGAGCACGGCCCCATCGAGATCCTGGTCAACAACGCCGGCATCACCCGCGACACCACCATGGCCAAGATGACCCGCGACATGTGGGACGCGGTCATGGACACCAACCTCGGCAGTTGCTTCAACCTGTGCAAGCTGACGTTCGACGCGATGCGCGCGGCGAAGTTCGGCCGGGTGGTCAACATCGGCAGCATCAACGGCCAGGCGGGCCAGTACGGACAGGTGAACTACGCCGCCGCCAAGTCCGGCATCCACGGCTTCACCAAGGCGCTGGCCCAGGAAGGCGCCCGGTTCGGCATCACCGTGAACGCCATCGCCCCGGGCTACGTGGACACCGAGATGGTGCGCGCCGTCCCGCCCGACGTGCTGACCAAGATCATCGCCCGCATCCCGATGGGCCGGCTCGGCCATGCCGAGGACATCGCCCGCGGAGTGGCGTTCCTGACCGCGGACGACGGCGACTTCATCACCGGCTCCACGCTGTCCATCAACGGCGGCCAGCACATGTACTAACGGGTGGCTGCGCCCGTGCGGGGCGCGACCCTCGCCGGGTGCGGCGCAATCGGGCTGTGGGCCGTGCTGGCCCTGCTGTCCCGCGCCGCATCCGGGGTGCCGCCGCTGCAGCTCACGGCGATGAGCTTCGCGGTGTCCGGCGGCCTGGGCCTGGCCTGGCTCGCAGCAAGCGGGCGGTTGCACGACCTGCGCCAGCCGCCCCTCGCCTGGCTGCACGGCGTCGGCGGGCTGTTCGGCTTCCACGCCCTGTATTTCGCCTCGCTCGCCCGGGCGCCCGCGGCCACGGCGAACCTCATCAACTACACCTGGCCGCTGCTGATCGTCCTGCTGTCGGCTGTGCTGCTTGGGATGCGGCTGACCCTGCGCCACGGGCTGGGCACCGCTCTTGCCCTGGCAGGCTGCGCCATGCTGCTGGGCGGCGGCGCGGCTTTCCCGGCCGGGGCGGCGCTGGGCTACGCGCTGGCGGCAACGAGCGCCGTGGTCTGGGCGCTCTACTCCGTCCTGTCCCGCCGCTTCCCCGGCGTGCCGCCCGGCGCAATGGCCGGGTTCTGCGCCGGGACAGCCGTGCTGGCGGGCGCGGCCCACCTGATGTCGGAGGCCACCGTCCCCCTCGACGCGTCCGCCTGGGCCGCGGTGCTGGCGCTCGGCCTCGGACCGGTCGGCGCCGCCTTCGTGCTGTGGGACCGCGGCATGAAGCGCGGCGACCCGCGGCTCCTCGGCACGCTCGCCTTCGCAACGCCGGTGCTGTCCACCCTGATCCTGGCCGCGGCCGGGCTGGCGCCCTTCACCGTGACGACTGTCGCCGCTGCGGCACTCGTGGCTGCGGGCGGGTTCGTGGCGGCGGCGCCGGGCCGCGCGGCGGCATGACGGACGGTGCGCTGCCGGCCGGACCCTGCTGCGATCCGCCCTACGACGGCGGCGCCGTTCCCGCGATCTCCGGCCGTTTCTCCATCGCCGCATACCAAGCAGCCAGCGCCGGCCGTCCCTCCCGCCACTTGTCCTCCGCGAACCGCAGGTCCAGGTAGCCCAGCGCGCAGGCGACCGTGATGGTGCCGATGTCCAGGTGGTCGGCGAGCGCCGCAGCCTGCAGCTGGTCCAGCGCCCGGCTCACCGCCGCCGCCTGCCGGGCCATATTGGCGCTGCGGGCCTCCTCCGCCGGGCGGCCCATCTCCATGCGGCGCATCACCGCGGCGTCCATGATGCCGTCGCCGACCGCCTGCAGCTTCAGCGCCCGCCACCGCAACGGCCCGGCTGGCGGAAACAGGGTGCCCTCGCCCACTGCGTCCAGGTACTCGCAGATCACCGGGCTGTCGAACAGCGCCAGGCCGTCCTCCGTCACCAGGCATGGCACCTTGGACAGCGGGTTGTCCCCAATCAGCGACGGCGGCGATGCGTGCGGATTGGTCTCGACCCGCACGATCCGGTCCTGCAGCCCACAGGCAATCGCGCACGCCGCGACCTTGCGGACATATGGGCTGGTCGGCGAGTAGTACAGCTTCATCGGAACTGGTCCTTCTGGGATCTGATCGCACCGAGCGCCTCGGCGCTGGCCGCCCGCAGGAACGGGTTCTCCGCCAGCTCGTCGCCCAGCATGGTCGGCACCGTCGGCAGCCCCGCGGCGCGCAGCCGGTCCACCGCAGCGGCGCGGTTCCGCAGCGCCTGGTTGCGGCCGTCCACGTGCAGGGCAAAGCGGGCGTTGGACTGGGTGTACTCATGGCCGCAGCAGACCAGGGTAGCCACCGGAAGCGCCGCCAGCTTATGCAGGCTGGAGAACATGTCGGCCGCCGTGCCCTCCAGCAGCCGCCCGCAGCCCAGGCTGAACAGCGTGTCGCCGCACAGCAGCACCGGCGCCGACCCGTCGCTGAAATACGAGATGTGGCCCACCGTATGCCCCGGCGTATCGATCACCCGCAGCCTGGACCCGCCCAGCGCCACCTCGTCGCCCTCCCGCACCGCCTGGTCCAGCCGCGGCAGCCGCCGGGCGTCGGCGGCGGCGCCCACCACCGCGCAGCCATACCGGGCGCGCACCGCGTCCACCCCGGCGATGTGGTCATCGTGATGGTGCGTCAGCAGGATCATGTCCAGCCGGCCTCCGGCAGCCTCGACCGCCGCGATGCAGGCGTCGGCGTCGGCCGGGTCCACCAGGCCCACGGCGCCGGTTTCCTCGTCGCGCAGCAGCCAGGCGTAGTTGTCGGACAGGATCGGGATGGCCTGGACATGGAGCGGCATGGAATCCTCGGCAACGCAGGCCCGCACCGTGTACTGCCGGGCCGGGGGTGTGCAAGCCGGGGTGTGCAAGCGGGGGTGTTCTCGCCGGGATGCAAACCGGGATGTGCAAGCGGGGCGAGGCAACGGCGGCTATGCTATAACGATGGAATGACAGCCGATGCCCAGGTCACCGCGGAGTTCTACGGCAGCGCCCGCGGCGCCGTCGCCTGCCGGCTGCTGCGGGACCAGGTCGCGGCGCTGTGGCCCAGCGTCGCCGGGCTGCAGGTGCTCGGCCTCGGCTATGCCGCCCCCTACCTGCGGCCCTGGCGGGAGACGGCGGCGCGCTGCATCGCCGGCACCCCGGCGCAGGTCGGCGTCGCGCGCTGGCCTGCAGGCCACCCCAACCTGTCCGTCACGGTGGAGGAGGACGCCCTGCCCTTCCCCGACCTGCACTTCGACCGCATCCTGCTCGTGCACGGGCTGGAAGCCTCGGAGAACGCCCGCATGCTGCTGCGCGAAGTCTGGCGCGTGCTGCGCGACGATGGCCGTCTGCTGGTCGTGGCGGCCAACCGCGTCGGCGTTTGGGCGCATGTCGAGAGCACGCCGTTCGGCCACGGCCAGCCCTACTCCCAGGGACAGATCGGCCGCCTGCTGCAGGCCAGCCTGTTCAGCGTCGAGCGCCGGGCGACCGCGCTCTACGTGCCGCCCACCAACATAAGGCTG
This sequence comes from Acetobacteraceae bacterium, assembly GCA_036398775.1. Lineage (GTDB taxonomy): Bacteria > Pseudomonadota > Alphaproteobacteria > Acetobacterales > Acetobacteraceae > DASWOJ01. The sequence goes on from DASWOJ010000229.1 coordinate 3,677, forward strand.
GTGCTGCGCGCCGCCCCGCTGTGGGAACGCGCAGGCCGCCGGATCGCGCCGCAGCTGGCCGGCGTGACCATCACCGAGGCGGTCAAGGACGTCTATGCCGCCCTGCCGCTCCGCCACGCCCGCCGCCGGCGCCTGGTGCTGAGCCAGTCCGCCTGACGCCGATGCCCGCTGGGGGCCGCGCCGCGCCGGCACAGCGCATCGCCAAACCCGCAATCAGCCAACGGTCAGTTGCGCCGTGTTCCTGCCCGACCGCTTGGCGGCATACAGCGCGGCGTCCGCCGCCTCCACCAACGCAGCCGGACCGGCACTGTCCCCGCCGGGCGCCAGCACCGTGATCCCCATGCTGAGCGTGACGATGCCGAACTCGGACCCGGCATGCGGCAACGCCACTGCACGCATCGCCTCCTGGATGCGCGACGCCGTCGCCAGCGCCCCGGACTCGTCCGTGCAGGGCAGCAGCACCGCGAACTCCTCCCCGCCATAACGCGCCGCCAGGTCCGCCGGACGCCGCAGCGACCCGGCCAAGGCGGCGCCGACGCCCCGCAGGCAGGCATCCCCGGCCGGATGCCCATACAGGTCGTTGAACGCCTTGAACCGGTCCACATCCACCATGATGAGCGACAGCGGCTCCCCGTCCCGCATGGCCCGGCGGTACTCGGTGCCGAGCACGTCGTCGAAATGCCGGCGGTTGCCCAGCCCGGTCAGCCCGTCCTGACGCACCAGGACGCGCAACTGGCAGTTCGCCTCCTCCAACTGCTGCTCCAGCAGCTTGCGCGCCGACACGTCGCGGCTGACGAAGACATACCCGGTGCCGTCCGCAAGCCGGCGGCCATTGCTCTCGACCCAGGTGGTCCGGCCATCGGCGCGCAGGGCACGGTAGGTGACGCGCACCGCCAACTGCCCGCCGATCAACGGCAGCACGAGCGACGAATCCACCTCCGCCCAGTCATCCCGCATCACGACCTCGGACAGGTGCCGCCCCGCAAGCTCCTCAGGCCGGTATCCCAGCACCTCGTGGCACGATGGCGACACGTAGGCGTGGCGGAATTGCAGGTCGAACCGGGCGATCACGTCCGTCGCGGTGTCCGCCAGCAGCCGGTGATGCGCCTCGCTGGCGGCGAGCTGCCGACCCATGCCGGCAATGCGGTCGTCCCGCTCACCCAGGCGCCGGGCCATGCGGGCGAAGGCCGATGCAAGCGCACGCAGTTCCCGCGCCGCGCCGCGCCCCATCGCCGCCCGCGCGTGCAGGTTCCCGCCGCCCACCTGATGCGCCGCCATTGCCAGGCTGCGTATCGGACGCAGCAGCGCGTGCTGCGCCGCCAGCAAGCCCGCCAGCACCGCGAACGCCACCGCCCCCAGCGCGACCGCCAGCGCATAGCCCGACCGCAGGTCCGCTTCCCGCCGCACCTCCGCCTCCAGCAGGCCGACGGCGATGACGATGCTGCCGCCGCGGCCGGGCAGCGGCGCAAAGCCGAAGACCCGCCTGGCGCCGTCCAGGTCCGGACCCACGACCGAGCCGCCCATCGGCATCTCACGCAGCGCCCGCAGCACGGGATGGCCCGGCACAGCCTGCCCGATCCTGGCGGAGCGGTCGGACGCGCGGGCGATGATGGAGCCGTCGCGGCTATCCAGCACCTGCAGCAGCTCGTCCCCGCCATACGGCAGCCGCTCCCCCAGGTGGGTGAACCAGGTCAGGTTCAGCGATGCGATCACGGCGCCGGTTTTAACCCCGCCGGCACGGATGGGCACCGCCACGAACACCGTCGGCTTGCCGGACACCCGGCTGATTGTCAGGCCGCTGAGCGCCGCGCTGGCTCCGTCATCAGCCATGACCTCGCGGAAATACGGCCGGTCCCCAGCGTCCAGCCCGTTGGCGCCGGGGCGGCTGCCGCACGTGACGGTCCCGTCCCTGCGCGTCACCACGATGGCGTCTATCCGCGGGTGATCCGCCGCCACGTTGCGCAGCAGGTCCTCGCACCCTCCGGCCCGCGGCTCCTGCACGGCGCCGACCCGGGCCAGGACGTGCAGCATGCTGATCGCCTCCTGCAGCGTGTCGCCCTGCTGCTCCGCGGCAACGCGCGCCATCTGCACCACCTGCTCGCCCGCAGCCTCGACAACCCGGCGGCCATCCGCCATTGCGGCCAGCACGAGCGCCGCGACCATCGGCCCCGTCGCCACCAGCATCAGCACTGCCAGGCGCAGCAAAAGAGTGCGCGGCAGCAAGCTGAAGCGGCGGTGAAGCAAGGTGTTGCGGGGGGACACGGCCAGCCTCCAGCCCATGCCGGACAGGAGGGCCGGGCCGGCGCAGGATGCGCCGCCAGCGTTTCCATCGGGTAAAGGCGCTGCCAAGCCGAAACGCCCGAAGAACGTGTCCAGAGGACGTGCCCAAACGTGTCCAGAGGACGTGCCCAAAGGATGCGCCCCGGGCTAAAAGGATGCAGGGCCGCCAGGTCAGCTCATGCCGTCGGCCCCTTGCTCTGATCCTTCACGCCGGGCATCGCAGCGGCCCGGCAATCCAGCATCGGCCAGCACGCCCTTGCCGTCCTGTGCTGCCGCGCGCCCGGCTCGCAATGGAGGCTGACCACCCCTTATAGGGCCTGGCCGGGGTCACTCCGTCCCAATCAACAGCCCGATGGCCCGCAGCAGCGCCATCGCCTCGAACGGCTTGCTCATGCAGGCCGTGGGCGGCGCGAGCGCCTCGGCCCTGAGCAGGTTGGCAGCCCCCCCGGACACGAACAGGATCGGCAGGTCGGGATGCACCTGCCGCGCGTGCTCGGCCAGCCCGATGCCGTCTATGCGCCCGGGGATCGAGATATCGGTCAGCAGCGCGTCGAACCGGTCGCGGTCGGCAAGCAGGATCGCCGCCTCGTCACCGGTGCGGGTGGCGGTGACCTCGTATCCCGCGCTGCTTAGCGACTCCGAGATCAGCTCGCGCTGCAGCGGTTCATCCTCAACAAGCAGGATATGCGACGGGTGCATCTGCGGCACGGGACGCCTCCGGGGGTGGCCTGTCAACGCTACGGCCTGTAGCTAGCATGCCCACGTCCCGGAGCCGCGGCCAAGTGCGGTTTTGGGCATGGGTCCGGAATGCTGTTCAAGGTGCCGGAATGCTGTTCAATACGCAGGGTTTCGTCCTGGGTTTCCTGCCCGTGGCGCTGGGACTGTTCTATGCCGCGCGCAGCCATGCGGGCCGCCAGGCCGTGCTGGTCGCGGCATCCCTGGCGTTCTATGCGTTCTGGGATGCGCGGTTCGTCCCGGCGCTGGTTGGCCTCACGTTGGCCAACTGGCTGGTCGTGCGCTGGTGGGCAGCGGCACGCCGCCGCCGGGCCATCCTGGGCTTGGGCGTCGCGCTGAACCTTGGCGTCCTGGGAGTCTGCAAGTATGCGGACTTCCTCGGCGCCAACCTGGCGGCGGCGTTGGGCACGCCCTTCACCCCGTTCGGGATCATACTGCCGTTGGGCGTATCGTTCTTCACCTTCCAGAAGATCAGCTACCTCGTGGACCTGCGCCGCGGCGACCGGCACGTCTATGGGCTGCTCGACTTCTTCGCCTTCGTGACCTTCTTCCCGCAACTGATCGCCGGCCCGCTGGTGCGCCACAACGAGATCATCCCGCAATTCGCCCGCGACCCGCACGGACCCGCCATGTGGGAGAACCTGTCGCGCGGCCTGGCCCTGTTCACCATCGGCTTCGCCAAGAAATCCGCCCTGGCCGACAGCCTGGCGCCCCTGCCGGACCAGTTGTTCGCGCAGGCCGCGGCCGGGCCGCTCAACCTTGCCCAGGGCTGGGCCGCAGCCGCCGGCTATGCGCTGCAGATCTACCTGGACTTCTCCGGCTACTCCGACATGGCCATCGGCCTGGCGCTGATGTTCGGCCTGCGGCTGCCCTTCAACTTCGACATCCCGTATCGCGCCGCCACCATCCGCGAGTTCTGGCGCCGCTGGCACATGACCCTGTCCCGCTTCCTCCGCGACTACATCTATATCCCCCTTGGCGGCAGCCGGCGCGGCTCGCAGGCAGGCAACGTGCTGCTGACGATGCTGCTCGGCGGGCTGTGGCACGGCGCGGCCTGGACCTTCGTCGCCTGGGGCGGGCTGCATGGCCTGGCGCTGGCGGTGAACGGAGCCTGGGACCGGCGCGGCCTGCGGCTGCCAGCGGGACTGGGATGGGCATTGACCCTGTTGTTCGTGACCGCGGCGTGGGTGCCCTTCCGCGCCCCGGATTTCACCACCGCCCTGCACGTGCTCTCCGGGATGGCCGGCCTGCACGGCGTCGGCCGCGCAAAGGTCGAAGCGCCGCTCCTGATGCTGGCCGCCGCCGTCGCGCTGACCGGCCCCACCAGCCAGGCCGCGGCCCTTGGCCGGTGGCGCCCCTCGCCCTGGATGGCTTTGCCAGCCGGCGCGGCGCTGGCCGGGCTGCTCCTGCTCACGGGCGGGCGGCTGCCGAACGAGTTCATCTATTTCCAGTTCTGACCCCTCCCCGGATGCCGGTCCCACCCCGGACCCGGCTGCCTGGCGCCGCGCCTTCCGCACCATGCTGCTGACGGCGTTGGGCGTGGTGGCGGTGCTGTGGGGCTTCGTCGCGCTGGTGGACCCCTGGGATACGCTGCCGCTGTCGCCGCCGGCCCGGCGGGTGCCGATCAGCACCAATGCCCGATTCTCCTTTCCGGCGCTGGCGCGCAGTCCCCGCTTCGATTCGGCGGTGTTCGGCACCTCCACCTCCCGCCTGCTGCAGCCGGCGCAGCTCGACCCAGAATTCGGCGCGCGCTTCGTCAACCTGTCCATGAACAGCGCCACCGCCTGGGAGCAGACCCGGATGCTGCAGGTATTCCTGCGCGCCCACCCGGCGCCACGCGCCATCATCGTCGGGCTGGACACCGAATGGTGCCAGCCCGCCATCATCCGCACCACCGGCCGGCCGTTCCCGGAATGGATGTATGGCGCCAGCCTATGGCCCGCCTACCGTCATATGCTGACCCCCTACGCCGTGCAGGAGGCAGCGAACCAGTTCGCCGTCCTGGTCGGCTGGCATCGCCGCCGCTATGGCCTGGACGGCTACACCAGGTTCGTGCCGGACGACTCCGCCTATGACCCTGCCCGGGTGGACGCCGCCTTCGCCCGCTGGCCGGCGGTGGATGCATCGCCGGCCGCCGAGGGGCAGCATTTCGCCTTCCCGGCCATGGCGATGCTGCACGACGCCCTGGCGCCGCTGCCGCCGGATACCCGGGTGATGCTTTATTTCACCCCCAACCACATCAGCCAGCAGGGCGCGCCAGGCAGCCAGACCGCGGCATGGTGGGCCGCGTGCAAGCGGGCCGCGACAGGGATGGCCGCAGCGCGCGGAGCATCGGTGCTGGACTTCATGGTGCCAAGCGCGATCACGGCGGACCGGTCGAACTACTGGGACCCGCTGCACTACCGCGAATCCGTCGCCGCACGCCTCGCCGCCGCCCTGGCCCGCGGCGCCGACCGGGACGCCGAGGTGCTTGCATCGCCATCCCCCTCCGGAGATGCGCCGGGGTGACCGGGTCTTGCGGCCGCCCCGCCCCGGCCCTCGCGCACCCCGCTTCCTCGCAAGGAAGCAGGCGGAAAACATTGCCGGGCGTGCGCCTGTCGCCCATCCTGCCGCCATGCCGCTCCCCAGCCCCGAAACCGTCGCCCTCCCCGGCGGCCCCGCCCCGGTCCAGTGGCGCCGCAGCCCGCGTGCCCGCAAAATCAGCCTGCGGATAGACCCGCGCTCCGGCGCGGTCGTCATCACCCTGCCGCCCCGCGCCGCCGCCGCCGCCGGCAGGGCGCTGCTGCTGGACAACGTGGGGTGGGTCGCGGAACGTCTGGCCCGCCTGCCCCAGCCCATCCTGCTGCGCGACGGCGCCACCGTCCCCATCCACGGCGCCCCGCACAGCATCCGCCATGCCCCTGGCGCAGTCGGCGCCTGGCTGGACGCCGGCACCCTGCACGTCGCCGGCGCGCCCGAGTTCCTGGGCCGCCGCGCCGCCGACTTCCTCCGCGCCGAGGCCCGCCGCCGCCTCGCCGCCCAGGCTCTCGCCAAGGCGGAGCCGGCTGGCCTCCGGCCCCGCCGCGTCGTCGTCAAGGACACCCGCACCCGCTGGGGAAGCTGCACCGCCGATGGCACGCTGATGTTCAACTGGCGCCTGGTGATGGCTCCCCCCGACGTGCAGGACTACGTGGCGGCGCACGAGGTCGCCCACCTCCGCCACATGGACCACAGCCGGGCGTTCTGGACCCTGGTCGGGCAACTGACGCCGCACCGCCGCGCCGCGACGCGATGGCTGGACGCCGAGGGCGCCGGCCTGATGCGCATCGGATGATCCCGCGCGGCGCAACCGCGGCCGGGCCGGGCCGCCGCGTGCCGCCGCCCTTCGCAGGGGCGCAGCGGCCCGGCACGCCAGCACCCGGACTGCCGCGCCGCAAGGGCGGCTCACGACGGCAGTCTCACCAACCCAGGAAGGCGCCTGCCCCCTGGCCGACGTGACGCCCGCCGCACCGCCTATGCTGCGCAACCTGGCCTTCTCCGCCTTCCTGGCCGCGAACGCGCTGGAGCGGCTGGCGTCGTCCGCCCTCAAGGTGCTGCTGGGATTCCAGGTTTACGAGCTGACGCGCAACCCGCTGGACCTGGGCTGGCTGGGCCTGGCGGAGGCCGCGCCAGGCATCGCCCTGGTGCTGTATGGCGGCCACGTCGCCGACCGGCTGCCCCGGCGGCGCATCGTCCTGCTCGGCACCGCGGCGCTGGCGCTGCTCGCGGCGGCCCTGGCCGCTGCCGCCGGAAGCGGCCACGCGCTCCCGGTCCTGTTCGCCGCCGCGGTGCTGACCGGCGCCATCGGCGCCTTCGCCGACCCGGCGCTGTCCGGCCTGGAGGCGCATGTCGTGCCCGTGGCCGGACTCCTGCGCGGCCTCGCCCTGCTGGCCACCACCGGACGGACCGCATCCATGCTCGGCCCGGCTTTGGGCGGCCTGGCCTGGGCAGGCCTGGGACCATCCAGCACCTACGCCGCCCTGGCCGCGCTGCTCGTGGCCTCCGTCGCCGCCATGGCGGCGGGAGTGCCGGAAGCGCCGGTGCCGGAAACGGCGGACGGAGGCGCCGGAGTGTGGCGGTCCATCCGCGAGGGCGTGGCCTTCGTGTTCCGCAGCGAGGTCCTGCTCGGCAGCATGGCGTTGGACCTGTTCGCGGTGTTCTTCGGCGGTGCGACGGCCCTGCTGCCGGTGTTCGCGACGGACATCCTGGGCGCCGGACCCGCCGGGTTCGGGCTGCTCCGCTCGGCCGGCGCGGCGGGGTCCCTGACGGCGGCGGCCTTCGCCACCCGGCTGGTGCCGCCCCGCCGGGCCGGGATGGTGCTGCATGGCGTGATCGCCGGGTTCGGCGTGGCGATGGTGCTGTTCGGCCTGTCGCGTTCCCTCCCGCTGTCCATCGCGGCGCTGTTCGTGGCCGGCCTGTGCGACGGGGTGAGCGTGGTGATCCGCCGCGCCATCCTGCGGCTCGCGTCGCCGGAAGCCATGCGGGGCCGCATCGCCGCGGTCCGCCTGGTGTTCCTGTCCTCGTCGAACGAGCTGGGCGCGTTCGAGAGCGGCGTGGCGGCCAGCCTGCTGGGCGCGCCCGCGGCCGTGTGGGCCGGCGGCCTGGTGACGCTCGGGGTGGTGGTGGTGACCGCGCTGCGGGCGCCGGGCCTGCGTCGGTTGGACCTGGAGGCGCTGGGCCGGTGACGTCAGCCGCTCACCCGCCGGGGCAGCGCGCCAGCTTCAGGCGTTCGGCAAGCTGGTCCCGCGGATAAGGCTTGGCCAGAACCGGCAGGTCGCCGGGCACGCTGTGCTCGCGGGCCAGCAAGTCGCCGGCATAGCCGGAGGTCAGCACCACCCGCAGCCCCGGCCGCAGCCGCTCCGCCATCACCGCCAGTTGCACCCCGTTCATCCCGCCAGGCATCACGATGTCGGAGAACAGGATGTCCACCCGCTTCTCGCCGTGCAGCAGCTCCAGCGCCTCCGCCGCGTCCCGCGCCGGAATGACCTGGTATCCGAGATCGGCCAGGTTCTCGATCACCGCGGTCAGCACCGCGGCCTCATCCTCGACCGCAAGCACGGTTTCCCCCGCCTCCGCATGACGCAGTGCGCTGGCCGGGCCGGCGCTGCTTGCCGCGGGCGCGACGCCCTCGGCCCGGGGCAGCCAGACCTCCGCGGTCGTGCCCTGGCCCGGCGCCGACGTGATCTCCACCGTGCCCCCCGCCGCCCGGGCGAACCCATGCACCTGGCTCAGCCCAAGCCCGGACCCCTTGCCGAACTCCTTGGTGGTGAAGAACGGCTCGAACACCATGGCGCGCGTCGCCTCATCCATGCCGGACCCGTTGTCGGCCACCGCCAGCACGACGTAGCTCCCCGGCGGCAACCCATCCCCGCCGTCACGTTCGGCGTTGCGGGTGCCGACCTCGATGCGCCCGCCCTGCTGCGGCAACGCGTCGCGCGCGTTCACGACCAGGTTCAGCACCGCAGACTCGAACTCGCTGAGGTCTATGCAGGCGGAGTGCGCCGCCGGATCCAGGGCCAGCTTCAACTGCACGGCCTCGCCAACGACGCGCCGGGCCAGCGGCTCGAAGTCGCGCAGGGAGGCGTTCAGGTCCACCGTCTCCGGACGCAGGTCCTGCCGCCGGGCGAAGGTCAGGAGCTGGCGCGTCAGGCGGGCGCCGCGCTGCGCCGCCTCCATCCCGGCCTCGGCCATCGTCAGCACCCGCTCCCGGTCGTCCGGCCGGCGGCGTATCATCTCGAAGCCGCTGGTGACCACCGTCAGCAGGTTGTTGAAGTCGTGCGCCACCCCGCCCGTCAGCCGGCCGATGGCCTCCATCTTCTGCGCCTGCCGCAGCGCCGCGCTGGCGCGGGCCGCCTCGTCCGCCGCCGCCTCGGCCTTGGCGCGCAGGGCGTCCACCTCGTGCAGGTAGGCCCACAGGATGACGAAGGCCGACACCATCGCCTCCATCCGCCCGGCATACCATCCGACCGACCCGCGCGGCCCGCCAGCCATGGTCAGGACGTTGTCGAGCATGAGCAGGACCAGCGAGACGCCGATCCAGAGGTCCAGCACGGAAGCCCGCCGCCGCGTTGCCCACCACAGCGCCGCCAATGCCGCCGCCGCGAGCGCCTGCATCGCCAGGCCGGCGCCCGAGGTCGTCACCGCCGAATTGTCATCCCCCATGACCTGGTGCGGCAGCCACGGCAGCCCGGCCGTTGCCGCCAGCGCCGCCGCCCCTGCCGCCGCCAGCGCCGCCGCCGCCGCACCCGCGGCAACCGGTCCGGCGCGTGCCGGAGCGACCAGCACCGGATGCTCTCGCCGCAGCGCCAGCGCATAGGCCAGGGCGCAGGAGGGCGGCCCGAGGTGCCAGAACGTCCACAGCCAGGTCGTCGTCTCCGGCCCGGCGCCAAGCACCCGTCCGCCGCCGGCCACGCCGGGAAAGCTGAGCAGCTGCAGCGCAACAATCGCCGCGGTATAGAGCGTGCCCCCGGCAATCAACAGCAGCGGCAGCGAGCGTGCGCGCCGGAACTGGCTGAACAGCACCCAGGCGCTGAGCGCATAGGCAACGATCAGCCCGGTTTGATTGATGAGGACGAAGCCCGGCAGGACCGGTCCAGGCCGGGCGGCCACCGGCAGCAGGCAGGCCGTCGCGGCCACGGCCAACAGGCACAGCCCCATCGCAGCTCGCCGCTGGCTGGGTGCAGGCGGGTCCGTTGCGACCGTGGCTGCCCGTGCGCCGGCCCATGTTGGTGCAGTCATCAGGATCTTTCCGCATCGGCTGGCGCCCGGGCGGGCCGCCTGGGACAATTCCTAACACGCTTCTCACGAAGATGTGAGGAACATATCGCAACATTCTGGAGTTGGTCCAACGGGGCTCGGCCTGCCGCAGCCGCCCTTGCCGTCGGCAACGGCCGTATGCGCGGCCGGGCTAGGCGACGGCATCGGCGCCGCAGCCTTCCATCCTGGAATCCCGGCCAGCCGAGCCAACGGGTTCGCGCACGCGCCTGCCGCCAACCCTCCGGCAAAACCGGTCAGCCACCGCATCCCGCACCACCGCAGGACCCCACTTGGAACAGGTCCGCCAGCCCGCACCAACCCAACATTCACATCCCGGCCCGCACGCCCCAGCCCCGCCGGCAACGGCGCATGCGGCTGACCGCGCCAGCCGGCTTGGCGCACCGGCACTGGCTGCATGTGGATTTGGCATGCCTTGGCCTACGTCCCGTCCAAAGCCACCACCTGGAAGATGACCATGACCAAGGTGTCGAAGGCGGAGCTTGCAGCCTGTGACCCGGAGCGCCGGGGCCAGGCATCTGCGTCCCACCCCCTCACCGAACCTCCGCCGCCACCTCCCGGAACAACCGAGCCGGCAGAGAGCTCCCCGTGACCCCCTTCATCGGCCGCCCGTCATCATTGCCCATCCAAACCGCAATCACCGTCCCACCTGCAACACCCGGAACCCCCACCGCCCCAACGAACCAGGCATCCCGGTAATCCTGCGTCGTCCCCGTCTTCCCCGCCACGAACCGCCCCGGCACTGCCGCCGCCTTGCCGCTGCCCCGCGACACCACCGCCCCCATCATCCGCACCATGTCCGCCGCCAGCCCGGCATCCACCAGCCGCTCCGCCGCCGGATGCGGCACCGGCACCGCCTTGCGGTCGGCCTCCGCCGCCTCGATCCCGTGCGGAGTCACTGCCATCCCCCCGTTGAACAGCACCGCATAGGCCGCTGCCATCTCCGTCACCCCGACCTCCCCGGTCCCAAGGGCCAGCGACAAATCCGCCGGCAGCGCATCCGCGACCCCCAGCCGCCGCGCCACCCCCGCCACCACCCGCGCCCCGCCCACCCGCTGCATCAGCCGCACCGACGCCGTGTTGACCGAATACGCCAGCGCCTCCTCCAGCGTGATCTCCCCGCGATACGTCCCGTCGAAGTTTCCCGGCGACCACCCGCCGATCCGCAGCGGAGCATCCAGCACCGTGCTCTCCGGCCGCATCCCGCTTTCCAGCGCCGCCAGCCAGACGAATGCCTTGAACGCCGACCCCGGCTGCCGCCGCGCCGCAATGGCACGGTTATACGGGCTGGTGCGCCAATCCCGCCCCCCAGCCATCGCCCGCACGGCACCGGTCGCCGCGTCCATCACCACGACCGCCCCCTGTCCCACCCCCAACGCCGCCCCCGGCCCATCCAGCATCGCCCCGAGCCGGGCCTCCACCACCCCCTGCAGCCGGCTGTCCAACGTCGTGTGCAGCACCGCATCCGCCCCCGGCGGGATCACCGCCGCCGAAGCCTCCGCCGCCCAGTCCGCGAACCACCCCGCCGTCGCCGGCCGCGGCGGGAACGAGATCGCGGCCCAAGCCGTCTCGGCCTCCGTTGCCGTGATGACCCCGGTATCCGCCATCGCCGCCAGCACGTCCCGTCCCCGCGCCGCCGCGGCGGTAGGATCGGCCCGGGGATTGATCCGGCTGGGCGCCCGAGGCACCCCGGCCAGCACCGCGGACTGCCAAAGGTTCAGCCGCCGCGCCGACACCCCGAAATACTGCCGCGCCGCCGCATCCATCCCCCAGGCCCCGCTGCCGAGGTAAACCCGGTTCAGCCAGATCTCGAGTATCTCCGTCTTGGTGAAGCTATGCTCCAGCCACAGCGTCAGCATCAGCTCCTGCACCTTGCGGCGGAAGGTGCG
>DASWOJ010000230.1:0-7519 GCA_036398775.1 Acetobacteraceae bacterium
CTAAAGCAGACCGCTACTCAAGGCGGGGGGACGTCGCCTGATCTATAAGATGCTGCGGAGTTCTTCAGGGCCGACTATCGATCTGAATCTCATCCAACAGATCCCTCAACTCTCTTTGAGCCAGCCACTCGCGCAGAAGCGAAAAGCTCATATATGCATACCAAGCAAAAATGGCTGCCGCGACAAAGAACGTGCTTCGCTGCTTTGGCACCTCTTTTGAAAAGTGAATTTTGAGCCTTGGGTCCGCCCAAATGCCACAAAGAATTTTGCGATCACCTTTGTGGAACCCAGCCGGTGCCTCAGTAGTGGCTTGCCCTGAATTGCAAGATGCCTTGTCGATTGTCGCTCTGTCACCAAAGAAGAAAGGTCGAACAAGGCGGGCGTCTTCTTGGGACAGCCATAGCCAAGTGTCAGTCATTTTGAGCGAGACAAGCAGGTTACTGCTCGCGGCCACTGCCGAGAAAACAGCGGTGGCGAGGATCAACACCAGCAAAAGTATGCCGGGGACCGCTAGCCATGCGGCGTGAGGCACGCGATTGGGATTGAGGGTTAGGGTCTTTAAATTGAATGCCCAGCCAGTGCGTCCAATCAGATCCAATGGAATATTATTCTTATTGGAGAATTCTGAGAGTTTTTGCGCATCGAGAAGAGTGCGTGCCTTAACCCCATGTGTCATCCGAAAGCTGACCAAGGCGGTTTGATCCGCTAGGCTCTTTTTGATGATTGGGTCTTCGACTTCGTCTTTTGCGATAAAGAAGCGTAGCAGGCGGACATTGACCGGATGGAACGAGCCCACGCGCCAGCATATTATAATTGCGGCTACTGAGATGCCGATGATTGACCAAATCGCTACATCGCGCGTCAAAAAACTAATCCAATCCATGGAGCCTTCCCTCTAATTTTGATTGCTACTGCAAGCTTATCGGCCGCAAAGAAAGAAAGTTGAGGCATCACTCGATGCTCCAAGTGGTCGGCCCTGGAGTAACGGGGCCACTCCAACCTGACCCTGTTACTTCCGGAAACCAGGGTCAGAGTGCACTTTCCATCACTGCAACGTTTCGCTGTCGACAGTTCACGGTAAGCGAATCCATCCCCATCCCTCTGCGTTCCTGCAGGAACGGAGAACGTGAGGCTTTGCCCGCGCGTCGAGGAACGGGACTCATGCGGGCTGGCAGAACCGCACGATGGCGTCGGCCACGGCTTGCGGGGCCTCGCGTTGCGGGAAGTGGCCGATGCCATCGAGCACCTGCCGTTCGTAGCGGCCTTGGAAGAATGCCTCCCGGCCCAGGGACGTGTCGGGATGGTTGCAGGTATCCGCGCCGCCATGCAGCACCAGCGTCGGCACCGGGAGCACGGGCGCCGGGTACAGACGCGCATCGTCTTCGGCATAGGCCGGGTCGCCCTCGGCGAAGCCCCAGCGATGCCGGTAGGAGTGCAGCACGACCTCGGCCCAGTCCTCGCCCTGGAATGCCCGTGCCGCTTCGTCGAAGTCGGCCGGCGCGTACCAGCCCTCGGGCGCCCAGGTGTCCCACATCATGCGGGTGAATGCCTCGCGTTCTTCCCGCACCACGCGCGCGCCGCGCGGCGTGGCCATCAACCAGTGATACCAGTAGTTGCGTGCCTGTTGCAGCGACATCGGCTGGTCCGGGGCATTGGTGCCGTAGCCCACCGACAGCAGCACCAGGTGCGAGGCCACGTCCTGCCGCAGGCCGCAGGCGTTGGCCGCCGCCCGCGCACCCCAGTCGTGGCCGATCAAGGCGGGATGCTCCAGCGCCAGCGCGTCGATGAAGTCCAGCAGGTCGCGCCCCAGTGCCGACAGTTGCCCGCTGCGCGGCGTGGCGGCGTCGCGGAACCGCGTCGGCGCGAAGCCGCGCAGCGCCGGGGCCAGCACGCGGTAGCCCGCTTCGGCGAGGACGGGCGCCACGGCTTTCCAGCATTCGGGGCTGTCCGGCCAGCCGTGCAGCAGGACGGCCGTTCGGTCTGCCCGTGGATTCCATTCCAGATAGGCGATGTCGAGCCGTTCGGTGGCGGCATGCTGGTAGGTGTACATGGCATTTCTCCGGTCAGTTGATGGAAACCGGGGTCAGAGTGCACTTTCCTATCTTCCCTTCGGTTTCTTGTGCCGTCATCCAATCTTAGCTGGTCTCCCAATCTTGGCTGGGCCTGCACGCCGGCCTAGCTGACGTTCGACGGCAGTGCGGAAGCGGTCGTTGCCCAGGGCATGTTGACGCTGCAGGGTGAGGCGAATCTTTTCGATCTCGCTGGCCTCGGTGCCGGCCACGACGAGTTCTCGGTATGCCTTCCGTCGATCACCCTCTGTCGTGCCGAGCATCAGGTACCGGTGATGCGGGTGAACCAGCGGATCGTGCTCGCCCATCGCGTTGGTTCGATGGCTTGACCAGCGATAGTCGGCTGGATCGGCGACCATGCCCGCCCGAACGGGGTTCAGCTCGATGTAGCGGTAGCAGCGCAGCAGGTAGTCGTCGCTGTCCACGAGGCAGGATTTGTAGCGTCCTTCCCACAGGGTGCCGGTGCGGTGATAGCGGTCGTTGATGTAGCGCACGTAGCGCCTGCCGAGCGATTGCATCAGCTTGGCGATGGCACCGGCTTGGCTACAGGTCATAAGCAGGTGGACATGGTTCGTCATCAGCACGTACGCATGCAGCCGGCATCCGAGTTCGAGGCTCAGTTCGTGCAGATCCTGCAGATAGCGCTGGTGATCGATCTCGGCGAAGAAGCAAGGTTGCCGGTCATTGCCGCGCTGGACGACATGCTGGGGAATGTGGGGAAGATCGAGACGAGGTTGGCGAGCCATCGAGTCTGTCCGTGACGAGATGTCAGGCAGCCTCGCGTGCCGGCCTGATTGCCGGCTATCGGACGTAACGGATTCCAAGGTAGGGAAAGTGCACTCTGACCCCGGTCAGCGCCGGTCGTAAAGATCGGCGCGATTGAGTCGGATCATGCATGCCAGCGTGAAGGGCGTGCGGGCAAATGGTTGCCCCCTGCTGCACCAGGTGCTGAGGAATATCCGGAAGATCGATGCGTGCAAGTCTGGCCATGCCGGCAAGCATTGCAGGCACACGTAGCGACCGATATCGCTTGGAATCGTCACAGGGTTAGGGTGGCTGCTGATCTTCTCGTAGGAAGTGAACCTGACCCCGTTAGTGCGGACCCCGTTAGTGCGGTTGGCGCGCCGTTAGCGCGTAAACGGATGGCGAGGGCCGCTCAGTTCCGCCCTCCATCCAGCCAATCCAATGGTCTGGTGCTGCGGAGACCTGGCGCTCGGCAAGGCCGCGCACGATGCCATCCGCGTCCACCAGTAACAGCCGGCGGCTGCTGGACCGGGCTTTGAACGTGATCCGACGTGCCGGTGCACCAAGGCGATTATTGATTACATGCACCTCAATGCCTTCAGCGGCAACGACCCCGGTATCTGCAGCCTTCAATGGCGCTCCGAGCTCTTCCGCCTCTGGCCAAGCGAACATTTCGGAATGCGCATCACGCAACAGAGGTACCGCGCGCTGGATTTCCAGCGGCACGTTCTCGCCGAGATTCATTTCGGCGTCCACCACCCCGATGGTCGCCGCCAGTGCGGTCTGTCCGGCGACCTGGCGCAAACTGCTGCTCAACTGCCACATCCAGACCTGGCTGGGAAGCAACGCTATCCCAAGACAGCACACCGCAATCAGTTCCCGCTTGCCGCGACGTGCATGTGCCACGGTGGCCAGCAGCAGTCCGCTCCAGAACAGGCTGGACCACACGACGTAGCGCGTCGCAAGCAATTGCTCAGGATAAGTCTGGAAGTACGTATGGCGCACGACCACGATCAGCAAGCCCACGCAGAGAGCGAACGTGCTCATGCCGACGCCCAGCAGCCCGGTACGCGCGGGGTTGGCCCACGTTCGCACCGCCATGGCTACCCACCAGGCTAGTCCGCATATCCCGATCAGCAGATGCGGCCAACGCGCCAGCATCACCGGACCTGCCATGCGCTGGTAAGCCTCTGCGACCTCCAGGACGGGGCCACGCAAGACACCAGGCACATGTGCTGCGACGGCAGGATCCAACGCTGGCCAGGCGCCATAGATAGCAGGACCCGCCAGCCAGCGCAGCAAGTCGCGGCCCTGTGCGACCGGAGCGATGGACAAGCTGCTTGCGGAACCACCCGTCCAATGCAGCAGCCACGCAGTCAGCAGCGTCATAGCCACCAGCACACACCATGACCGCCACGAACTGCGACGCAACAGCAATACCGCGAAGAAGGCCGCGAACACTGCAATTCCACTGCCAAACGAGAACGCTGCGCCCAGGCCGCACATCCCGGCAATCCACGCGCCGGCCGTAGTTCCCGTCCGGCACGAAAGCGCCGTGATTCCGCAGATCAGAAACAGCGTGACTGCGTAAGCGTGCACGGTTTCATTGGCGTGCCCCAGCGCGCGCGCGTTGCCCAGCCAACACAGGCCCATCAGCACGGCCAGCCACGCGGCCGAACGCAGATGTGGCTGCGGCAACGTCCTGATGGAGCGACCTGAGACGAGCAGGGTGCCTGCGAGCAAGGCGATGCCGCACCCGGTCTGCAGCCATTGCCCGCCCTTTAGCAATCGCAGTTCCAGGACTCGGACTACATTGGGCAGCAGCTCATGATGGCCGTTGTCCGGCGTCACGACATCCTGCGGAAACCCAGCCTGCAGAAAGTGGCCAAGAAAGCGCCATACATCGGCATACGGCACCTTGGGCGCCATCAGCATCATGGCCAGGGCCGCGCTGCCATAGATCAACGCCAGCACGACCGCGACGGGCAAGACGCGATCATTCCGCGTCCCTGCAAGGGACCAGGCTGACAGCTGGCTCTGGCTCATGGCGCCGGCAGCACTGCAATCGCCGAGGCGACGTTGAGGCTTTCCACCCCGCCGCTGCCGGGGATGGACGAGGTGAGGTCGCACGCCATGATCACACCACCGGGGCAGAAAGAAGGGAGGACGGGCAAAAGCGCATCACTATGTCCGCCCTTGGCCGGCAGTGAGCGCATGAAGACATACCATTTTACCGAAGTCACCTGTGCCCCTGAACCTGTCCGCTTCTCCGGTCGCAGCCTGCGCGCACGGATAGTGCCGCTGTGCAGTGGCCCCGCACCCCGCCCCGCCAGCAACTGGCGAAGGAGGCCTGACGGTTTCTGGCCCCCGCCGCACCAGGTGCTGAAAGATTTCCGGAAGATCAATGCGTGAGAATCCCGCCATGCCGGCAAGCATCACAGCCACAGTGGCGGCCGATATCGCTTGGAGCCGCGACAGGGTCAGGGCGGCTGCTGATCTTCTCGTAGGAAGTGAGCCCGACCCCGTTAGTGGGACAGGAACTCCACCAGCAATTGGCGCTTGGACTCGGGCAGCTTGCGGAAGGCCACGAGCATGCGGTCCTCGTTGCCGGTGAGGCGCTGATAGACGGCCGATGTTTCCTTTACACCCAGTTGCACTTGGCCCCGGCCGGTGGCGAGCCATTCGAAGCTGACGTTGAAGTCCTTTGCAAGCTCGATGATGCGATTGAGCTCGGGCAGGGCAAGGCCGGTAAGCCATTTGCGGGCTGTTTCACGTGCTACTGCGTAGCGAGTCGCCAGGGCACTCGTTCTTCCGCGTCCATCCACGAAATGAGCACGGTCCAGCGTCTGCCGCAGGCGGTCCGCGAAGTTTTCGTAGGGTGCTGCCATCCAAATTCCTTTTGTCATCGTCGCCCAGCGCTCACGCCTGACGCCACTGAGCAAGTACGGGGCATTGTTGCGCACGCCTATCCGTACATATGCAACTTTAAGTTGCCGTCTTTGCCAACTTGTGGTTGCATATTGCCGACTGTGAATTGCAGCCCGCCGGGCTGACCAGTTCTTCCACCGTCCGGCATGGGGATGCCGGGCACTAATCGGGGACATTGCATGGTGAACGATAGGGGAGTTGTAGCGACGGGCTGGATGAGGGGAATGGACCCGGCCTGTGCGTTGGCGTTTGCTAGACCAGGCACGGAGGCCATGCCGCATCGCGGCGGCGGCCCGTTGCTGCAGATGGCAGACATGGACGACGTCAGCGGGGGAGAGAGGATGCCCCTGGGCAGCTTCAGGCGGGCGTTGGCACGCAGTCTCTTTGCTGCTGCGTTGGTGCCGTTGCTGCCGCTGGAGACCGTGGCAGCACAGGAGGTCGTTGCGATGGAATCGACGCGCGGCAGCGATGCCGTCGACGACAAGCCCAACGCCGATCTCGCGACCGACGAGCTCGAAACGATCCAGGTCACCGGCACCCGCATTCGCGGCGGCACGTCGCCATCGCCGGTGATCACGATCGGCAGCGAGCGCATCCGGGAAGAGGGCTTCACGGATCTAGGGGAGGTCATTCGCAGCATTCCGCAGAATTTCGGGGGTGGGCAGAATCCGGGGGTGGCCGCCAGCGCCAACGTCACCGGTAGCAACGTCAACATCACTGGCGGGTCCAGCATGAACCTGCGCGGCCTGGGCCAGGATGCCACGCTGACTCTGCTCAATGGCCGGCGCATGTCCTACAGTGGCGCGCTGCAGGGAGTGGACATTGGCTCTATCCCGGTCGAGGCAGTGGAGCGCCTGGAGATCGTTCCCGATGGCGCCTCGGCCATCTATGGGGCCGATGCGGTGGGCGGAGTGGTCAACGTGATCCTCAAGCCCGATTTTGAAGGCCTGGCGTTGGGCGCACGCATGGGTGCTGCCACCGACGGTGGGCTGGTTACGCGCGAATACACGGCCACGACCGGCACCACCTGGTCCACCGGCGGCCTGATTGCCACGGTCAAGAAATCCCAGAACGACCCGATCACCGCTAACCAGCGCAGTTATGCCCGGCCGATGTATCAGCCGGCAACCCTGTGGCAGGAAAGCGACTCGCGCAGTGGGCTGCTCAGCCTGCATCAGTCATTAGGCGATGCCCTCACGCTGCATGTGGACGCACTGGGCAGCGAACGCACTGCGCGGATGGATACGGCGTATTCGACGCTGTACTACCACGATACGCCCGAGGTGCATGCCACGTTGGTATCGCCAGGCCTGGATCTGCAACTATCCAGCGATTGGACGATGACGTTTGGCGCTGCGTTGGGTAAGGACAAGACTTACACGCACCAGCAGGTCATCAGCACGCAGACCGGGAATGTATCCAGCGATAGCATCGGAACCTACGGCAACACAAGTCGCGCCTACGAGGTGGGTGTGGAGGGGCCACTGCTTACGCTTCCGGGTGGGGATGTACGGCTGGCAGCAGGTGCGGGCTACCGCTACAACCGTTATCTCAGTCTCGGAATCAGCAGTAACAGGACGGTCGCGGCAGGTGACGAAAGCAGCCGGTCTGCCTACGCCGAAGTGAGCGTTCCGGTGATCGGGCAGGGACAGGGCGTTCGCGGCGCGGATCGCCTTGAGCTGATCGGGGCGGTGCGCAGCGAGGACTACAGGACGTATGGCAGGGTCACCACGCCCAAACTCGGCATGGTGTACTCGCCAGGCCGAGATTTCACGGTA
>DASWOJ010000231.1:0-14242 GCA_036398775.1 Acetobacteraceae bacterium
GCCCGCAAGGTGTTCGAAACCGAGGAGCTGCTGCTGTCCCTCATCGAGGAGCGCGTGGCCAGCCTGCCGCCTGCCGAGGTCGCCTCGCCCTTCACCAGCGAGTTCATGCGGCGGGTCAAGGCGCCGCTTGCGCAAGCGGTGTCCGCCTGGATCGCCGGACCGGACGGGGCCACGCTCGCCGGAACGCAAGCCTGGCGTCTGGACTCCAACATTGCCGGGCATGACTTCTTCCAGGCCCAGCAAACGGAAGGGGCGGGCACCTACATCAGCGGCCCCTATTCCGGGCGGTCCACCGGGCAGCCATCGTTCGCCATCAGCCGGCGACGGACAGGAGAGGACGGCGGCTTCGGCGGCACCATCCACGTCGCGGCCAGCCCGGCCTACTTCGCCCGGTTCTACCATGACACCGCGCCGCCTCAGGCACACGTGGCCCTGCTTCTTCGCGCCGACGGCGCCGTGCTGGCGCGCGAGCCCGCCAGTGCCCTGACGCACCTCCCACCCGGGAGCGTTCTGATGCAGCACATTGCAGAGCAGCCAGAGGGCGGAGTGTTTCAGGCGCGGCTGCAGATGGACGGGGTGGACCGGACCTATGCCTACCGCCGGGTTGCCGGATATCCCGTTTACGTGGCTTTCGGCATGGACGAGGCTGCGGTCATGCAGCGCTGGCGCGGCAACTCGCGCATGTATGGCGTGTTTGCCGGAATTGCGGCGCTGACGCTGCTGGGCGTGTCCCTACTGGCCCTGCGCGGCGCGCGGGCAGAGCAGACGGCTTTGCTGGAATTGCGCCGCGAAGGCCAGCAGCGTCAAGCGGCGGAGGCGCAACTCCGGCATAGTCAGCGCCTGGACGCTGTCGGGCAGTTGACGGGCGGGGTCGCGCACGACTTCAATAATCTGTTGACGGTCGTGATGGGCAACTTGGAGCTGATCGAGCGTGCCGCCAGCCACCTGCCCGATGGCGACCTGGTCCGGGCGAAGGTCATTCGCCTGGCGGGGACGGCGGTGACGGCGGTGCAGCGTGGTGCGGCGCTGACGCGCAGCCTGCTGGCCTTTGCCCGCTGCCAGCCGCTGCAAGTCGTTGAACTGGATGCAAATGTGCTGCTGGCGAACTTTGGCGACCTGATCCGTCAAGCTGTTGGGGCGCCGGTCGCCGTCGCCTTCTCGCCCTCCGCAAACCTGCCGCTTTGCCGCGCCGACCCGGCGCAATTGGAGGCGGCGATACTGAACCTCGCCATCAACGCCCGGGATGCCATGCCGGAGGGCGGCCACCTGCAAGTCACTACCGGCACTGCTACGCTGGACGCAGCCGCCCTGGCTGGCAATCCGGAGGCGCAGCCAGGGCTTTTCATTACGATAACGGTCTCCGATACCGGCACTGGGATGACGCCCGAGGTAGCGGCCAGTGCGTTCGAGCCATTTTTCACGACCAAGCCTATCGGCCAGGGCACAGGACTAGGATTGAGTCAGGTTTTCGGATTTACGCGGCAGCTAAACGGTCATGCAGCAATCCAAAGTACACTCGGAGAAGGCACCGCCATCACAATATTCTTGCCGGCAACAGTGTCCGCCTAACGCTGCAACCCGTGCCGCAACGCGGTATGTATCAGAACCAGCCTGCGAGGCTGCCCTTTATCACGGAGCGGAACACCGGATTTCCATCAGTTGGGATCGCATGAAAAAGATATGCATCCAATACGCAGAACGTGCAGGCGTTGTTCCGATATGCGAAGCCTGTCCGGATTAGGCGTTCCGGACAGGTTTAGAGGGTCTAATTATTACGAATGGTTGCCCGACCTTGCTTGCTTGGAAGGAGTCGGAGACGCCGTCTGCTGCCTCGGTTGCGGCTGCGCCATCTGCACCGTTCCACCAGTCTGGTTCTCGCCGCCATACGCATAGCCCATTTGGGCGGTCGCCCCTGACTGGACCCCATCACCATTTCCGGGACCGTAGGCATAGCTATAGGTCGGCTTAGGTCCCTGATACTGGACCCCATCTCCGTTCCCCGCACCATACTGCCATTGCGGGGTCTGCGCGGACGCGGCACCGGCTAGGAGCAGGAAGGGCGCAACCAGAAGTAACTTCCGCATGATATCCTCCAGACTTTAAGGTCCCGCCTTTCGAGGCGGCGTGATCTCAACCTCGGGAACGCCGCCGCCCGTTTCAAATGATACCTCGTCACACGGCCCATGACCGCCGTTCATGGTGAATCGGACTGCCGATGAACTTCGCCACGCTCGACCTCAACCTGCTCCGCGTGTTCGACGCCATGATGGAGGAGCGCAGCACCACCCGTGCCGGCGACCGGCTGGGCGTCACGCAGTCGGCGGTCAGCCACGCCGTCGCCCGGCTGCGTGACCTGTTGGGGGACGAGCTGTTCATACGCACCCCCGCCGGCATGGAGCCGACGCAGCGTGCCCGCAGCTTGGCGCCCCGCCTGCGCGCCGGGCTGCTGCAACTGCATACCGCCCTGGCGGAGGAGGTGTTCGACCCTGCGACGTCCACCCGGCGCTTCACCCTGCTCGCCAACGCTTATGCCTGCGCCGTGCTGCTGCCGGCGGTGCTGGCACGGCTTCGCACGGGGGCGCCAGGCGTCACCTTGCGGGTGCGGCCCAGCATGGGCGACGTGACGGAGGCGCTGGATGCCGGGCGCCTTTGCCTTGCCATCGCCTACTTCGGCCGCGCCCCGGACCGGCTGGCCGTGCAGGAGCTGATGCAGGACCGCATGGTGTGGGTCATGCGCGGCGGCCATCCCGCGGCTGCCGGTCCCCTGACGCTGGCGCGCCTGGCCGCCATCCCGCATCTGGTCCGCGGCATGACGGACGAGGACGCGCCGACCGCCGACGGGATGGTCGTGGAGCACGGCCTGGAACGCTGGGTCGTGCAGGACGACGACGGCGCTCTCACCCGTGCGCTGTCCGCCATCGGGCTGGAACGCAAGGTCGGCCTGATCGTGCCGGACAGCAACGCGGCGCTGGCCATCGTCGGCCAGACCGACATGGCCGCCCTGGTGCCGCGCCGCCCTGCGCTGGCCGCTGCCGCTGCCGGCGGCCTGCGCCTGTTCGACCCGCCTTACGACAGCCCGCCAGTATCGCTCACGATGGCCTGGCACCGCGGCCACGGGTCGGACCATGCATCCGAGTGGCTGCGCGGGCTGCTTGTCGAGGCTGCGGCCAGCTTGTAGGAGGGGCTGCGGCTGGGCGGCTTTGCGGCCTGGCAGCGCATTTGGCGCAGGTTCCTGAGCCCGCTATGGTTGCGGAATGAGCTCCTCGCTTCTCCGCACCCGGCGCTTCCTCCCGTTGTTCCTAGCCCAGGCGCTGGGGGCGCTGAACGACAACCTGTTCAAGAACGCGCTGGTGGTGCTGGTGGTGTTCCGCAGCGCGGACGGGGCGCCGGGGCTGGTAGCATTGGCGGGCGGGCTGTTCATCCTGCCCTATGCCCTGTTCTCCGCCGTCGCCGGGCAGTTGGCGGACAAGCTGGACAAGTCCCGGCTGATCCGGTGGACCAAGGCGTTCGAGCTGGCGATCATGACGCTGGCCGCGGCGGGCTTCCTGCTGGACAGCGTGCCGGTGCTGCTGGCGGTGCTGTTCGGGCTGGGCGTGCAGGCCGCGTTCTTCGGTCCGCTGAAATACGGCATCCTGCCGGAGCACCTGCGGCGCGACGAGCTGCTATCCGGCAACGCGCTGATCGAGGCCGGGACCTTCGGCGCCATCCTCGCCGGCACCGTGCTGGGCGGCATCCTGATCGGGCTGGACGGTGGGCCATACTGGGCGTCGGGCGCCGGGCTGGCGGTCGCGGCGGGCGGGCTGGCCGCGGCGCTGCTGGTGCCGCGGGCGCCGCGGGCCGCACCGGGCCTGCGGCTCGGCTGGAACATCGCCGCCGAGACCTGGGCGCTGCTGCGCGCGGCCCGTGGTAACCGGGCGGTTTGGCTCAGCATCCTCGGCCTGTCCTGGTTCTGGACGGTAGGGTCGGTGTTCCTGGCCGAGTTCCCGGTGATGGCCAAGCAGGACTTCCACGGCAGCACCGGCGTCATCACCCTGCTGCTGACCGGGTTTGCGGTCGGCGTCGGCGCCGGGTCCATCCTGGCGGGGCGGCTGCTGCATGGCGAGGTGTCGGCGCGGCACGTGCCGCTGGCGGCGCTGCTGCTGACGGTATTCACCTGGGGCTTCGCGGCGCTGTCCGGGCTGCCGGCGGCTGCAGGCTGGAACACGCCTTGGGCCATGCTGGCCTCGCCGGCCGGGCTGGGCGCGGTGGCCTGCCTGCTGGGGGCGGCGGCCTGTGGCGGCGTGTTCTCGGTGCCGCTGTATGCCATCATCCAGGAACGGTCGCCGGAGGCGGGCCGGGCGCGGATGATCGCTGCCAACAACATATGCAACGCCGCCTTCATGGTGGTGGGCGCGGGCGTCCTGGCGGCGATGGCCGGGTCCGGGATGCGCCCGGCGGCGATCCTCGCCGTCGCGGGGCTACTGAACCTGGGCGTCGCAGTCTGGATCGTGCGGCTGCTGCCGGCGGACGTGCTGCGGGCGCTGTTCCAAGGCTATTTCCGCCGCCTGCACGGGGTGACGCTGGTGGGGATGGAGAACATGCCGCCGCCGGACCAGCGCGCGGTCGTGGTTTGCAACCATACCAGCCTGCTGGACGGGATGCTGCTGGCAGCGTTCCTGCCGGGGCGCCCGACCTTTGCGGTGGACACCTTTATCGCGCGGGCCTGGTGGGTGCGTCCGTTCCTGGCCCCGGTGGACACCATGCTGGTGGACCCCACCAACCCCTACGCCGCCCGCGAGATGGTGCGCGCCGTGCAGGGTGGTGCGCGGCTGGTGATCTTCCCGGAAGGCCGCATCACTCGGACCGGCGGGCTGATGAAGGTCTATGATGGCGCCGGCATGGTCGCCGACAAGGCCGATGCAGTGGTGGTGCCGGTCCGCATAGACGGGCTGCAATACTCCAGGTTCTCCCGCATGGGCGGCAAGCTGCGGCTGCGCTGGTTCCCGCGCGTGCGCCTGCAGATCATGCCGCCGGTTCGCCTGCCGGTGGACCCGGCGCTGCAGGGCCGTGCCCGGCGCCGCGCCCTGGGCCTGCGCCTCGGCGACGTGATGGCGGCGGCGGAGGCCGCCACCCGGCCCATCAACCGCCCGCTGTTCGCCGCCCTGCTGGACGCCGCCGGCGCGCATGGGCACCGGACGCCGATCCTGGAGGACATCGCCTTCACCCCGCTCAGCTTCGGCCGTACCCTGCTGGGGGTGGCCGCGCTGGTCCCGAAGTTGTCGGCGCTGTCCCGCCCCGGGGAGGCCGTCGGCGTCATGCTGCCCAACGCCGCGGGGACGGTCGTCACCTTCTTTGCGCTGCAAGCGGCCGGGCGGGTGCCGGCGATGCTGAACCACTCGGCCGGGGCAGAGGCGATGCTGGCCGCCTGCACCGCGGCGCAGGTGCGGACGGTGCTGTGCAGCCGGGTGTTCGTGGACAAGGGCAAGCTGGGCCGCATCGTCGCGGCGATGGAGCCGCACGTCCGCTTCGTCTGGATGGAGGATGTGCGCGCCGCCGTCACCCGCCGCGACAAGCTGCGCGCAATGCTGAGCGCCCGCCGCCCCCGCCGCCAGCCCGGCGCGTCGTCCGACCCCGGCAGCCCTGCGGTGATCCTGTTCACCAGCGGGTCGGAGGGCGCGCCCAAAGGCGTCGTGCTGTCCCATCGCAACCTGCTGGCCAACCTGGCGGGGATCGGCGCGGTGATAGATTTCAGCCCGGCGGACCGGGTGCTGAACGCCATGCCGATGTTCCACAGCTTCGGCCTCACGGGCGGGACGCTGCTGCCGGTGCTCGCGGGGGTGCGGACGTTCATGTATCCGTCGCCGCTGCACTACCGGGTGGTGCCGGAGATCGCCTATGGCACCGACGCCACCGTCACCTTCGGCACCGACACCTTCCTGCAGGGCTGGGCGCGCTTTGCCCACCCTTACGATTTCCGCGCCATGCGCTTCGTCATCGCCGGCGCCGAGAAGGTGCGGGAGGACACCAGGCGCACCTATGCCGACCGGTTCGGCGTCCGCGTGCTGGAAGGATACGGCGCCACGGAAACCGCGCCGGTGCTGTCGCTCAACACCTTGATGCACAGCCGCCCCGGCACGGTCGGACGGCTGCTGCCCAACATGGAGCATCGGCTGGAGTCGGTGCCCGGCGTCGCCGAAGGAGGCAAGCTGCTGGTGCGCGGTCCCAGCGTCATGCTGGGCTACCTGCGCCACACCGCCCCGGGCGTGCTGGAAGCTCCGGAGGGCGGCTGGTATGACACCGGCGACATCGTCACGGTGGACGATCGCTGGATCACCATCGTGGGCCGGGCCAAGCGCTTCGCCAAGATCGGCGGCGAGATGGTATCCATGGCGGCGGCGGAGGGCCTGGCAATGCAGCTATGGCCTGACGCGCAACATGCCGTGCTGTCCCAGGCCGACCCGCGCAAGGGAGAACAACTCGTGCTGCTGACAACGCAGCCCGGTGCGGCGGCGCGGGACTTGCTGGTTCTTGCGCGGACACGCGGCATACCGGAACTGGCGGTGCCCCGGGTGGTCCGGGTGGTGAACCGGGTGCCGCTGCTAGGGTCGGGGAAGACCGACTATCCCGCGGCGCAACGGATGCTCGCGGATTTGACGCTGGATGCCGCCACCAGAGATGTTGAGGTCGGCGCCTAACCTCACATTCTCGTGCCAAATGGCTTATGCCAACTTGCTTCTGCCCCGACCGTTTCCGTCATTGCGAGGAGCGCAGCCCGCGGTAAGCCAGGGCAGCAAGGACCGCGTTGGCCGCCCTGGACTGACGCGCCGCAAGTGGCCCGCAATGACGGCTCGGCAGCATAGAGGCCGTACGCCGGGCCGTTGGCATGGCTCCGTGCCCCAGGTGGCGGTAATCTGGGGCGCCTGGTTTGCGGGCTGCCATCCCCGTCCAGTCCAGACGGGGATGGCAGCCGTGCAGCAGTTTAACGCACGACCGACTGCGCAGGCGCGAACCGCATCGGCGCGTGCGCGGCCTGCATCTGCCGCGCCGGCCCGGTATCCGCCTCGGGAGCCATCGAATACGTCGTGCCGGACGCCGTGTAGGGGAAGGGGTTCTGCGAGGACCCAACCGGACCTGCCTTCCACTGCATGGACGAGGCGGCAGCGGAATATGGGAACGGGTTTTGGGAGGAACCAATCTTCCCAGCGGTCCAGGTCGTCGTGGTCTTGCCGCCCGTGGTCAACGCGAACGGGTCGCCCTGCCCCTCACCGGCGTTGGCCGGCGCCACAAGGGCCGGTGCGGCTAGGAAGGCAAGCGTGATTGCAAGTGAAGCTGTTTTCATGACGGTTTCCTCAATGCAGGGCGCCGCAATGGGCACCCGGGCTTTGCGGCCAGGCTGCGGTCGTAGCAGTACGACCGTTATATAATCTGGATGACCAACTTCGGACCGGCAAGTGGGGTCTGCAAGGCGTCACAGTCCCAGGTAGCCGGGCGACGTCCCCGCAATCCCGATTGCGCCTGCGTTTACAGCGCGTCAGAGTGCGTGTTGCGAAAGGCAGAGGGCACCCATGCGCTACGCGCCAGGACACAAGGCCGAAACCCGGGACCGCATCCTGTCCGCTGCCGAGATCGCGTTCAGCATCCACGGTTACGACGGCGTCGGCGTGGATGGCCTGGCGACGCAGGCCGGCATCACCTCGGGTGCATTCTATGGCCACTTCCGCTCGAAGGCGGAGGTGTTCCGCGCCGCCGCGGTTGCTGGGCTGCAGCGGCTGCGGCAGGGCATCGAGCGGTTCCACGGACAGCCTGGCCGTCCCTGGGTCCGCCCCTTCATGCAGCATTACCTGGCGCCGCCGTTCCGCCAGGGGCTGGAAGGCGGCTGTGCCCTGCCGAGCCTGTCGGCCGAGGTCGCACGGTCGGATGCGGGGACGCGGGCCTGCTACGAGGCGGAACTGCTCCGGGTGGTGGATACGCTGGCTGCCAACATGCCGGATGCGGACGTCCCGGCCCGGCGCCGCGCCTGGGCGATGATGGCGTTGCTGGCCGGCGGCGCTACCCTGGCGCGGACGGTGGAGGACGCCGGGGTGGCGGCGGAGGTCGCGGCGGCGGTGACGGACACGGTTGCAGCCGTCACGGGTGAAGAGGGCTGATGGGCCGGACGCGGGGCGGCTGGCCTCAGTCTTCGTGCAGCATGAAAATCCAGCAGCCGCCATCTCCTGAGGACTGCACCCTTACCCGGACCTCCACCCCCCTGGCGCCGCTAGGGAAATCGGCGATGTAGTCGAAGGCGATGTCGAGCGTGCCGCGCGCCAGCGCCTGCTCGATGCGGCCGCGGAACTGCGGGTTGTCCATGCAGGGCGCCATCTCGGTGAAGAACGTCCTGCCGATGGCCTCCGCGCGGTAGCCGGACTGCCGCCGCTCGGCCTCGCTGTAGTAGGTGACTTTCCCTGCGGCATCCAGGCGTATGGCGCCGAACGGCAGCGCGTCCACCTCGTCCGGCCGCATGCGCTGCATGGCTTGAGCCAGGTGGCTGGTATCGAAGTCGAGGTTTCCCATCGTCATTGCCACCTCTCGCATCTACGGCGTGTGCCCGTCAAACAAGGCGACGCCGACCAATTGTGTTATGGCGGCCCCGTCGGCGGATAGCGGCAGGATCAGTCGTTCAAAGGTGACAGGCGCGCCGTCGCCGAAATCGTAGCGCGCCGACTGATAGACCGGCATGCGCTGCCGGGCACAGCGGCCATAGACCGCCGTCAGCGAACCCAGGACCTCGTCGCCCCCCCGGTCCTCGACGATGACTTCCCCGATGAGGGAGCGGCCGAGCCGTGCCGTCAACGCTGCGCCGACCCGGACGTAGCGCATCTCGGCCGGGGACTTGGCCGGGTCAACCTCGACGACGAAGCTGTTGTCGCCGACGCCGAACGGGTCCGGGTCCAGGCTATTGGGCGGGGGAGGCACACCGCCCTGCCTCGCTGCGCACCACACCAGGAACAGCTCCCGCAGGCTCGGCGTGCGCAGCCGGGCCAGCAGCCGGTCCTCCGACGTCAGCGCGGCACTGGCCACGGTGCGGCGTCCGAGGCGTTCCAGCACCGCAGCGGCCAGTTGGGCGCCGGAGAACGGCTTGTTCAGCACGGCCTCCCCGGTCAGGCCGGGGCCGGGGACGTGGCCGGTTGCGAACAGCACGGGCAGGGCTGGCCGTTCCGCACGTAAGCGGGAGGCGAGCGTCGGGCCGTCGGCGCCGGGCATGACGACATCGGTGATCACCAGGTCCAGGCTGTCCAGCGTGTGAACCAGCGCCGAAGCGGCCTCGGCGCTCGCGGCCTCCATCACGTCGTAGCCAAGCTCGCGCAGAAAGCCGGCCGTCATCGGCCGGACCTGCGGGTCATCCTCGACCAGCAGGATCACCGCGTTGCCATGCAAGGCACTGTCCAGCACCCCGTCTCCCAGCCCGGACCCGGCGGCAACCTCCGTCAGCGCGGCCCGCGGCAGGATGATTTCCACCAAGGTACCGGCGCCCAGTTGGCTTTCGATCCGCATGGTGCCGCCGGACTGCGCGGCGAAGCCGTGCACCATGGACAGGCCCAGTCCCGTGCCCTCGCCCCGCGCCTTGGTGGTGAAAAACGGCTCCGCCGCGCGGGCCGCCACCTCGGGCGGCATGCCCATGCCGGTGTCGCACACCGAGATGGACACGTAGCCGCCCGCGGGCAGCTTGGCCGGACGCTCGCCGGCGTCCAGGTTGCGGGCGGCGACGGTGAGCGTGCCGCCATCCGGCATGGCGGCCCGGGCGTTGACCGCAAGGTTCAGCAGCGCGATCTCGAGCTGGTGCTGGTCCGCGAGGACGGGCCACAGGCCGTCCGGGGCGTCCAGCACGCAGCGGATCTGCTCGCCGACGGCGTGGCACAGAAGGTCCTCCGTCCCGCGCAGCAGCTCGGCAGGCGCCAGCGCCGCCGGGCACAGATCCTCCTTGCGGGCGAAGGCCATGAGCTGGCGGATCAGCTTGGCCGCCCGCTCCGCCGCCTGCTCGCCGTGGCCGACGATGCCCAGGATGTCCGGCACCGTGGTCCTGCGGCGGATCAGCGCGTAGCTGCCGATGATAGCGGACAGCACGTTGTTGAAGTCGTGCGCCACGCCGCCGGTAAGCTGGCCCAGCGCCTCCAGCTTGCGGGATTGCAGCAGCGCGGCCTGCGCCTCCTCGCGCCGGCGCATCTCGGCGGCAAGCTCCCTTGCTGCGTCAGACAGGGCGCGGGTGCGCTCGGCGACCAGCGCTTCCAGCTCCGCGGCGGACCGTGCCGCGGCCTCCCGCGCCGCCACGATCTCCGACACGTCGGTGCAGGTGCCGAACCAGCGCAGGATTTCACCGCCGGGTCCGTGCAGCGGCTCCGCCCGGGTCAGGAACCAGCGGTAGGCGCCGTCCGCGCCGCGCAGGCGGTGCTCGATGCTGTAGGCCGTGGCGGTGGCAAGGGCCTGGGCCCAGGCGGCCAGGGTCGGCTGCAGGTCGTCAGGATGCAGCACCTCTGCCCAGCCCGACCCGGCGGACTGGCTTTGCACCTGGCCGGTATATTCGAACCAGCGCCGGTTCTGGAACTCGTTGCGCCCGTCCGGCAGCGCGACGAATGCCGTTTGCGGCATGGAATCCGCCAGGGAGCGGAACATCGCCTCGCTTTCGGCCAGTGCGGTCTCTGCCCGGCGGATCGTGGTGATGTCGCGGCCCTCCGGCGCCAGCCACAGCACCGCGCCTGCCGGGTCAAGGATCGGACGGATCGAGAAGTCCACCGTGGCCACGCGCCCGTCCGTTGCGGCAATGACGGCCTCGAAGCGGACGCAGCGCCCGGCGGCGGCCTCTGCCACCGCGGCGCGCACCCGGGCCGCCAGCGCCGGGTCCGGGGCTGCCTTCCACCAGTCCATGTCGCAGAACGGCCGGCCGTGCACGTCGGCATCTGTCAGGCCGCAGAGGCGCAACGCCGTCTGGTTCAGCTCCAGCACCGTGCCGTCCGGCCGCAGCAGCCCCATGAAATCGCATGTGGAGTTGAAGATGCTGCGGTATTTCGTCTCGCTGTCCGCCAGCGCCAGTGCGGCGAGGCGCGCATCGGTCACGTCGTGCGACACCGCGAGCAGGCGGCCGTCGCCGTCCGGCAGCGGCCAGACCGCCACCGCCCACCAACGCGGCCCGTCCTTGGCGGTCGGGCCATAGGCCTGGAACCGCGCCTTGCCGCCGGTCCCGGCCTCCGCCACTGCGCGCCGGACGTGGTCCCGCTCCGCTTCCGGCCACAACTCTTCGAACGGCAGGCCGCGGATCGTCTCGAAATCCTCGATTTCGAGCGCGCGCAGTCCCTGGTCGTTGACCTGCGCGAGCCGTCCCGCGGCGTCTAGCACCTTGATGCAGTTCGGCCCGCCCTCCATCAGCCCGCGCACGAGCGCCTGGTCCAAGGCCAGCATCGCCTTGCGGGCCGAGATGTCCTCGACCACCGAGATGAAGTAGTCGGGCGCCCCATCCAGGTCCCGCACCAGCGACACCGTCAGGTTGGCCCAGAACGTGCCGCCGTCGGGCAGCAGGTAACGCTTCTCCATCGAATAGGTGGCGATGCCGCCGGCGAGCAGCGCCTCCACCTGCGCCAGGTCGGCCCGCAGGTCATCGGGGTGGGTGAGGTCCTGGAAGGTCACGGCCATGAGCGCCTCCCGTGGGCGGCCCAGGATCCGGCAGAGGGTGTCGTTGACCGCGAGGAAGCTGCCGCTGGGCGAGACGTGCGCCATGCCCACCGCCGCCTGCTCGAAGGTGGCGGCAAAGGCGTCCTGCACCCGCTTGTGGGCGGTGCTGACCTGCGCGACGCCAGCCAGGCGCATCGGCTGGCCGTCCGCGCCGTATTCGAGCTGGCCGCTGTCGCGCACCCACTCGACCCGGCCATCGGGACGCAGCAGGCGGAACTCGAAGTCGTAGGGCCGCTTGCCGTCCACCGCATCGGCAACCGCGGTCCGCAGCCAGCCGCGGTCGGCGGGATGCACCAGCGTGAAGAAGCCCTCGGCCGGATCGTCCTTGAGGGTCAGCAGCTCGGTGGCGCCGGCGGACAGGCGGCACTCGGCAGTGGCGATGTCCCACTCCCAGGCGACCGCTCCGGCCGCTGCCAATGCCCGCTCCAGCCGCTGCTCGACCGAACACTTGTCGTCCCTGCGTGGCGGCGCGACCAGTGCGGGCCAGTGTGCGCCGAGCATGTCCATCCGCTTCATCGAACCGGCCAAGGCGCGGCACGAAGGCACGATGCGCGTTCGGCCAACATGCCGGTAGCGGGGTCGTCAGCCGTTGTCATGGTGCCCCTCCGGCGATCCCACTTATATTTTACCGGGCACCCTGGAATTACTAGTGCAACGCCCGCGAATATACGCGGCCATTGCGGGTTCGACCTGCGAAGTTGGCGTTTACCTTCCCTGGACTGCTCTTCATCAGTACAACAAGGTTATGAAAGCGTACGCAACGCGGCGGCGGCTACCTGGGACCAAGCGTTGGAACCCGCTTGAAACCGCTGATCCCGGATGCGGCGCGCAGGCCCTGCTTGCCGCTTCAACGGCCTTTGCAGGCCTGCGCACAAACGAGGCCCAAGAGGGCGCGGCTTGGGCAGATGCAGGCTATGCCGGCGGCACGCTGCACGAGCCTGCCTGGCGCCGTCGGGCGCCCAGCTATGCCGCGGCTCTCCGGCTGTCCGGCCCGGCGACCGCGACGCGGTTCCGCCCAGCGTGCTTTGCCCGGTACAATGCCGCATCGGCGTCCTGCACCAGCAGCCCCGCCACGTCGCCGGATTGCGGGAAGACGGCCGCCACGCCGATGCTGACCGAGACCAGTCCGGCCGGGCCGCCGCGGTGCACGATGTCCAGTGCTAGGACCGCGCTGCGGATGCGCTCGGCCACTGCCAGGGCGCCGGCGGAGTCCAGGCCGGGCAGCAGCACGGTGAACTCCTCCCCGCCGAACCGTGCGCCCAGGTCGCGCGGCCGGCGCAGGGATCCGCCGATGCAGCGTGCGATGGCCTGCAGCACGGTATCGCCTGCGGGATGGCCATAGGCATCGTTGAACGCCTTGAAGCAGTCAGCGTCCAGCATCAGCAGGGACAGCGGCGCCCGCGCCCGCGCCGCGTCCTGCCATGCCTCGCCCAGCCGTTCCCCGAATGCCCGGCGGTTGGCCAGGCCGGTCAGCGGATCGGTGGACGCCATCACCTGCAGATGCCCTGCCGAGGCCATCAGCGCCTGCTCCGCGTTCAGGCGGCGCAGCATCTCCCGCCGGAACAGCAGGCACAGCGTCAGCGTGGCCCCGCTCAGCATCAGGAGCAGCCCGCCGGTCATGATGGCCTTGCGCCACCACTCACGGTAGATGCCGTCCACCGACATGGCGACGTTGACCGCCAGCGGCAGGTCGCCGATGCCGCGGTAGGAGAACAGCCGCTCGACCCCGTCCACGGCGGAATGCGCGGTGAATTGCCCGGTCTGCGCAAGAAGGATGCGGCGGGCCGTTTCAGATCCCGAGATGTCCTTCGCCAAGGCGTCCCCAAGGGACGGGTGGCGTGCGACGATGTAGCCGTCCTTGCTCACCAGGGTGATGGACCCGCGGACGCCGACGTCAAGGCGGCCGAACAACTCCTCGAAATAAGCCAGGCGCAGCGTGCCGACGACGACGCCGACGAACGAGCCGTCCGCGTTGGACAGCCGGCGGCTGATGGCGATGCTGGCGTCCCCGCCGCGCAGCCGGCTGCGGAACGGACGGCTGACATACAGCCCGGCATCGGTCTGGTCCCGGTGAACGGTGAAGTAGTCCCGGTCGGCCAGGTTCAGACGGTGCGGCGTCACCGCGGTGCTGTCGGCGACGATCTCGCCGGCGGAGTCCAGCACCAGCAGCGAGCCGAGATACTCGGCCGTGGCGGCACGGTCGAACAGGGCGGAGTGGCGCAGCTCCGGGCTGATCGTCCCGATGCCGGGCAGGTGCATCGCGTCGGCTGTGCCCTGCAGCGAAAGGTCATAGGTCGCGACGGTGCGGGTGATGTCGCGCTCCAGCGCGAGGACCAGGTTGCTGGACGCCTGCTC
This sequence comes from Acetobacteraceae bacterium, assembly GCA_036398775.1. Lineage (GTDB taxonomy): Bacteria > Pseudomonadota > Alphaproteobacteria > Acetobacterales > Acetobacteraceae > DASWOJ01. The sequence goes on from DASWOJ010000231.1 coordinate 14,038, forward strand.
CGCCTGGCGCCAGGCGTCGTGCCGGGCGTCGAGCAGCACGACGCCGCCAAGCGCCAGCGTGCCGAGCGTCACGAGCAGGCCGAGCACCCCCAGCCACCGGGGCGGCTGCTGCGCGGCGCGGCTGGCCGTCCGCCAATCAGTCCCAGCGTGCGGCCGGTCTTTGCCAGGCTTCAGCCGATGCGTCCTGACGGCCAGCCGGTCCAGC
>DASWOJ010000232.1:0-2030 GCA_036398775.1 Acetobacteraceae bacterium
CGTGAGGGGCAGGCTGCGCTCGAACGCGCTCATGGGGAACAAGCTTCACTGCGCGCGCTCGCGAACGCGGCCCGCATGCTGCGGAACAATCCAGAGCTCCAAAACCTGCGGCTGCTGCAGGCTATTGGCACCGCAGGCTCACCGGTTACGATTGTGCTGGGCACCCAGACGGGGATCGTGCCGCTGCGTGAAGGGTTACCCGAGGCATAGTTCGGTTACTTTGCCACTCCTATCCGTGGCTGCCCGGGCCCCAAATCCGAACCACCCGGCGGCGCCAGCCGTGCAACTGATCGTCGATCGACGCTGCCGCAGCCCGGCCGCACAGGCACGACACCGCAGCCGCATCACGATCTGGCGGACGGTCAGGCTCGGCGGCAGACTGGCCAGCGGCACGGCGCGCGGCCCGCACGCGCCGCAATCGGCGATCAGCAGCCAGGCCGAATAGGTTTCGACCGATGCGGCCTCTCATAAACGTCTTGCCTCCGCCTCCAGCGTCCACACCAGCTCCCGAAGCTTCCGCTCGTCGGCTTCGTAGCCGCCATGGATGGTCCGAGCAGCCCGCATGCGCTCCAGCCCCTCCAGCGTCGGCGGCCAGGTATTGGCGCCGCCGTGCATTCTGCAGCGACTGTTTGACATGCCGGGCTGGAGGCAGGCTGCACCAGCCCCCGTCTGGGCACCGCAGCGAGGGGCAATACACGCCGCTGCTAGGCCCTCACGCCAAGATCGCGGGCGCATAGGGTTCTTCCGCGATCCTGGGTTCATCCCCCTGCCCCTCCCTGCCCGCTAGAGCAGATTCCGTTCATTCCGGCTCATACCCTGCTGCGGTGAAGTAGTTCGCACACTCGGCTGGCGTGATGGCTGGGAGCGCATCCCTGATTGCGTCCCACAGTCCGTCGATGGTTCGTGCCGCCGCCTTGCGGAGAGAGGCCTTGAGCTTGGAGAAGGCGTTCTCGATTGGATTGAAGTCGGGCGAATAGGGCGGCAGATAGCGCAGCGTTGCCCCAGCGGCTTCGACGGCCCGGCGCACATCCGCCCCTTTGTGGGCGGGCAGATTATCAAGGATCACCGTGTCGCCGCGGCGGAGCGTGGGCACCAGGACCTGCTCGATGTAGGCCTGGAACGCTGCCCGGTTCATCGGTCCGTCGAGCACCATCGGCGCGGTCATGCCGGACAGACGCAGCGCGCCGGTGAAGGTCGTGGTCTTCCAGTGCCCATGCGGCACCGGCGCCCGACAACGCTGGCCACGTCCGGCCCGGCCGCGGAAGCGTGCCATCTTGGTCGAGGCTCCGGTCTCGTCAATGAAGACCAGGCGCTGGGGATCAAGGTCAGGCTGAGCTTCGAACCACGCGCGGCGCCGGGCTGCGACGTCGGGGCGCTCCTGCTCGCTGGCGTGTGCCGTTTTTTTTGAAGCTGATCGCGTGCCGTTCCAGAAAGCGCCACAGCGTGCTGGGCGCGAACGACGCCCCATGATCACGGCGCAGCAGCTCCGACAACTCGACGAGCGTGATGTCCTTCTGCGCCTCGATCACGGTCAGGATGACCGTCCGATGAGCCTCGATACGATGCGAGCGCGTGTCCCCGCCTTTGGGCATCGGGCCGCGGGCGCCAGTCTTCCGGAAGACCCAAACCCAGCGGACCGCGGTCGCAATCCCGATCTGGAACTGCGCCGCGGCCGCGTGACATGACAAACCACCTTCAACGGCAGCGATGACCCGCGACCGAAGATCAACCGAGAGCGTCTTTCCCATCCATGCTGGCCTCCGCTCCAGCATCAACGGTGAAACACATCACGCCCGCGTCGGGGAATCCCCTATCCGACTCTGGTTGGATAGAAACTGCTCTAGTCCAGGTGGAAGCCGGATACCTGTCCCTCTGCCGGCATCTCGTCCTCGCGGGGTCCGATGATTTGCCGGTTAATGCGCAGGGGGCGGCCAGCTTCATAGTCCAGTTCCGCTTGGGCCGGAGTGCCGAGCACAACGCCCTCGATCACCTGCCGGTCGAACACGAATGGTAGCCCGATGGCGTTCAGC
>DASWOJ010000233.1:0-16885 GCA_036398775.1 Acetobacteraceae bacterium
GCCCGGTGCGCCGGCGCCACCTCCGCCAAGGGGGGCGCTACGGTGGCGCAGCGGTCCTCGGCATAGGCGCAGCGGGGGACGAAGGGGCAGCCGGCCACCGGGCGGTCCAGCCGGGGCGGCTGGCCGGGAATGGGCGTCAGCGGCTCCCGCGTCGGGCCGTCCCGCGGCATGGAACGGAGCAGCGCGGCGGTATAGGCGTGGCGCGGATGGGCAAACACGGCGTCCACCGGCCCGGTTTCCGCCGTGCGCCCGGCATACATCACCACGACCCGGCTGCACGTCTCCGCCACCACGCCCAGGTCGTGCGTGACCAGCACCATCCCCATCCCCAGCTCCCGCGTCAGCCGCAGCAGCAGTTGCAGCACCTGGTCCTGTATCGTCACGTCCAGCGCCGTCGTTGGCTCGTCCGCCAGCAGCAGCTTCGGCTGCGGCGCCAGCGCGATGGCGATCATCGCCCGTTGCCGCATCCCGCCGGAGAACTCGTGCGGATAGGCCCCGAGCCGCTGCGGCCCGGCGGCGATGCCGACGAGGTCCAGCAGCTCCAGCGCCCGCGCCCGCCGCCCGCGGGCGTCCAGCGTGCCGTGCGCCGCCAGCCCCTCCTCGATCTGCTGGCCGACCGTCAGCACCGGGTTGAGCGCGGCCATCGGCTCCTGGAACACCATTGCGACCTCCCGCCCGCGCACCGCCCGCAGCGCCGCCTCCGGCAAGGCGAGCAGGTCCCGGCCCCGCCACCAAACCTGGCCGGAGACCGCGGCGTTCCGGCGCAGCAGCCGGGTGATGGCGCGCAGGGTGACGCTCTTGCCCGAGCCGCTCTCGCCGACCAGGCCCACGACCTCGCCCGCGTCCACGGCGAAGCCCATCCCGTCCACCGCCTGGATGGTCCCGCGCGGCGTGGTGAACCTGACCCGCAAGCCGTCCACCCGCAGCAGCGCGTCGGTCACCGCTTCACGTCCATCAGGTCGGCCACCCCGTCCCCGGTCAGGCTGAAGCCGATGCCCGCCAGCACGACCGCGGCGCCGGGGAACACGGCGATCCACCAGGCCTGGGTGAACAGGTTCTTGCCGTCGGCGATCAGCACGCCCCACTCGGCGGCGGGCGGCTGCACCCCCAGGCCCAGGTAGCCCAGGCTGGAGCCCAGTAGGATCGCCAGCGCCATGTCGGTCATCCAATAGACGATCACCGGCCGGATGGCGTTCGGCAGCACGTGGCGCAGCAGGATGCGCCCCTGGCCATATCCCAGCACCCGGCAGGCCGACACGAAGTCCTGCCCGCTGAGCACCCGCACCTCCGCCCGCATCAGCCGGGCATAGAACACCCAGCCGACGACGGTGATGGCGACATACATGTTGCCCAGCCCCGGCCCGAGTACCGCGACGATGGCGATCACCAGCACCAGGAACGGGAACGTCACTACCAGGTCCACCACCCGCCCGAACACCGCATCGGCGATCCCGCCGAAGTAGCCGACCAGCAGGCCCACGGCGGTCCCGATCAGCAGCGGCCCGACTGTGGCGAACACCGCGATCTGCAGGTCAATGGTTGCCGCCGCGATGGTGCGGGACAGGATGTCCCGGCCGAACTGGTCGGTGCCGAAGGGATGCGCTGCGGTCGGCCCCTGCAGCAGCGCGGCGAAGTCGAACGCCAGCGGGTCATACGGCGCGACCCAGCCCGGCGCCGCCGCGCAGAACAGCAGCGCCAGCAGGATCGCCACGCCCGCCAGCATCGGCGCCGGCAGCCGCCTCAATGCGCGACCCGCGGGTCCAGCCACATCTGCACGAGGTCGGTCAGCAGGAACGCCAGCGACACGATCACCGCCAGCACCAGCGTCAGCGCCTGGATCACCGGGTAGTCCCGGGCGAAGATGCTGTCCACCATCAGCCGGCCGACGCCGGGCACGGCGAAGACGCTCTCGGTGATGACCGCCCCGCCCAGCAGCGCGCCGACCTGCAGGCCCACCAGGGTCACGGTGGACAACATCGCGTTCCGTAGGACGTGCTGCACCAGGATGACCCGGCGCGGCAGGCCCTTGGACCGCGCGAAGTCCACGAACTCCGCCTGCAATACCTGCAGGATCGCCGCACGCAGGTTCCGCATGATGACGGCGGAGAAGCTTAGCGCCAACGTCAGCGCCGGCAGCAGCAGGTGGTGCAGGTGCTCCGCCGCACCGTCGCCGTAGCCGCCCACCGGGAACCAGCGCAGCCCCGCCGCGAACACCGTCAGCAGCACCAGCCCGACGTAGAAGATCGGCGACGACAGCCCGACCTGGAACACCGCCCGGATCAGGTGGTCCGGCCAGCGGCCCGCCTGCACCGCGGCGACGAAGGCAAGCGGGATGGCGATGGCCAGGGCGAACAGGGTCGCCAGCCCCGTCAGCATCAGCGTCGCCGGCAGCCGCTCGGCGATGACGGCGGTGACCGGCAGGCGGAAGGCGATGGAGGTGCCGAACTCCCCGCGCACCATGTTGCCGGCGAAAATCAGGAACTGGGTCCAGAGCGGCTCGTTCAGGCCCAGCCCCTGGCGCAGGCGGGTCACGGCCTCGTCGCTGGCGCGGTCGCCCAGCATGGCGCTGACGGGATCGCCGGGAAGCAGGCGCGCAAGGACGAATACGACCACGCCGATCGCCAGGAACGTCGGCACGATCTGCGCCAGCCGCCCCACGACCAGCCCGGCACGGCTCACGGGCACGGCCCGGCAGCGAGTTGCTGTCTGCTCCCTCTCCCTCCGGGAGAGGGTCGGGGTGAGGGGGTGGGCAGGCGCCGCCCTGGCCCAAAAAAGGTCTGTATCAACTGCCCTGGCACCCCGCCACTCCGCAGCCAAGACCCCCTCACCCCAACCCTCTCCCGGAGGGAGAGGGAGCAGGAAGCGCCTTTCGCCGTCAGCATCACTTCTCGACGTAGGCGCCCTCGAACAGGTTGTTCCCCAGGGGTATCTGCACGAAGCCCTGGGCCTGCTTGCGGAAGGCGACGGGGTAGGGCGTTTCATACAAGTAGACCACCGGCGCCGCGGCGGCATACCGCTCCTGGATCTCCTTATACTGCCCCGTGCGCGCCGCGACGTTGATCTCCTGCTGCGACGCGGTGAACAGCTCATCCACGCGCTCGTCCCTCCACTGCGAATGCAGGGAGTGAATGTTCGGATAATACGCGGCGTAGGACGTGACCTGGCTGGGATCGGAGATGTCGTTGGTCCACAGCGAGGTCCGCATCGCAAAGTCCTCCGCCCGGTAGCGGGCTGTGCGGGTGGCGTTGTCCACCTGCTCGATCCGCAGCTTCACGCCGACCTGGCCCCACATCTGCTGGGTGATGGCGAGGTTGCTGGCCTCGTCCGCGTTGCCCGACAGCGACAGGATCGAGGTCTCGAACCCCTGCGGATACCCGGCCTCCGCCAGCAGCGCGCGTGCCTTGGCCGGGTCGTACTTATACAGGTCTTGACCCAGGAACAGCGGCGTGGTGCTGGACATGAACGAGCGCATCGGCTTGCCCAGGCCCAGCGTCGTGATCCCGATCACCGCGTCCTTGTTCAGGGCATAGTTCAGCGCCTGCCGCACCCGCGGGTCCGCCATCGGGTTGCGCTTGCCGTCCTTGTAGGTGGGACCGCAGAAGATGGTCAGGTAGGTGATGCGGGTGGACGGCCACAGCTCCATCCGCAGCGCCGGGTCGGCCTGCAGCTCCTTCACCCGGCTGAACGGCACGAACTCGGTGCCGTCAATCTCGCCGGCCTTCAGCTTCAGCAGCCGGGTTGCGTCGTCGGGGATGATCTGGAACTGCAGCTCGTCCAGGTAGGGCAGCGGCTTCCCGTCCTCCGCCTGCTTCCAGTAGTACGGGTTGCGCCGCAGCGTCATGGCGACGCCGTGCTGCCAGGAGGCGAGCATGAAGGGGCCGGTGCCCACCGGCTTCTCGGCGAACGCCTTGGCCTTGTCCTCCGCCGTCGCGCCCGGCGCGGCGTCGAACAGCTTGTGCGGCAGGATCGCGGCGTTGAACGTCGCCAGCGCCGGGATGATGGTCGGGTCGGCGTGCTTGAGCAGGACGCTTATGGTCCCGCCCTCCGCCTCGATCCGGTCAATTGAGGCCAGCGACGACGACCACGCCCCGGCCTTCGGGTCGCGGGCGCGGTCGAGCGACCAGGTCACATCATCCGCGGTCAGGTCCGAGCCGTCGGCGAACTTGACGCCGGGTCGCAGGGCCAGCGTGAGCGTCTTGCCGTCGGCGGACAGGTCCCACTTCGTCGCGAGGCCAGGCTGCACGCTCAAGCCGTCCCGCGTCGGGGCCAGCAGCGTGTCATACAGGTTGGTCAGCACCCAGATGTCCACGTTGGCGTCGTTCAAGACGGGGTCGAGGAACAGGGAATCGGCATAGCGGGCGTAAACCATTTTGCCGCCGCGGGTGGCGGCGTCGGCTGCAGCCGTGTGGCCCAGGATGCCGCCGGCCAGCAGGGCCGCGGCGCCAGCCTGGAGAAATGTGCGACGCATGGCGGCTCCCTCGATGCTCGGTATGCCGAACGGTAGGTTTGGACCTCCACCCAAGTCAACGCCGCCTCCTTCTCCCTCTCCCTCCGGGAGAGGGCCGGGGTGAGGGGGCGGGCGGGCGCAAAGGAAAGAAGACCGCAAGTCCCGCTCGCCCGCCGCTTCCGGGGTCAACCCAGCCGTGGTTGCCTATGCCACCCCCACCTTCGGAGCGAGGCCCGACCGGGCCTTACCAGCCATGATGATACGTCCGTTCCGCTACGCCGACATCCCTGCCCTGACCACCTGGTTCCAGACCCCTGCCGAGCTGATCCAGTGGGGCGGCCCGAAACGCCGCTTCCCGCTGGACGAGGCGCAGTTGGCCGCGTGCTTCGCGGAAACGCAGGGTCCGTGCCCAGCCCGGCGGATGTGGGCCGCCGACCGGAACGGCGCCTTGGCCGCCACCGCCAGCGTGCTGATGGACTGGGATCAAGGCATCGCCCTGCTTTCGATGGTCGGCGTGGCGCCGCACGCGCGGGGTCAAGGGTTGGCAGCCCCGTTCATCGCGCAGGTCGTCGCAGCCGTGTTCGCGGAGCCGGCCGTCGAAAGGCTGGAACTAAACGTTTACACCTTTAATGCCGCCGCCATCCGCACCTACGAGGCGCTCGGATTCGTGCGGGAAGGCATCCGCCGGTCGCTTGCCAAGGTAGGGGAGGAACGCTGGGATGCCGCCCACTACGCGATGCTCCGCGCCGACCACGTGGATCATATCCGGTGGGGCAAGGGGTAGCCGCCGCGGCCGCTCCCGGCTGATACTCCGGCCCGGCAACGCCTGGAGGCACCAAGACGCATGACGACCCATCCGCTCAACTCCACAGGCGCCCCCTCGTGAGCGGCGACGCCGTGCTGGTCTGGGGCGCCGGCGCGATCGGCGGCACCGTCGGCGCCTACCTGGCCCGCGCCGGCCACCAAGTGACCTTCGTGGACATCGTGCCCGAGCATGTCGCCGCCATCCGCGAACCCGGCCTGCACGTCCACGGACCCGTCGCGGACTTCACCGTCCAGGCGCCGGCCACGCTGCCGGAGGAAGTGTCCGGCACCTGGGACAAGGTATTCCTCTGCGTCAAGGCGCACCACACGGCGGAGGCGTGCCGTGCCCTGCTGCCGCACCTCGCCGCGGACGGCTACGTGCTGTCGCTGCAGAATGGCCTGTGCGAAAACATCATCGCCGGCATCGCCGGCGCTGACCGCACGGTGGGCGCCTTCGTCAACTTCGGCGCGGACTGGATGGAGCCGGGCAGCATCCTGTACGGCAACCGCGGCGCCGTCGTTCTGGGCGAGATCAACGGCGCCGACACGCCCCGGCTGCGTCAACTGCACGCGCTGATGCGTGACTTCGAGCCGGACGCCATCACCACGCCCGACATCTGGTCTTATTTGTGGGGCAAGCTCGGCTACGGCGCCATGCTGTTCGCCCAGGCCCTGGGCGACGCCTCCATCGCCGACTGCCTTGCCCGGCCGGAGCTGCTGCCGGCATGGCGCGCCCTCGGTGGGGAGGCGGTCGCGGTGGCGCTCGCGGAGGGCGTGCAGCCCCGCGGCTTCAACGGCTTCGACCCCGCCGCCTTCCGCCCCGGCGCCACGGAGGCGGAGGCCGCCGCCAGCGTCGCCGCAATGGTCGCCTTCAACCGGCCCAGCGCCAAGACGCACTCCGGCGTGTGGCGCGACGTGGCGGTGCGCCGCCGCCGGACGGAGGTGGACGTGCAGATCGCCCCCATTGTTGAGATCGGTGCCAAGCACGGCCTGCCATGCCCCACCATCGCCCGCCTGGTCGCGCTGATCCACGAGGTCGAGGCCGGACGCCCGCAATCCGATGCGCTGCTGCTGGAGCTGCTGCCATGAACCTGCAGTTCGACGGACAGGTGGTCGCGGTCAGCGGCGCCGGGCACGGGCTGGGCCGGGCCATCGCCGAGACCTTCGCCGGGCTGGGTGCCCGGGTGTTCGGCTGCCATCCGGTGCCGGCGACGGTGCCCGGCGTGAACCTGGCGACCGTGGATCTGACCGACCGTGCCGCCGGCGCCGCCTGGGTCGCGGCGGTCGAGGCCGCGGCGGGCGGTTCGCTGCACGTCCTGGTCAACAACGCCGGCGGCGTGGCGGGCCAGGTGTTCCAACCGATCGAGCAGGTGCCGGACGACGATTGGGACCGCATCGTCGCCGTCAACCTCGGCGCTGCCTTCGCGCTCAGCCGCGCCGCGGCGCCTGGCATGAAGCGGGAGGGGAGGGGGCGGATTGTCAACATTTCCTCTGGCGCCGGGCTGCAGGCGTCGCTGACCGGCATCCAAGCCTACGCCAGCGCCAAGCACGCCGTGGTCGGCCTGACCCGGCAGTTGGCGCACGAACTCGGCCCCTACGGCATCACCGTCAACAGCGTCGCGCCGGGCCTGATCCCCAGCAACCCCGCCAGCACGGAGCAGTGGGAGGGCTACGGCGCCGAGCGCCAGGCGGCGATGCTGGGCGCCATCGCGCTGCGCCGGCTCGGCACGCCGCAGGACATCGCCAACGCCGTGCTGTTCTTCGCCAGCCCATTGGCGGACTTCGTGAACGGCCAGATCATGCAGGTAGACGGCGGCAAGTAGCGGTCAGCGCAGCCGTTCGAAGGCGGTTTCCCGGAAGGTCAGGATGGTGGCGCCGGACACCAGGGCGGCGGCGATCAGGTAGAACGTCGGCGCCACCGGCGTGCCGGTCTGCTGGATCAGCCAGGTCGCGATGAACGGCGCGAACCCGCCGAAGATCGCGACCGCCAGCGCGTAGCTGCTCGACATCAGCGTGGTGCGCGACCGGGTTGGGAACAGTTCTGCGAGTGCCGCCGGGCCGGCGCCGGAAAAGGTGGCGATCACCAGGTTGAAGCCGACCTGCAGCAGCGCCACCCCCCAGCCCGGCACGCCCGACAGGATCAGCCGGAAGCCGGGATAGGCCAGCACGGCGAACGCCGCGCAGCAGAACACCAGCATCGGCTTGCGCCCGATCCGGTCCGACAACGCGCCCATCACTGGGATCGCCGCCACCAGCGCCAGCAGCCCCACCGTGTTGGACCACAGCGCCTGCGATGCGGTCAGCCCCGCGTATTTCTGGGTGAAGGTCGGCAGGTACGTCAGCATCACGTAATAAACGACGGTCCACAGCACCGTGAAGCCGAACGCCTTGAGCATGAGGCCAAACGGCGTGCCGAGGTCGGGCAGCCCGGCGCCGTGCCCAGCCTGCTCCGCCTGGAAGCGCGGCGTTTCGTTGATGCCGCGGCGCAGCCACAGCCCGACCGGCAGCAGCACCGCCCCCAGCAGGAACGGCAACCGCCAGGCCCAGGCGTCAATGTCCGCGGGCGTGAACACGCTGTTCAGCAGCGCGGCCACCGCCGAGCTGGCCAGCAGCCCGCCCACGACCGAGGCCTGGCTGTAGCTGCCGTAGTAGCCGCGGCGGCCCTCCGGCGCCCACTCGACGATGAAGGTCGTGGCGTTGCCCCACTCGCCCCCGGCGGACAGGCCCTGCAACACGCGGCACAGCACGAGCAGCGCCGGCGCCAGCACGCCGATGCTGGCGTACTCCGGGATCAGGCCGATCCCCACGGTCCCAATCGCCATCAGCAGGATGGTCAGCACCAGGGCCGACTTCCGCCCGCGCACGTCGCCCAGCCGGCCCAGCACGATCCCGCCCAACGGACGCGCCAGGAACCCGACGCCGAACGCCGCGAAGGTTGCGAGCAGGGACGCAACCTCGTCCGTGCCTGGGAAGAACTTGCGGCCGATCACGCCGGCCAGGAAGCCGTAAACGCCGAAGTCGTAGTACTCCAGCACGTTGCCGATGCCCGCCGCGGTGATCGCCCGGCGCGGCGACATCGCCGCGGCGTCGATCCCAGGTGCCGCTACGTCCATACCCGCCTCCGATGATTCGTGGTGACGCTAGCGTGCGTGCCGGACACCGGACAGCCCCCCTTTCCAGCCAGCAGGAGCCGGGCGCAAGATCGGCGCCACATAGCATGAGTTTGGCGATGAGCGGCAGCAAGCACCCCGACGGCGAACCCTGGCAGTGGCCCGAGGCCACCTGGCGCCGCATCACCGGACGTGCCCGCGCCGGGCGCAGCCTGGCCCCCGCAGCCTGGCCCGGCGGCGCACGCTGCGCCGTCGCCATTTCCTTCGACGCCGACCACGACACCATTCCGCTGCGCGACGCCGATGAAAGCCCGATGCGGATCAGCCAGGGCCAATACGGCAACCGCCAGGCCATGCCCCGCATCCGCCGCCTGCTGCAGCGTGAGGCCATCCCCGCCAGCTTCTTCTACCCCGCAGTCTCGGCCCTGCTGTATCCGGACGAGGTGCGCGGCGTGGCGGCGGAGGGGCACGAGATCGGCATCCACTCCTGGATACACGAGGCCAACACCACCCTGCCGCCGGGCGTCGAGCGCGACCTGACGTTCCGTGCCGCCGACACGCTGGAACGCCTCGCCGGCGTCCGCCCGGTCGGGATGCGTACGGCAAGCTGGGACTTCTCGGTCGACACCATGTCCATCATCCGCGAGCTGGGCCTGCTGTATGACAGCTCGCTGATGGCCGACGACGACCCGTATGAGCTGGTGGCGGATGGCGAGCCGACCGGGGTGGTGGAGCTGCCGCCGGAGTGGATCAGGGACGACGCCGTTTACTACAACTTCGTCCGGTTCAGCGCCCTGCGGCCCTACACGCCGCCGAGCTCGGTCCTGGAGATCTTCACCGCCGAGTTCGACGGCGCGTGGGAGGAGGGCGGGCTGTTCCTGCTGACCCTGCACCCGCACGTATCCGGCCACCGTTCCCGGCTGCCGGTGCTGGAGCGCCTGATCGCTCACGCCAAGGCCCGCGGCGGCTGCTGGTTCGCGACCCATGCGGAGGTGGCGCGCTGGTGCAAGGAACAGTCAGGCGCATAAGCGGACGCACGCCTCCTCCAGCGCTTCTGATCTGGCGTTTCCAATGGGCGGCAGCCAGCATTCCACACCAGCCTTCCACCACGCGGGATCTCCCCAGGGTGGCAGGCCGGCGGATAAAGGTCATGATGCCGCGTTGCGCCGGAACGCTCTCATGATGAAAGGCCATCCCTGGACAGGAAGGGCCATCGGGAGGCGCGGTTAGGAATAAAGGAGGACGACATGGCTGATTATGACCTGGCCTCACTGTGGGAGGCCCATTGCCGCTACGAGTTCGAAACCCGCGACGTGGACGCCACGATGGCGAGCATGGTGGACCAGCCCTACGTCAACCACATCCCGACCATGACGGGCGGCGTCGGGCACGAGCAGCTCAAGCGGTTCTACAAGTATCATTTCATCGGCGCGAACCCCGACGACACCGAGCTGATTCCAATCAGCCGCACCGTTGGCAGCACCAGCCTGGTGGATGAAATGCTGTTCCGCTTTACCCACACCCGCGCGATAGACTGGATGCTGCCCGGCATCCCGCCGACCGGCCGCCGGGTCGAAGTGCCGGTGGTGGCGGTGGTCCAGTTCGAAGATGGCAAGCTGGTGCACGAGCACATCTACTGGGACCAGGCGTCGGTGCTGGTGCAGGTCGGCCTGCTCGACCCGGCGGGCCTGCCGGTTGCCGGCGCCGAAACAGCCCGCAAGGTCGCGGACAAGTCACTGCCCAGCAACGCACTCATGCCCAACTGGTCCAGCAGCGAGGGGAAGCCGCTGTGACGGGTCCACGGCGTCGCTGACCCCGCACAAGGCCCGGCGATCAAAGCCGGGCGCCGGCCCTCAAGCCGCCTGAGCCTGCACTGTCGGGGCGTCCCCCGCCACAGTCGTGCGCCGCATGTCCCGCACCTGGCTTTCATCGAACCGGCGCACGCGATGCATCGTCTGCCGATTGTCCCACATCACCAGGTCATGCTGCCGCCACTTGTGGACGTAAACGAAGCGCCGGTCGGTCGCGTGCTCCGCGAGGTCGCGCAGGAAGGCCCGCGCCTCCGGCACCTGCCAGCCGATGATCCCGCCGATGTGGGACGACAGGAACAGCGACCGTCGCCCCGTCACCGGATGGCGCCGCACCAGGCGCTGCCGCACCGGCGCGAAGGCCGTCCGCTCCTCCGCCGTCAGGTCGTCGAAGCCGAGCGACCCGCGCGAGTACATCAGCGAGTGTTCGCACACCAGGTCTTCGACCTCCGCCTTGGTCCGGTCGTCCAGGGCGTCATAGGCCGCGCGCATGTCGGCGAACTCGGTGTCGCCGCCCACGGTCGCGACCGCCCGGCCGGACAGGATCGAGTACTTGGCGGGAACCGTGCGGAACGAGCTGTCGGAGTGCCAGAGCTGGTTGCCCAGGTTGAACATCCGCCGCCGGTCGTCCCGGGCCAGGGGCTTGCCGTGCTGATCCAGGTTGGACACGTCGGCCAGCTTGGCATCCAGCCGCCGCTGGTCCTTAGACGTGACATTGCCGCCGCCGGTGGCCTCCAGCGCCCCAAAGTTCTCGGTGAAGGCGACCTGCTGCTCATCGGTCAGCGCCTGCCCGGGGAACGCCAGCACGGCGAAGCGGTCCATCCCGGCCTCGATCTCCCGGACCTGCTCCGCGCCCAGCGGTCGGGTGGCGTCCACCCCGGTCACTCGGGCCGCCAGCGTCGGACTCGCCTGTTCAAAGGACGTCGTCATCCCGTCTGCTCCCCTGCCTGCTACCGGGCATGTCAGGGGCCGGGCGTTGGCCTGTCAAGAACGTTGTGGCGCCGGTTGGATCACGGGCGCAGCCGCACGCCGCCCAGCCGGATCAGCTCATCCGGCTGCGGCACGAAGCCCTCCGCCCGGTCGCTGGCCGCCCATAGCCAAGTGGAGTTGCGAGGCACGATGTGCGGGCGGTCCCGCTGCATGATCGCCGCGACCTCGCGGTAGGCCGGCGCCCGCGCTGCCGGGCCGGTGAGTTGCCGGCCCTGGCGCAGCAACCTATCCATCCGCGGATCGCAGGCGCCAGGCCGGTGCAACGCCTACGACCGGCCAGGGTCGCGCGCCAGTCGTTGCTTGGCCGCCGGAACCGGGCGGGCGGACCCAAGCGGATGCGCGCCTGGCACGGGCGCGCAGACGCTGTATAAGCAGGGACCGCGGTCAGCCTGCCTGGCCAGGAGTTCTCTCAATCAAAGTAAGAGTTTCGGGGAAATTGCGATGACCAAGGCACTGTCAGGCGTGCGTATCCTGGACTTCACCCACGTCCAATCCGGCCCGACCTGCACCCAGTTGCTCGCCTGGCTCGGCGCCGACGTCATCAAGGTCGAACGGCCCGGCGAGGGCGATATCACCCGCAGCCAGTTGCGCGACATCCCCGACGTGGACAGCCTGTACTTCACCATGCTGAACCACAACAAGCGCTCCATCACCATCGACAGCAAGGCGAAGGAAGGCAAGTCGGTCATCGAGGGCCTGATCCGCGAGTGCGACGTCCTGGTCGAGAACTTCGCCCCCGGCGCCCTGGACCGCATGGGCTTCACCTGGGAGCGCATCCAGGAACTCAACCCGCGGATGATCCTGGCCTCGGTCAAGGGCTTCGGCCCCGGCCCCTACGAGGACTGCAAGGTGTATGAGAACGTCGCGCAGTGTGCCGGCGGTGCCGCGTCCACCACCGGCTTTGACGACGGCCCGCCGCTGGTGACGGGCGCGCAGATCGGCGACAGCGGCACCGGGCTGCACTTGGCGCTCGGCATCGTCTCCGCCCTGTATCAGCGCAACACCACCGGGCGCGGGCAGAAGGTGCTGGCGGCGATGCAGGACGGCGTTCTGAACCTGTGCCGGGTCAAGCTGCGCGACCAGCAGCGCCTGGCGCACGGGCCGTTGAAGGAATACCCGCAATACCCCTACGGCCAGTTCGGCGACAGCGTGCCGCGTGCGGCCAACGCTTCCGGCGGCGGCCAGCCCGGCTCCATCGTGAAGTGCAAGGGCTGGGAAACCGACCCGAACGCCTACCTGTACTTCATTGCCCAGGCCCCGGTATGGGCGAAGATTTGCCAGGTCATCGGCAAGGAGGAGTGGATCACCGACCCCGACTACGCCAAGCCCGTCGCCCGCCTACCCCGCCTGGTCGAGGTGTTCGCCGCCATCGAGCAGTGGACCAAGACGAAGACCAAGTTCGAGGCGATGGAGATCCTGAACCAGCACGACATCCCCTGCGGCCCCATCCTGTCCATGAAGGAGATCGCCGAGGACCAGTCGCTGCGCGCGACCGGCACCATAGTGGACGTGGAGCACCCGACGCGGGGCAACTACTTGACCGTCGGCAACCCGATCAAGCTGTCCGACAGCCCGACGGAGGTGGTCCGCTCGCCGCTGCTGGGCGAGCACACCGGCGAGATCCTGCGCGATGTGCTCAAGCTGGACGCCCGCCGCATCGCCGAGATCGAGGCGTCGGGGGCGGTCGGGACGATGATGAAGGCGGCAGCCGAATAGGCGTCCGCAGCGGCGCGGCGCGGCCTGGCGGCACGGTGGCTCGCCAGGCCCGCGCAATGCCATCCCTGGCGCACACTGCGCCGGCCCGGCGCAGGGCTTCGCACCGGGCCGGCGCCGTGGCATATGCCCCGGGAACGGCGGCTTCAACGACCAGCCAGCCAACGGAATTGAAACCAAACGCACCCAAGATGCGGACCTGGGGAACCATCCAATGAAGATTTGCATCTACGGCGCCGGAGCCATCGGCGGCTACGTCGGCGCCCAGCTCGCCGGGGCCGGAGCGGACGTGAGCCTGGTCGCCCGCGGACCCCATCTCAAGGCGATGCGCGAGAACGGCCTGAAGCTCCGCATCGGCGGCGAGGAAAAGGTCGTCAAGGTGAACGCCACCGACGACCCGGCGGAACTCGGCCCGCAGGACTATATCTTCGTCGCGCTCAAGGCGCATTCGATCCCCGGCGTCGTGGACGCGATGCAGCCGCTCATCAGCAACCGCACCAGCGTCGTCACCGCGGTCAACGGCGTCCCTTACTGGTACTTCCACCAGCACGGCGGCGAGCTGTCCGGCACGCGGCTGGAATCGGTGGACCCCGGCGGCAAGCAGTGGAGCGGCCTGGGGCCGGAGCGCGCCATCGGCTGCGTCGTGTATCCCGCGACGGAGATGGTGGAGCCCGGTGTCATCCAGCACATCTACGGCGACAAGTTCCCCCTCGGCGAGCCCAGCGGCGAGAAGACCGATCGGGTGCAGGCGCTCAGCGAGGCGATGGAGCATGCGGGCCTGCGCGCCCCGGTGCTGGACCGCATCCGCGACGAGATCTGGCTGAAGCTGTGGGGCAACCTGTGCTTCAACCCGATCAGCGCCCTGACCCACGCGACGCTGGACGTGATCACCGAGGACCCCGGCACCCGCGCCGTCGCCAAGGCCATGATGCTGGAGGGCCAGGCCATCGCCGAGCATCTAGGCATACGCTTCCGCGTGGACGTGGAGCGGCGAATCAACGGCGCCGGCGCGGTCGGCGCCCACAAGACCTCCATGCTGCAGGACCTGGAGCGCGGGCGGGCCATGGAGATCGGCGCCCTGGTCGGCGTGGTGCAGGAGCTGGGGCAGTTGACCGGGCTGCCGACGCCGACGCTCGACGTGGTGCTGGCGCTGGTGACGCAGCGGGCCCGTATCGCCGGGCTGATCTAGGATGGCGCACTGGCTGCGGTTCGAGCGGGACGGCACCACCGGATTCGGCACCCTGGCGGATGGCATGATCGCGGTGCATGGGGGCAGCATGTTCGACGCCCCCGCGCCGACGGGCGAGACGGTGGCTCTGGACCAGGTCCGGCTGCTGGCCCCGACCGTGCCGTCCAAGATGGTCGCGCTGTGGAACAATTTCCATGCGATGGCGGCGAAGCAGGGCCTGTCGCAGCCGGCGGAGCCGCTGTTCTTCATCAAAGCCGCCTCGTCCTACGCCGATCCGGACGCCACGGTGCACCGGCCCGCGGGATACGACGGAAAGGTGGTGTTCGAGGGCGAGCTGGGCGTCGTCATCGGCAAGACCTGCCGGAATGCGTCGGAGGCGGAGGCCCGTGATGCCATTTTCGGCTTCACCTGCGTGAACGACATCACCGCCATAGATATCCTGCAACGCGACCCGAGCTTCGCGCAGTGGACCCGCGCCAAGAGCTTCGACGGATTCAGCCCATGCGGCCCGGTGATCGCCACCGGGCTTGACCCGGCGGCGCTGACCATACGCACCGTGCTGAACGGGGCGGAGCGGCAGAACTACCCGGTGTCGGATATGGTGTTCCCGCCCGCCACCCTGGTCAGCCTGCTGTCGCGCGATATGACGCTGGTGCCCGGCGACATCATCTGCTGCGGCACTTCCCTCGGGGTCGGCGTCATGCGGGAGCCGAGCAACATGGTCGAGGTGACGATTGACGGCGTCGGCACGCTGCGGACCACCTACCGGAACGAGTGACGCCGTGCGAGGGGACAGGCCGGGACGCCTCCCGGGTCCCTAGTAAACGTGCTCGGCAATCGGCTGGTTGGCGGCGATGCGCTCGAAGGCGAACGGAGTGATGTCCACCGACCGCGACTCCCCATAAAGGATCAACTCGCTCGTCCCCGCGCCGG
Organism: Acetobacteraceae bacterium; assembly: GCA_036398775.1. GTDB lineage: Bacteria > Pseudomonadota > Alphaproteobacteria > Acetobacterales > Acetobacteraceae > DASWOJ01. Next base: position 14,995 of record DASWOJ010000233.1, read on the forward strand.
CGGCCGGTGAGTGCATCATGCCGTGGCCGCTGAAGCCGCAGGCCAGCACCATGTTGGGGACGTCCGGATGCCGCCCGATGATGGCGCTGTGGTCGAACAGGTTGTGCTCATACAGCCCGGCCCAGGCGCGCAGCAGCCGCAACTGCTCGAAGCCCGGGATGCGGTGCGCGAGCGCCGGCCAGATCACCTCGTCGAACAGTGCGTGGTCCACCTCCATGCCGAAGTCGTCGTGCTCGTTCTCCATCTTCGGCGTGGTGCCGCAGATATACAGGTGCCCCTCTGGCCGGAAGATGAAGCCCGACGTGTCGAAGATGAAGGGGCCGTCCGGCAGCTTCTCCGGGCTGTCGAACACGAACACGCAGCGTTTCAGCGGCACCACCGGCACGTCCAGCCCGGCCATGCGCCCGACCTGCCCGCTCCAGGAGCCGGCGGCGTTGACCACGGTTCCGGCTGCCAGGCGGCTGCCATCCGCCAGCAGCACGGCGCCGATCCGGCCGGCGCCCGCCATCTCCAGCCCCGTCACGGTGCCGGCGATGTAGTCCACCCCCTGCGACCGGGCCTTGCGCTTGAAGGCTTGCAGCAGCGCCGGGCCGTCGAACCAGCCTTCCTTCTCCGGCCCATACGAGACGATGCCGAGGTCGTCCGTCCGCAGCCAGGGATGGCGGCGGTGCGCCTCGTCTGGGGTCAGCAGCTCGGTCTTGGTGCCGCAGGCTCGCTGGGTCGCGTTGCGGGCCTGGAAGGCGGGGATGTCCGAGGGGCCGCCGAGGATGAGGTAGCCGGGCTCGCGCAGGCCGATGTCGGCGTCGTAGCCCTCGACGCCCAGCAACTCGCGCACTTGGCGGAGGAAGCCGATGCTGTACTCCGACATGCGTATGTTCGCGGGCGTGGCGAACTGCTGCCGGATGGCGCTGGTGGACAGCGAGGACGAGGACGCGGCGTAGGTGGGATCGCGCTCGATGACCGCGATGCGGCCGGTGCATGCGGGGTCGGCGGACAGGTGGTAGGCGACGGAGCTGCCGATCACGCCGCCGCCGATAATCACCACGTCGTAGGAGGGCTGCATCACGGAGTCCTTGGTTCAGGTTCGGCGTTGGCCCGCATGCCGACGGGTAGTTGCCATTGACGGAAAATCGTCGCCTGCTCCCTCTCCCTCCGGGAGAGGGCCGGGGTGAGGGGGCGGGCCAGCGCCATTATTGCCCAAGGCAGGGCCGAGGCGCTTCAGCATCGAAAGCTTTCGCGTCGGCGGCCAAGACCCCCTCACCCCAACCCTCCCCCGGAGGGAGAGGGAGCAGGCGTCTCATCCCGGCTGGTCCGGTCCCGGCACGCCCGCCACACCCGCTCCGGCGTCGCCGGCATGTCCAGGTGCGGAATGCCGATCGCATCGGCGATGGCCGACATGACCGTCTGCGGCGCGCCGATGGCGCCGGCCTGGCCCGATCCCTTGGCGCCCAGCGGGTTGCGCGCGGTCGGGTGCTCGTTGAACCGCACGTCCAGCGCCGGCAGGTCGGCCGCCCGCGGCAGGCAGTAGTCCTGGAACGAGGCGGTCAGCAACTGGCCGCCGCCGGGGTCGTAGTGCACGCCCTCCATCAGCGCCTGCCCGATCCCCTGCGCCAGGCCGCCCTGGACCTGGCCCTCCGTCAGCAGCGGATTGACCAGCACGCCGTAGTCGTCAACTGCGACGTAGCGCAGCAGCGACACCGCGCCGGTCTCCGGATCAACCTCCACCTCCGCCACATGCGCGCCGTTCGGGAATACGAATGCCTCGTTGGGATTATGGGCGTCCGTGTCCAGCGTGCCGGCGGGCAGGGTGCGCGCCAGCTCCAGCAGCCCGACGCTGGCGCCCTCGGCCGCATGGAACGCTCCATCCGTGAAGCTGACCGCCGCCGGGGCG
>DASWOJ010000234.1:0-4069 GCA_036398775.1 Acetobacteraceae bacterium
CAGCCACAGAGTGGTGTCGCCATCCTCGGTGGGCCGGTCCAGTGCAAACTCGATGCGCCGCCATCGCGAAGCGATCCCACGGAGTGATGTTAGCGGAGCTGACAGGGGCGCCTGCTGGTGCTCCATCGTGATCACCTGCTCACGCACCAGCCCGGTCTCGACCCGCCCACATGCGCGCCACTCTCCCTGCTCAGCCAGGCGGGGATGGTTGGCGTGCTCGCGCACGATGAAACAGGCGCCCGCGTCCTCCAAGCCACCCAGCACCGTGCGGGTGCAGTAGTGCCGGTCGGCGATCCACAGCTCCCCAGGCCGCGCACTCTCCAGCAACGGCGCCACCCCGGCGCGCTCGCTCGCATACGCGTCCTCGCAGGCCACCAGATCCACCACCAGGCCAAGGTCCGGGTCGTAGACCACCAGCGAGTGCCCCGGCAGCGCCGCACCGCGCAAGGTGCGCAGGGGCAAGAGGCGCTTCTCGCTCGCAGGCAGGTGGTTGCCGTCCAGCACGCGCACCTGCCAGCCGGGCAGGCTGGCCGGCGCGCCCAACGTCGCCATCACCGGCGCCAGCCGCTCGGCACTGCCGCGAACGAGGGCACGCAACTTGCCGGGTTCGGTGTGGTTGACCTTGTCATACAAGGACGTCAACGACACCGGCAGCGTCGGCATCTGACGCGCCGCGGCGTGCAAGGACGGGCGCAGCCCCAGCGACACCAGCGTGGTCAGCTCGACCACGGTCGAGAACAGCAGTTCGCGCGCATACTGCCGCTGCCGGTGCGCCTCGAACACCTCATCCACCCAGCTCGCCGGCAACGCGTGCTCCAGCGCCAAGCGCGCCATTACGCCCGCCGGCGCCTGACGCTCAAACCGCTCCAGAACCGAAAACCACACCGAACCAACCGCAACAGGACCCTTACTCATCCATTGAAGCTGGAGCACCGACGAACACCCTGAAAGGGGTGGGCGTTAGGACCAGCCTTCGCAGCAGCACCGCAATGATCACCCTGCACCAATGCGTAAACGCACGATCTTTCCGGCCGCTCTGGACGCTGGAGGAGCTAGGGCTCGACTACAAGCTTCGCATGCTACCTTTCCCCCCGCGCGAGCAGCGGCGGGACTTCCTTGCCACCAACCCACTGGACACGGTCCCTGCGTTCCTCGACGGCGAAACCCGGATGACGGAGTCGGCCGCCATCTGCCAATACCTCGTCACGCGCCACGGACCGACGCCACTGAATGTGAAACCGGATGAGCCGGCCTACGGCGCATTCCTGAACTGGCTGCACTTCGGCGAGGCGACCCTGACGTTCCCGCAGACGATCGTACTGCGCTATAGCCGTTTTGAGATGCCGGAGCGATGGCTGCCGCAGGCTGTGGCGGACTACACACGATGGTTCCTTGCGCGGTTGCGCGCCGTCGATGCCACCGTACTATCCGCGGACCATCTCTGCGCCAGCCGTTTCACGGCGGCGGACGTGTCCGTGGGCTACGCACTGATGCTGGCGGAGGACCTCGATTTGAGCGAGCGTTTCTCCCCGGCGGTGGCCCGCTACTGGCAGCGGCTCAAGTCCCGCGAGGCATTCAAGCGTGCCACAAAGCGCCGTAACTACTCACCCGTCCTAGCTGCCTGACCATTGGTGGCGTGGGCGTCGGCCTTGACAGGTCGAGGGTTGGACCGGTTCATCGCCTTCCGTGAACAGCGAGATCCTCAAGGCTCTTTCCAAGGACGACCTGCTTGCCCTGATCCAGGTGCAACTGGTGCGGGTCAAAGCGCAAGCTGCGCAGATCGGTGCGTTGACGGCGCGGATCGCGGAGCTGGAAGCCAGGTTCGATGTGCCACGCAAGACGCCGGACAACTCGAGCACGCCGCCGTCCAAGGGCCACAAGCCAAACCGCCCGGAGCGCCCGAAGAAGCCGCGCCCCGGTCGCCCCGGCGTCACCCGCGCGCTGGCGGCCCACCCTGACCGTATCATTGAGGCGATGCTCGATGCTTGCCCGTGTTGCGGCCACGTGCTCGGCCTTGCCGACCAGCCTGACGTCAACGCCTACGACCATGTCGACCTGCCGCCGGTCAGCCCGGTCGTGACCCGCATCAACCGCCATCGCGGCACGTGCCCGGGTTGCCGCAAGCGCGTGGCGGCTCTTGCGCCTGAGGGGTTCGAGCCCGGCTCGCCATTTGGGCCAGGGCTATGCGCGCTGATCATCCATCTGCACGTCACCCAGGCGATCGGCTTCGAGCGCCTGGTCTGCCTACTGTCCGAGGTGTTCGGCCTGACCCTCAGCCAGGGTGCGGTCGCCAACATCCTGGCCCGTGCCGAAGCGCCGTTGCTTGCTGCTGCCGCGTCGATCGCGGCGGCGGTGCGCGAAAGCCCGGTCGTGGGCTCGGACGAGAGCTCGGCGCGGGTCAAGGGCAAGACGTGGTGGCAGTGGGTGCTGCTGGGTTCAACGGCGATCTGCCAAGTGATCGCCAACACCCGGGCTGCGTCCATCGTGACCACGTTCATGGATGGTGCGCAGCCGGAAGTCTGGGTGGCGGACCGCTACGGCGGCCAGCAAGGCCATGGCGCGACACGGCAGATGTGCCTGGCCCACCTGCTGCGCGACGCCGCCTATGCGAGCGAGGACGGAGATGGCGGGTTTGCGCCGGGCTTTCGCCTGCTGTTGTTGCGGGCCATGGCGATCGGCAAGCGACGAGCGGCGCTGAAGGACAGCACCTTGGCGCAATACCACGCGGGCCTGGAACGACAACTGGACCGGCTGCTGTCAGGGCCAGCGCCGGAACGGCCCGCCGCACGCCGCCTGTTCCGCGCCATGCGCCGCGACCGCGACGACCTGTTCCGCTTCGTCACCCGACGCGACGTGCCCTACACCAACAACGCCTGCGAGCGCGCGTCGCGGCCTTCGGTGGTTTTCCGCAAGGTGACGGGCGGGTTCCGTGCCGAGTGGGGCGCCCGGGTCTATGCCGCCGCCGTCAGCATCATCGCCACCGGGCGCTTGCACGGGCTGACCGCGTTCGGAGCGCTACGGGCTGCGCTGGCCGGAGAACCCGTCATGCAAACCGCCTGAGGAAGCGTAAGGCGGGTGAGTAGTTACCGCGAGGAAGCATATAGTTTATGCGTCACGTATACATCAGATTAAACTTGCGGCGGGTGCGGGGTCAAACGGATTCATGGCGCCCGAGTCCGAGCTAGCGTGGCCTTGCACGGGCCTATTGATGGACGGCACGCGCCCGCAGCCCGGGGCCGCATGAGCGACCCAGCAGTGGCGCTGCCCGTTCCCCTTCGCCCCGGTCTGGAGTTAGCATTGAGAGCCCTACTGGGATTCTATCGGAATGTCGCATCTGGACATCGCCAACTGCCATCCGTACCCCGCCCCGGCCAGGCAGGCTGCCTGATGCTCGACCCGGGCGGCCGCGTGGTGATGGTGTCCGGCGCGTCGCGCGGTATCGGGCGGGCGGTGGTGGAAAGATTGCTGGCCGCCGGCTTTCAGGTTTCGGCCGGGGTGCGCAGCCCGCGCGGCCTGACCGGGACGGACCGGCTGATGGTGCAGCGCTACGACGCCGAGGACACCGCTAGCGCCGCTGCCTGGGTCGCGGCCACCGTGGAGCGCTTCGGCGCCCTGCACGGGCTGGTGAACGCCGCCGGAATCAATCCGAGATCGCCGCTGATGGACCCGGACGAGGCCGCGCTGGACGCCATGTGGCTGGTCAACGTGAAGGCGCCGATGCGGCTGATCCGGCTGGCGATGCCGCACCTGAAGGCGTGCGGCACCGGCCGGGTGGCAAACCTGTCGTCTCTGTCCGGCAAGCGCGTGCGCAACGTCAACGTGGGCTATGCCCTGACCAAGTTCGCTATGGTCGCGCTGACCCATGCCGTGCGGCGGGAGGGCTTCGACGACGGCGTGCGCGCCACTGCGGTCTGCCCAGGCTTCGTCGCGACGGACATGACGGCCGACGCAGCCTGGCCCCGTGACGGGATGACGCGCCCTGAGGATCTGGCAGTGCTGATTGAAACGCTCATGCGCCTGCCCAACACGGCGGTGGTTGCCGAGCTGCTGGTGAACTGCCGTCTGGAGG
>DASWOJ010000235.1:0-9934 GCA_036398775.1 Acetobacteraceae bacterium
CCGGCTGCTCAAGGTGCTGCCCGGCGAGCACACCGTGCTCAACGAGACGATTGACGGCCGCTTCCCCGCCCACCACCCCAACCCAACCATCGCCAAGAACCAGGAGCAGTTGATCGCCGCGGTCCGGGCGCATGACGCGGATCTGGGCATCGGCTTCGATGGCGACGCCGACCGTATCGGCGTTGTGGACGACGGCGGCGGGATGCTGGCGGGCGACCAGCTTATGGTCGTGCTGGCGCGCGACGTGCTGCGGACCCACCCCGGCGCGACCATCATCGCCGACGTGAAGGCGAGCCAGGTCTTGTATGACGAGATCAGCCATGCCGGCGGCACGCCGATGATGTTCAAGACCGGGCACAGCCTCATCAAGGCAAAGATGGCGGAGATCAAGTCGCCCTTCGCCGGCGAGATGTCGGGGCACATCTTCTATGCCGACCGCTGGTACGGCTTCGACGATGCGCTGTATGTCGCCGTGCGCCTGTTGGGCATCGTCGCCCGGATGGACGGCAAGCTGTCCGCCGTGCGCCTGGCGCTGCCGCAAGTCGTGAACACGCCAGAACTGCGGTTCAACTGCGACGATACGCGCAAGTTCCAAGTGGTGCAGGAGGTCGCGGCCCGGCTGCGCGCCGCCCGCGCCGACGTGAACGACATTGACGGGGTGCGAGTACTGACGCCCGACGGCTGGTGGCTGCTGCGCGCCAGCAACACCCAGGCGGTGCTGGTTGCACGGGCCGAGGCGCGGGACGACGCCGGGCTGGACCGGCTGAAGGCGGCGCTGAGCGAGCAACTGATGGCGTCGGGATTGCAGGCGCCGGACTTCTCGGGCGAGAACGCCGGACACTGACGGCGCCGGGCGGCGGCACAAGACCGTCGCCGGGCACAGGCCGGACGGCCGCAGCGCCCCTTTGCTTGCAGAGGCCGGGATAGCAGTGCGGCGGAATGGGGCCGCACCGTCCGTTCATGCGGCTATGCGGCGCCGGACCAGCGGAATGCTGTGCGACAGGACGGCGCTGTCCACGGCCTGCCAGTTTCGCCCTGGCGAAATCAATCATTGCTGGCTGCCCGTGCGGTGCAGAGTTGCCCATGCATCGCTTCAGCCGGCTGGTGCCGACAGCGCCGTCGCGCCTGTTGCGATGCCGCTTGGCAGTGAAGCGCCGTTGAGCATGCGGGTTCAAGATCGCCGTGCAGCAACGTTGCGGCACCAGCATTATTTCAATAACTATTGACGTCTTAAAATTAACTCGATATACATTTGTTGATAGGATAGCTGCTGCAGGAGTGTTTGGGCATGGTTCGGTTGTTCTTGGCTGGCATGATGACCCTAGCCGGAGTTGGCGCGGCGCAGGCGGCACCAGTGACCGAGTTGGTGACGAACGGCAGCTTCGAAGCCTCGTCTTACACGGTCAACCACGAGTTCAGCACCCGGGCCGGCACTCCGACCGTCGGCAACCCGGCCACCACCCAGGGCGTGACCGGCTGGACTGGCACCGGCTTTGCGCTCTACTTCCTCGCCGGCACGCAGGCCACGACCCCGGCCATCACCGAATTCAAGGACAACCAGAACTACCTGCGGTCCAACGTCACCCTCAGCCCGGATGGCGGCAACTTCGTTGCCCTGGATGGCGATGGGTCGTTCCAGGGCGGCACCGGCGCATCGGTGTCGCAGACGATCGGTGGCCTGACGGTGGGCATCCAGTATGACGTAAGCTTCGATTGGGCCGCCGCCCAACTGCAGAACAAGACTGGCGACACCACCGAGCAGCTCAAGGTGCAGTTCGGCAGCAGCATCCAATACACCTCGGTGGTCAAGAACCCGTCCGCTGGCTTCTCCGGCTGGCTCCAGCAGCAGTTCCGCTTCACTGCGACGTCTGCCAGCGAGGTGCTGTCGTTCCTGTCCGTCGGCACGCCAACCGGCCTGCCGCCGATCGCCTTGCTCGATGGCGTTTCGGTCAAGCAGGCCGTGCCGGAGCCGGCATCCCTGGCGCTGCTGGGCGTCGGCCTGCTGGGGCTTTGCGGCATGGTCCGCCGCCGGGCGTAGCACAACCAGCCCGGCTCCAGGAAGGTTGCCCCAGCCGCCGTTTTCCCGCAGGTAGGCGGTCCGCTGAAAGGGCCGCCATGCTGCAACCACCCCCCGCCCACCCCGGCATGGCCGAGGATGAAGTTGACACCCCGGCGCTGCTGATTGACCTCGACGCGTTCGAGCACAACCTCGACCGGATGGCCGAATTGCTGCGCCCCACCGGCGCCCGGCTGCGCGCCCATGCCAAGACCCACAAGTCGCCCGTCATCGCCCACCTGCAGATGGCGCACGGCGCCGTCGGCCAGTGCGTGCAAAAGGTTGCCGAGGCCGAGGCGCTGGCCTGGGGCGGCGTACCGGACATCCTGGTGAGCAACGAGGTCGTCGGCGCCCGCAAGCTGGCCCGCCTGGCCGCCCTGTCCCGCATCGCCAAGGTCGCCGTCTGCGCCGACGACCCGGCGCAGGTCGCAGCCCTGGCCGCCGCTGCCGCGGACGCCGGCGTGCGCCTGACGGTCCTGGTGGAAATAGACGTCGGCGCCGCCCGCTGCGGCGTAGCACCCGGCCCGGCGGCGGTTGCCTTGGCGGAGGTGATCGCAGAATCGCCGCACCTGCGCTTCGGCGGGCTGCAGGCCTATCACGGCAGCGCGCAGCACGTCCGCGACCCAGTGGAGCGCGCGGCCACCATTGCCGCCGCCGTGAACGATACCTGCCGCACCCTGGAGCAACTGCGCCAGCGCGGCCTGGACTGCGCCATAGTCGGCGGCGCCGGCACCGGCAGCTTCGAGCACGAGGCGGCAAGCGGCGTGTTCACCGAAATCCAGGCCGGCAGCTACGCCTTCATGGACGCGGACTACGCACGCAATGGCGGCGGGGCAGCGGCCGGGTTCCGCCATGCGCTGTTCGTGCTGGCGACGGCCATGAGTGCCACCCGGCCCGGACTGGCAGTGCTGGACGCCGGGCACAAGGCGGTCGCGGTGGACAGCGGCCTGCCGCTGCTGTGGGAGCGCCCCGGCGTGCGCTACACCGGCGCGTCGGACGAGCATGGCAAGCTGGAATGGGACGGGGCGGCGACGGGACCGCGCCTCGGGGAGAAGGTCCGGCTGGTGCCGGGCCATTGCGACCCGACGGTGGACCGCTACGACTGGTATGTCGGCGTGCGCGGCGGCCGGGTGGAGTGCCTGTGGCCGGTGGCGGCCCGCGGCGGCATGTCATGACGGGATATTCGCCGGGATCGCTGATCGAGCCGGGGATGCGCGTCATGCACCCGGACCGTCCAGACTGGGGCGTGGGCCAGGTGCAGTCCGCCATCGGCGACCGGGTAACGGTCAACTTCGAGCATGTGGGGAAGGTATTGGTGAACGCCGCGGTCGTGGCGTTGGTGATCCTGGATGACGACCGGGAATAGGACTGCTTGCCCGCCCCTCACCCCAACCCTCTCCCTACGGAAGAGGGTTGGGGTGAGGGGCGGGCAAGCGCCGTGTTCCCCCAAAGCGGCACCAGTCCTGCCTCGCCGACCATGCCCCGCTCCCCACCCAAGACCCCCTCACCCCAGCCCTCTCCCAGGGGAGAGGGAGCAGGTAGCCCTCCAGCTCATGCAGCGGTCCCCTGTCCCATCTGCCGCAAAGGTGGGTTGAACCGAACCCCGGCAACGCCGACACTATGGGGATGATTGATCCGTTCGGCCGCGCCATCACCTACCTGCGCGTTTCCGTCACCGACCGCTGCGACCTCCGCTGCGTATATTGCATGTCCGAAGACATGACCTTCCTGCCCAAGGCGGAAGTTCTGTCCCTGGAGGAGCTGGAGCGGCTTTGCGTCGCCTTCATCCGCCTGGGTACTCACAAGCTACGCATCACTGGCGGCGAGCCGCTGGTACGGCGCGGCGTCATGACCCTGTTCCAGCGCCTCGGCGCCCGCATCGGCCATGGCTTGAGCGAGCTGACGCTCACCACCAACGGCACGCAGTTGGCCAAGCACGCGGAGGCGCTTGCCGCCGCCGGCGTCCGCCGGGTCAACGTCAGCCTGGACACCCTGGACCCCACGCGGTTCGCCGCCGTCACCCGCTGGGGCAAGCTGGACAAGGTGCTGGAGGGCATCGCCGCGGCAAAGGCGGCCGGGCTGCACGTGAAGATCAACGCCGTCGCGCTCAAGGGCGTGAATGAGGACGAGATCACCGACATGCTGGCCTGGTGCGGCAAGCAGGGCCATGACCTCTGCCTGATCGAGACCATGCCGATGGGCGACATTGGCGGCGACCGCACCGACCAATATCTGCCGTTGTCCCTGGTGCGCGCCCAGCTGCGCCGGGACTGGACGTTGCTGGACACGGCTTACGAAACCGGTGGCCCCGCCCGTTATTTCGACGTGGCGGAGACCGGGACGCGGGTAGGTTTCATCACGCCGATGACCCACAACTTCTGCGAGTCCTGCAACCGCGTGCGGCTGACCTGCACGGGGACGCTGTATATGTGCTTGGGCCAGGATGACGCCGCAGACCTGCGCAGCGTGTTGCGCTCCGGCGCCGGCGACGCTGCGCTGGACGCCGCGATCCAGGACGCGATCACGCGCAAGCCAAAGGGGCACGACTTCGTCATAGACCGACGCCGCCCGGCGCCGGCCGTGGCGCGGCACATGAGCCTGACTGGCGGCTAGCTTCCCCGCACGTAGGCTCGCTCGCCCGTGCGCGAGCAGTACCAGACGTCCAGCACCTGCCCGGTGGTTGGGTCCAGGAACCGCTCCTCCGTACGCTCCCATCCTGGCCCGGCCGGCTGCTCTTCGGGCCGGCGCTTGTAGCCGCCGCTGCGGAACAGCAGCCATGCCACGATTGGGCCAAGTATGACGATGGCCCAAATCAGCAGGCCGGCCATCACACGGGTTCGACGACCGCGGCCGTGCCGTAGGCGACGATCTCGCTCATGTTCTGGGCGATCTCCGATCCGTCGAAGCGCATCATCACGACCGCGTTCGCGCCCATCGCCGTCGCGTTCTGCACTAGGCGGTCCAATGCTTGCCGCCGCGCTTCCTCCAGCATCTGCGTGTATTCCTTGATCTCGCCGCCGACAATGGAGCGCAGGCTTGCCATCAGATTCCCGCCCAGGCCCCGGCTGCGGACGACGACACCGAAGCACTGGCCCATCATCCGCACGGTGCGGTGCCCGGCAACGTTCTCGGTAGTGACGACGATCATGCTGGCGTACCCGGTTCCAGTTGTTGCGTAGCCATATTGATTACAGGCTGCCGCGCCGGCAAGGGCCACCTAGAGGGCGGCTTGCGCCGACGTTCAGACTGTGGCCGCTGAGCTGTTTTGGTTCAGGCCAATGCCTGCGCCGCCAGCCCGGGCCGCGTCCCGACGATCCTGCAGCCTGCCGCTAATGCTTCAGCACGTCGGCTAAGCTGACCCGGCCGCTGCCGGGCTGCAACGGCTGCGGCTGCTGCGGGCCGGGTGCCCAGCCAGTGACGGTCGCCATGCGCAGGGTGGCCGGCGTCCGCCCTCCGTCATGCGGCAATGCAGCCAGAGCCGCCGCGAACAGCGTGCGCGGCGGCACCCGCCGGTCCCGCAGCGCCACCGCATTGCCCTCTCCGGCGGCGCGCAGGTCGTGCAGCAGCGCAAACGGGCTGGCATAGGCAATGGCAATGCCTTCCACGTCAGCCACCGGCAAGGCATAGCCCGCACGCTGCAGCAGTCCAGCCAGGTCGCGCAAATCTGGGAACGGCGACACCCGCGGGGAAGCGCCGCCTAGCATCTCCGCCTCGGCGCCCGTCAGCGCCGCGCGGAGTTCTGCCAGCGTGCCTAGGGCGGGGAAGCTGGCCAGCAGCAGGCCATCGGGCTGCAGCGCCTGGCGCAACTGGATCAGCGCGCCCGGCAGATCGTTGACCCAGTGCAGCGACAGGCTGGCCACCACGAGGTCAAAGCTGGCCGGCGCAAACGGCAGCCACTCCTCGTCTGCGGCGACGCAAGGGGCGCCGTTGCGCCGGGCCATCGCCGGAGACAGGTCGCAACTGACGGTCTCGATCCCCCGCCCGCGCAGCAAGGGCGCGACGACGCCGCGCCCGCCCACGTCCAGCGCGCGGCTGAAACGGCGGGTAGTGTCGTCTAGCCGGTCCAGCAGGCGCTCGGCGGCGTCCTGCAAGATTGGGGCGACTGCGTCCACCGTTGCGGCGGCGCGGTCGCGGTGCAGGCGCACGGCCCGGCGGTCAAAGGGAGCTGCGTCGGTCATGCCTCCCATGTGCGTCCGCATTGGCCCGCCGCCAAGGCCGCAGCCAATGCTGGACGGGGATGTGCGCCACCCGGTAGTTTGCTCCGGTGTCCGGATCCGTCTCGTTTCCTGCTGCCGCCCGCGTGCTGGCTGCCCTGCGCCGGGCCGGCGGCGTTGCGTTGGACGTGCTGCTGCCGCCGCATTGCCTGACCTGCGACAATCCGGTGGAGGCGCCGGGCCAGTTCTGCCCAGGCTGCTTCGGCCGCACCGCCTTCATCACCGCGCCGCTATGCCTGTCGTGCGGCGCGCCGTTCGAGGCAGCGGGGCAGGGCGGCCTGGACAGCGTATGCGAGGGCTGCCGGGCTTACCCGCCGGCCTGGAGCGAGGCACGGGCTGCCCTGCGCTACGACGACCAGGCCCGGCGCATCCTGATGCCGTTCAAGTATGGTGACCGGGTGGAGGTGGCGCGCGCCCTCGCGCCGCACATGGCGCGGGCCGGGGCGGGGCTGCTGCGGGCGGCCGACCTGCTGGTGCCGGTGCCGTTGCACCGCCGGCGGCTGCTGTCCCGCCGCTACAACCAATCGGCGCTGTTGGCGCAGGTGTTGTCGCGCCTGTCGGGAACCCCTGCGGTGCTGGACGGGCTGCGCCGGGTGCGGCCGACGTCGCCGCTCGGCCACCGGTCCGGCGCGCAGCGGCGGGCGGAGCTAGCCGGGGCGTTCCAGGTGCGCGCATCCCGGGTGCCCATCCTGACCGACGCGCGGGTGCTGCTGGTGGATGACGTGCTGACCTCTGGTGCTACGGCGGACGCCTGCGCGCGGGTGCTGCTGGCGGCTGGCGCCGCCCGGGTTGACGTGCTGGCCGCGGCGCGCGTGTCAGACCCGCGGTCGGCCTAGCGGTCCTTGCACTGGCGCCCATGCAGCCCCAAGACTTGCGAATCGAAGGAGAGCGAATTGGTCGCCATAGATATCTATACCCAGCCTTGGTGCCCTTACTGTGCCCGCGCCATTAACCTGCTGAAGAAGAAAGGCGTGGCCTACCGTGAGATCAACGCCCCTAATGGCACTGCGCAACGCGCGGAGTGCGAGGCGCGGTCTGGCCGGACCACCGTTCCGCAAATCTTCATCGGCACCCAGCATATCGGCGGATGCGATGACCTTGTGGCGCTGGACCGCACGGGCAGGCTGGACCCGTTGCTGGCCGCAGCCTGAACCTGGCGTCAGAGCTTGTCTTCCGACCCTGGACCGGGTTGCGCCCTATGGCCAACCCGGCCTGCCTGCCGTTTCGGAAGCGACTTGCACACTGCCTGGCATTTGCCATGTTACATTTATGATCCACTATCAACTCCGCTGCAGCGGCGACCATAGCTTCGACGGGTGGTTCCGGGACAGCGCTGCCTTCGATGTCCAAGCAAAACGCGGCCTGTTGGAATGCCCGGTCTGTGGCGACACCCGCGTGAACCGCGCCTTAATGGCGCCACGCATCGGAAAGTCCAGCCCAGTTCTGGACGGGAAGACCGGCAAGCCTGTTGCCGCTTCCGTGACAGCGCCGGAGAGTCCGGTCGTTGAGAAGGATGCTGTCCTGCCCGACAAGATGCGCGCGGTCCTGCAACGTCTGCGTGCAGAAGTGGAACGCAACTGCACCTACGTCGGTCCAGATTTCGCTGACGAGGCCCGGCGCATCCATCGTGGTGAGGCCGAATCCCGTGGCATCTATGGTGAAAGCACGCCCGAGCAGGCCGAGGCTCTGGCCGATGATGGGATCGAGGTCGCACGGATCCCGTGGCTGCCGCGTGCGGATAGCTAACCAGTTGCTTGGCGATTTTGCCCAAAAGCGGCTTGCGGCAAAATTACATCGGCAACTGTCTTAGCCGTTAAAGCCTGGATGACAGTTAGTCTCCTTTAACGGGTAGCTCCGTTCCTTATTCAGCGTCCTCGCAACAATCAAAACGCAATCCGCTGCCCGCTGCCGATCTAGAACGGGTCATGTCCCAATACCGTGTTGAGGGGCTGAACCATTGGCCTGGCATCCCGGAATTCCGGCATCTTGAGGCCGGAGCACCCCGGAGCCATCGGAGCATCAGACCAGGGACGCCAGCAGATGCCAGGCGGTTCCTGTCGGCCCCAAGCACGGCGCCTGACGCAGCACGCACATTTCATCGGTAGATGATCGTTGCCGAACGTCTCGCGGTCCAGCCAGATGCAGCCCTGTGAGCGTCTCGGTCGCGCCGCAACGCCAACGCCTCCCACGCACTGATGCAAGCATTGTGTTTTGCGACGGGATGTTGCTTCGGCGCTATGAGATGCTCTGGTCCAATCGCAAAAATGTGCTATATCCCTGCATCCAAGAAAATGGGTGCCATGCGTGATACGCGCATGTCAAAATGGGGAACGTCAGATGCTCAACCGCCGCCAAGTCCTGCTTGCCACTGCTGCCATTGCGATTGGCGGTCTCGCCGGGCTGAGTTCTAACCCGGCCAATGCCCAATCGGGCGCGCCGATCAAGATCGGCCTGACCGGCCCCTTCACCGGCGGTTCATCCAGCATGGGCGTGTCCATGCGCGACGGCGTGAAGTTGGCGATTGCCGACATCAACAAGGCTGGCGGCGTGCTGGGCCGTCCCCTGGTGGCCGTCGAGCGCGATGACGAGGCGCGCAACGAGGTCGGCGTGCAGATCGCCCAGGAGCTGATCAACAAGGAACACGTGGTCGCAACCCTGGGCTTCATCAATACCGGCGTGGCCCTGGCGTCGCAGCGCTTCTACCAGGAAGCCGAAATCCCCGTGTTCAACAACGTCGCCACCGGCACCGTCATCACCCAGCAGTTCGTCGCGCCGAAGGAGAAGACCAACTACATCTTCCGCAACGCCGCCGCCGACAATATCCAGGCGCCGATGATCGTCGAGGAGGCAATCACCCGGCGCGGCTTCACCAAGCCCGCGATCCTGGCTGACAGCACCAACTACGGCCAGCTCGGCCGTGAGGACCTGGAGAAGGCCCTGGCCGCCAAGGGCGTGAAGCCCGTCGCCATCGAGAAGTTCAACATCAAGGATACCGACATGACGGCCCAGCTCCTGCGGGCCAAGGAGGCCGGGGCCGACGTCATCCTGACCTACGGCATCGGGCCGGAGCTGGCGCAGATCGCCAACGGCCAGGCCAAGCTGGGCTGGAAGGTGCCGCTGGTCGGAAGCTGGACCCTGAGCATGAGCAGCTTCATCGACACGTCGGCCGCCAACGGGGACGGCGCGGTGATGCCGCAGACCTTCATCCAGATGCCCAACACGGCGAAGCGCAAGGCGTTCATCGAAGCGTATCAGGCCGCCTACAAGACCGAGCGTATGCCGTCCCCGGTCTCGGCCGCCCAGGGCTATGACAGCGTGCTACTGCTGACCGCCGCCATCAAGCAGGCCGGCAGCACCGAGGGCCGCAAGATACGCGAAGCCCTGGAGAACCTGCAGGAAAAGGTCGAGGGCGTGGTGACGACCTACGACCGCCCTTTCACCGCCACCGATCACGAGGCCATCAGCGCCAACATCCCGGTGTTCGGCTTGGTGAAGGACGGCAAGGTCGTCCCCGCCCACGACGACGACGTGGCCGGCGACAAGGCCCTGCGCATCAAGCCAAGGGCGTAACCCTCTTCCCTCTCCCTCCGGGAGAGGGCCGGGGTGAGGGGGTCTTGCAGCACCGGCGTCCCGGCGCAGCAGGCCCCCTTAGCCGCATCGAACC
>DASWOJ010000236.1:0-1659 GCA_036398775.1 Acetobacteraceae bacterium
TGAGTCCGGCTCCGTCCTAGCCGTGGCGCTGGGCGTCGTCGTGTCCACCCTGCGCGCCGCCGCGCCGCTGCTGCTGGCGGGCACAGGGGAGCTGGTGACGGAGCGGTCCGGCGTGCTGAACCTCGGCGTCGAGGGCACGATGCTGGTCGGCGCAGCCTGCGGCTTCATCGGCACCGTGGCGGCGGGTCCGGTGGCCGGGCTGCTGTGCGCCGCCGCGGCCGGGGTGGGCATGAGCCTGCTGTTTGCCGCGCTCACGCTCGGGCTGCTGGCCAACCAGGTCGCGGCCGGGCTTGCCCTGACGATCTTCGGCATCGGGCTGTCGGCGCTGGTTGGGTTCCCCTACCAGGGGCAGCCCTTGCCGGGGTTGGCGACGACGCTGTTCCCGGACCTGGCGGCGCGCCCGCCGCTGGTGCAGCAACTGATGCTGCTGGACCCGCTGGTGTGGCTGGCGCTGGCGTCGCCCTTCGCCGTCGCCTGGTTCCTGCGCACCCGGCCCGGCCTGCTGCTGCGCGCCGTGGGCGAAAGCGGCGAGGTGTCGTTCGCGCTCGGCTACTCCGTGCGGCGCATCCGGCTGTGGGCGGTGCTGTTCGGCGGGGCGATGAGCGGGCTGGCCGGCGCGTCGCTGTCCCTGGCCTATACGCCGATGTGGACGGAGAACATGGTGGCCGGGCGCGGCTGGATCGCGCTGGCGCTGGTGGTGTTCTCGGCCTGGCGCCCAGTGATGCTGCTGCTCGGGGCGCTGCTGTTCGGCTTCGTCACCATCGCGCAGTTCCAGGCGGGGGCGCTGGGCATTGACGTGTCGCCGAACCTGCTGGCCACCTTGCCTTATCTGGCGACTGTCGTCGTCCTCGTGCTGATCTCCCGCGACGCCGCCCGGCTGCGGCTCAGCGCCCCGGCGGCGCTCGGCAAGCCGTTCCACGTTTCGTCCTGACCGTCATGGAGGCACCGATGCACACCACACGACGCACCCTGCTGGGCACTGCCCTTGCCGCGCCCGCGCTGCTGACGGCCCGCCGCTCCAGGGCGGAGGCGGCGATGCCGGTCGCCTTCATGTATGTGTCGCCCATCGGCGATGCCGGCTGGTCGTTCCAGCACGAGCTGGGGCGCCGGGCGCTGGACAAGGAGCTGGGTGCGGCGGTCAAGACCAGCTTCGTCGAGAACGTGAACGAGGGCGCCGACGCCGAGCGGGTCATCCGCAAGCTGGCGTCCGATGGCAACAAGCTGATCTTCACGACCTCGTTCGGCTACATGAACCCGACGTTGAAGGTCGCCGCGGGGTTCCCGGATACGCGCTTCGAGCACAGCACTGGCTACAAGCGGGCGGCGAACGTCGCGACCTACTCGGGGCGGTTCTACGAGGGGCGGATGGTCAGCGGCGTGATTGCCGGGCACATGACGCGCAGCAAGGTGCTGGGCTTCGTCGCCGCCTTCCCGATCCCGGAGGTGCTGCAATGCATCAACGCCTACACCCTGGCGGCACGGTCGGTGCAGCCGGATGTGCAGGTGCGTGTGGTGTTCACCTCGTCCTGGTTCGACCCGGGCAAGGAGCGTGCGGCGGCCGACACCCTGATCGCCGGGGGGGCCGACGTGCTGACGCACCATACCGACAGCACCGCGGTGGTGCAGGCCGGGGAGGAGAAGGGGGTGCCGACGGTGGGC
>DASWOJ010000237.1:0-19307 GCA_036398775.1 Acetobacteraceae bacterium
TAGGCGTTCAGCACGGCGGCGGGGTCCACGTGCAGCCGCCCGGCCAGGGCCAGCGCGAAGGCATGCGCGCTGGCTGCATCGGCATCGCCCTTGTCGCCATCCGGGTCGGCCATCAGCGCCGGGTCAGACCACACGGGTTCGCCGTCCGGGCGCCAGGTGGCGTTCAGCGCCCAGCGTGGGGTTTGCTCGCCGGGGTAGTGCTTGCCCGCGCCATACTGCACGACGGCGCCGGGCGCCCAGTGCGGGATCAGGCGCCCCATCAGCTTGCCGGCTTCCCGCCGCTTGGTGGGGCCGAGGGCGTCCACGGTCCACTCCGCGCCCTCCGCGTCGCTGACGGACACGAAGGTTGGCTCCCCGCCCATGGTCAGGCGCAGGTCGCCGGCGTCCAGTGCATGATCCACTTCGGCGCCGGCAGCCAGGATGGCCGCCCATTGCGCGTCCGTGTAGGGCTTGGTGACGCGCGGCACCTCGTTCACGCGGGTAACCTGCATCTCCACGGCGAACTCGGTTTCCGACGGTTCGAGCATGCCGCTGATCGGCGAGGCACTGGTGGGGTCAGGGCTGGCGGCCAGCGGAATGTGGCCCTCGCCGGCCATCAGGCCGGAGGTGGCGTCAAGCCCGATCCAGCCGGCACCAGGCAGGTAGGCCTCGGCCCAGGCGTGCAGGTCGGTGAAGTCGCTGGTGGGGCCCTCCGGACCGGTCAGCGGCTTCACGTCCGGCGCCAACTGGATGAGGTAGCCGGACACGAAGCGCGCGGCGTATCCCAGGTTCCGCAGGGCGTGCACCAGCAGCCAGGCGCTGTCGCGGCAGGACCCCATCGCCTCGGCCAGGGTATGCTCGGGGTCCCACACGCCGGGTTCCATGCGGACGATATAGCCCACGCGCTCCTGCACCCGGCGGTTCAGGTCCACCAGCATGTCTATGGTGCGGCGCTTGTGCAGCGGCACCTCCGCCAGCAGTTTTGCCAGCAGCGGACCAGGCGGGACGGTGCGGCGGAACGGCGCCAGTTCCTCCGCCAGCGTCGCATCATAGGTGAACGGCCACTCCTCCGCCTCCGGCTCCAGGAAGAAGCCGAACGGGTTGATCGTCGCCATGTCAGCCACGAGGTCCACCGTGACCTCGAAGTGCTTCACCCGCTCGGGAAAGACCACGCGGGCCAGGAAGTTGCCCTGCGGGTCCTGCTGCCAGTTGATGAAGTGCGGCTCGGGCGTCACCGTCAGCGAGTAGGACAGGATCGGCGTCCGGGTCTGCGGCGCCGGACGCAGACGTATGGTCTGCGGGCCAAGCTTCACCGGGCGGTCATAGCGGTAGCTCGTCCGGTGCATAAGGGCGGCGTGGATGCTCATGCCGGGTGTGCCATGGTGGGATGCTTCGGATGGTGGCTGTGCATCGCAGCAACATCGCCGGATGAAAGCGCGGGCGCAAGGCCAGGCGCAAGCGGCTCTGGACGCGCTGCCCCGCAGCAGCCCGGCGCAAGCCAGCGCTCAGCTGCAAGACCTTGCTGCGGAATGGAGACGGTGCGTCTTGGACCGAGGCTGCTGCTTTGCAGCCGTCCTAAGCCAGCA
Organism: Acetobacteraceae bacterium; assembly: GCA_036398775.1. Lineage (GTDB taxonomy): Bacteria > Pseudomonadota > Alphaproteobacteria > Acetobacterales > Acetobacteraceae > DASWOJ01. The sequence continues at coordinate 1,566 of DASWOJ010000237.1, forward strand.
AAGGTTGCAGGACCGGGCACGGGATGGCCTGCCCGCCTGCCGCCAGCAGCGCCCATGTCTCGCCGATCGGCACAGGCCGGCTGAACAGGTAGCCCTGCGCTTCCGTGCATCCATCCAGCTGCAGCCGGAGCAGTTGCTCCTGCGTCTCGACGCCCTCCGCCGTCGTGGAGATGCCCAGGCTGGCGCCCAGCCCGGCGATGGCGCGCACGATCGCGCCGGAGCTGACGCGGTCCAGCACGTCGCAGATGAACATGCGGTCAATCTTGATCTTGTCGAACGGGAAGCTGTGCAGGTAGCTGAGGGAGCTGTAGCCGGTGCCGAAGTCGTCCATGGCGACCCGCACGCCAAGCGCGCGCAGGGCATGGAGCATCGCCAGGGTGCCGGGGCTGTCATTCAGCAGCACGGACTCCGTGATCTCCAATTCCAGCCGCTCTGCCGCCAGGCCGGACCCGGCCAGCGCGGCCTGGATTGTCTGGACCAGCAAAGGATCGCGGAACTGCACAGCCGAAAGATTGACGGCGACGCCGACCGTCGGCGGCCAGGCTGCGGCATCCTGGCAGGCGGTCCGGACCACCCACTCGCCGACCGGCAGGATCAAGCCTGTCTCTTCCGCCAGCGCGATGAAATCGACGGGCGGGACCAGGCCGCGGGTTGGATGCTGCCACCGCAACAGCGCCTCGAACCCGACGATGGCGCCGCTTTGCAGACTCACCAGCGGTTGGTAGAAGACGCGCAGCTCGTTTCGTTCCAGCGCCAGCCGCAAATCAAGCTCGGCCTGGCGCCGGGCGAGATGGCTAGCATCCATCGCCGGCTCGAAGAACCGGGCGCCGCCGCGGTGCTCGGCCTTCGCGCGGTGCAGCGCCATGTCGGCGTGGCGCAGCAGCGTATCCGCGCTGGCGCCGTCCCCTGGCGCGACGGCGATGCCGATACTCACTCCCACGGTGGCAAAGCGCGGACTAGGCTGGCCGTCGTCGCCCGGCGATGGCAGCTCGAACGGATCCGCGAACGCTGCCGTGATGCGCTCCGCGATCCGTCCGGCGCTGTCCGGCAGCGCCGCCTCTGCGATCACTACCGCGAACTCGTCCCCGCCCAGCCGGGCCACCAGGTCCACCTCACGCATGCAGGCGTGGATACGCTCGCCGGCCAGTTGCAGCAGGCGGTCCCCCGCGGGATGGCCGAGCAGGTCGTTGACGTCCTTGAACCGGTCGAGGTTCAACAGCATGACTGCAAACGGCTGGCCCCGCGATACCCTGGCCAAGTCCTGCTCAAGCCGGTCACGCAGCATCACGCGGTTAGGCAGGCTGGTGAGCACGTCGTGCCGGGCGAAGAACGCCGCCGTCTGCTCGGCCTTCCGGTGCGCGGTGATGTCGTCGGTGATGGACAGCCATCCGCCATCCTCCAACGGCTGGACCTGGACCTGTATCACCACGCCGGGCCGAGGCTCCTCGATTATGGTCGAGGCCGTGCGGGTCAGGATGCAGCGCTTCCGGCTGGCATACACATCGTCCGCCGCGAGCCCGGCGAAACAGCCTGCGGCGTGGCTGAGGGCGAGCATGTCGCGGAACAAGGTGCCTGGCCGCACCTCGTCTGGCGTCAGGCTGCACAGCTTGGCATAGCGGGCATTGGCGGCGACCAGCCTTTCGTGCCGGTCATAGATAGCGACGCCTTGGCCAAGATGAGCCAGCATCGCGTCGAACCGCCCCTGAAGCGCATCCTGGCCGGACGAGGGCGCCGCGGGGCGGGCCAGACGCACGACGGCCGGACCGAAGATGCAGGCCAAACCACCGGCCAGCATGCATGCCGCCGCGCCGGACCCGACCAGCAGTTCGGAGTCCCACTCACCCGCAGACACCTGCTGCAATTGGGACATCGCAGAACTGGCGTCCAGCTCAGTCCATGCAAACGTGCCACCGAGAACAGCCGCGGCAGCCAGGGTCAGCAGGGACAACGTGCGCAGCAGCATCGGCTTCTCCGCAGTCCGTCAAGGCGCGGCGCCAACATCGGCTCCGCAACGACCGCCGCTTCACAGCCTATGCCAGCCGGGTTACCGAGAGGTGAATGGGCGGCATCCGCCGCGCCGCCGGTGCGGCTGAAGGGTTCAGTCCACCACCGCGGCATAGGTGAGTACGCGTAGCTCCTTGCGGATCGGATAGGTCGAAGAAGGGGTGAGCTGGGTCAGCAGCACCACGGCCATGTCTTCCGCCGGGTCTATCCAGAACGCCGTGCTGGCCGCCCCGCCCCAGGCATACTCGCCGGGGGTGCCGACGATCTGCGCACGGGCTGGGTCCAGCATGACGGAGAAGCCAAGGCCGAAGCCGATCCCCTCATAGCTGCTCTCGCTGAACCGGGCCTGGCCCATCGCGGCCATGTCGCCGCGCAGGTGGTTGCTGGTCATGAGAGCGACGGTCTTGCGGCCCAGCAGCCGCTGCCCATTCAGGGTGCCGCCGCCCAGCATCATCCTGCAGAACCGCAAGTAGTCTCCCGCGGTGGACACCAGCCCGCCGCCGCCGGACTGAATCGTCCGGGGCTGTGCGAAGCGGCCCGTCGCGGGATCATCCAGCAGCGCCAGTTTGCCGTCGGGTCCGCGGCCGTAGTTCGCGGCGAACCGGCCTTGCTTCTCCGGCGGGCAGTGGAACGCGGTATCGGACATGCCCAGCGGAGCCAGCACGCGGTCGTGCAGGAAGTCCCCGAATCCCCGGCCCGACAGCACGGCCACCAACTGACCCACCACGTCAGTGGCGATGCTGTAGTTCCAGGCCGCGCCGGGCTGCGCCAACAGGGGCATGGCGGCGGCGAGGTCCACGACCTCCGCCAAGCTGCGGTCCGCGGTTTGGAAGTCCACCCCGGCGTCCCGATACATCGCATCCACCGGAGTCGCCTGCATGAAGCCGTAGGTCAGGCCGCTCGTATGGGTCAACAGGTCGCGGTAGGTGATCCCGCGCTCCATCGGCACGGGGTCGCGGCCTTCGCCGTCCCATACCCGGGTGTCCCGGAAGGCCGGCAGCACGGCGCTGACGGGATCGTCGAGCTGGAACAGCCCGTCCTCATACAGCATCATCAGCGCCACGCTCGCGAGCGGCTTGGTCATCGAGTAGATGCGGACGAGGGTGTCCGGCGCCATCGCCAGGCCGCGCTCCAGGTCCGCGTGGCCGCAGCACTCCTGGTAAGCCACCCGGCCCCGCCGCAGAACGGTCACCGACATGCCGGGCAGGCGGCCGCTGTCCACCCAGCGCCGCATCCAGCCGTCTATGCGCCGCAGCCGCTCCCCAGATAGGCCGACGCTCTCCGGTGCCGTCACGTCCATGCCGTCCATCGTTGCTGCCCCGCTTATGTCCGCATCCATCCTAGCCGCGTCCGTCCCGGCATGGGACAGTCACGGCGCACACAGGAAGGAGAGCGTCATGATCCATGTCATCGCCATCATCACCACGCAGCCGGGCCAGCGGGAGGCCGTATTGCAGGAGTTCCGGGCCAATGTCCCCGCCGTGCTGGCCGAGGCCGGGTGCATCGAGTACGGCCCCGCCGTGGACGCGGCGGACGGCCCGGCGTCGCAGGCCCGGCTGGGGCCGGACACCTTCGTGGTGGTCGAGAAGTGGGCCGACATGGCCGCGCTGGCCGCCCATGCCGCGGCGCCGCACATGGCGGCCTATGGCGCCAAGGTCAGGGACATGCTGGCCAGCCGGACCATACACATCCTGTCCCCGGCCTGATTGCGTGGCTGCGGCACAGGCGGACAACGCTGCCTCCGGCCAGATGTTGCACGAACGGCCCGGCGGATCCGCAATGCCTGACCCGTGGGACGCCGGCTTGGCCGCAGGCGTCGCCTGCTGGATAAGCCGGGCCGCGCGCCAGGCTGGCGGTTCCCGGCTGCCCGATGGATCATGGAGAGCATAGCTTGAACCAGAACATGCGGCTGTTGGCCGTCCGAACCCTGGACCGCCCCGTGCTCCTGGTTCCAGGCAGGTCTGGCCGAAAAGGTCCTGAAGCGTGACCGAGCATTGGCGCGCCGCGGTCCAGCGCGAGGCGCACGTGGCCGAGCCGCCGCGGCAGGCGACGCAGCAGGAATGGGAGCAGGCGCAGGTCCGCGGCGACGTCACCTACTTGGAGGCCGGCCCGCGCGATGGCGTGCCTGTCGTGTTTCTGCACGGAATCGGCGGCGGCGCACGTGGCTTCCTGCCGCAACTTGACGGCCTGCGCGATGCCTGCCGCGTCATCGCATGGGACATGCCGGGCTACGGCGGTTCGGCCCCGTTGGAACTGGTCAGCATGGACTCGCTCACGGCGGCGCTGGCTGGCTTCTTGCAGGAGCTGGGGCTGGACCGTCCGGTGCTGGTCGGGCACAGCCTGGGCGGGATGCTGGTGCAGCGGCTGCTGTCGGCCCAGCCTGATGCCGCTGGGGCTGTGGTGCTGGCGCAGACCAGCGCCAGCTTCGGCAGCAAGGACCCGGCCTGGGCCGAAGGCTTCATCCGCGACCGGCTGGGACCGTTGGATGCGGGGCATGGCATGGCGGACCTTGCCGACGGGATCGTTGCGGAGCAGTCCGGGGAGAGTCCGGACCCCGATGGGATGGCTTTGGCGCGCGAGTGCTTCGCCCGCACGCCGGACAGCACCTACCGCGACACGGTGATGGCGCTGCCGGGTTTCGACCTGCGGGACGCGCTGCCGCGGGTCCAGGTGCCGACCTTGGTCCTGGCCGGCAGCCTGGACCGCAACGCCCCGCCTGCCGGGATGCGCCGCATGGCCGAGCGCATCCCGGGTGCCGAATACGTCGAGTTGCCCGGCGCCGGCCACCTCGCCCACCTTGAGCAACCCGCTGCCTTCAACGCCGCCGTGCGGAGATTCCTGGATGCGGGGGTCAGCCGCTAGGCGGGCCTGCGCGGCGTTGCGGACAGGCAATCCACCGCCGCGCCAAGCCGCACCTAGCCTGTTGAAGCCGCCGCGTCGCGGCTGCCGCTACGCAGGCTCGCGCGGCCTGCCGAACAGATGGCCTACGGCCGTGCCAGGCCGCGCAAGCCTGCTTGGGTTCTCATCCGTGCGCAAACCTCCAGAGGTTCGCTTAAAGCCAGCAACGCGAGCGCAATCAGGCCCGCTGCAAGCGTTCTCCGCAGGGCCGCACCTGCTGGCGTGACAGCGGCGTTCAACGCCAGTGCCCGGGGATCAAGCGGCCCCACCGGTCGTAATGAGGCCGCACCCAAAACGCCGGGCGCGGGCCACGGTAAACCGGCGGCGGCCCGTACACCGGAACTGGACGAGGCACCACGACCACCGGCTCCCGCCAGCCCCACCGCGTCCAATAGGCATGGGCGGGCTGAGAGGCGGTCACGACCGTCCCTATGCTCACGACTCCTGCCATCACCGCTCGCAACATCATCAAGCCTCCAAATTATCAGGCATCCGAGCGTTTTACTGTCCCCGCGTTGCTGTCGTGTGTCCGAATTGTAACAAAGATTGGAGGCATGGAGCAGATTGGAGCCAGGCCGCGGCGCTGGACTGCCGGCCTGAACATGCCGGCAGCCGACATCGGCAGGCGCGGCTTGCGTCAAGGCGTTCTAGAACTTCGCGATCAGCCCAAGCCCGGCGAACATGAACAGCGCCCCCGCGATCCGGCCCCAGCTTGCCGGGCGCACGTCGAACCCCAGCAGGCCGTAATGGTCCAGCACGAGCGACATCGACACCGTCGCCGTGACGGTCAGGGCGATGAACACCCCGGACCCGACCTGACCCGCCACGAACAACTGCGACAGGATGAAGGTCGCTCCCATCACCCCGCCGACCCACGCCCACCAGGGCGCCGCCGCCAGCTTGTCGGCGCCGGGCCATGCAAGCTGGCCGGATACCAGGCCGAACACCACCGCGCTCGCCGTCGTCACCAGGCCGATCACCACGGCGGCCTGCATCTGGCCGATGCTCTTGCCCAGCGTCGAGTTGCAGCCGGCCAGCACCGCGTTCAGCAGGCCGGAGCAGGCCGCAAACACGTATAGGAACACCTTCATGTATAATCCTCCTTGGCCCACCGCCAAAGCGCGGCGGCGGCCAGGGTTGCCGCGGCACGGCGGCTGAGGCATTCAGGGTCCGCCGCCGCGCATGTGACGCAATCGGAGCCGACACGATGAACATCCATGAATATCAGGCCAAGGAGCTGCTGCGCGGCTACGGGGTGTCTGTGTTGCCGGGCTTCGTCGCCTGGACGCCCGCGGAGGCGGAGGCGGCTGCGAGCAAGCTGCCGGGTCCGGTCTATGTGGTGAAGTCGCAGATACACGCCGGCGGGCGCGGCGCCGGACGGTTCGAGGGCGCTCCGGACGGCAAGGGCGGCGTGCGCCTGGCCAAGTCCCCGGCCGAGGCCCGGGCCGCAGCCGAGGCGATGATCGGCAACGTGCTGGTGACCAAGCAGACCGGCCCCGCCGGCCGCCGGGTCAGCCGCGTGTATGTCGAGGCCGGCTGCGCGATCGCGCGCGAGCTGTATCTGTCGCTGCTGGTGGACCGTGAGACCGGGCGTGTCACCATCATCGCCAGCACCGAGGGCGGCATCGAGATCGAGCAGGTCGCCGAAGACCATCCCGAGCGCATCATGCGCGTGGCGGTGGACCCGGCGTCGGGCGTGTTCCCGTTCCACGCCAGGAAGCTCGCCTACGGGCTGGGGCTGCAAGGCAAGCAGGTCGGCGCGTTCACCCGGTTCGTGCTGGCGATGCACAAGGCGTTCATCGAGCTTGACTGCGCGGTGGTCGAGATCAACCCGCTGGTGGTGACCGACGCCGGCGAGGTGGTGGCGCTGGATGCCAAGGTGAGCTTCGACGACAACGCGCTGTATCGGCACCCTGAGCTGGAGCCGCTGCGCGACGAGGGCGAGGAGGACCCGAAGGAGCTGGAGGCGAGCCGTTACAGCCTGAACTACGTCTCGCTCGACGGCACCATCGGCTGCATGGTGAACGGCGCAGGGCTGGCGATGGCGACGATGGACATCATCAAGCTGTATGGCGGCAGTCCGGCGAACTTCCTCGACGTCGGCGGCGGCGCCACCAAGGAGCGGGTGACGGCGGCGTTCAAGATCATCCTGTCCGACCCGCAGGTGGAGGGGATACTCGTCAACATCTTCGGCGGCATCATGCGCTGCGACGTGATCGCGGAGGGCGTGGTGGCGGCGGCGCGAGAGGTGAGCCTAGGGGTGCCGCTGGTAGTGCGCCTGGAGGGCACGAACGTCGAGCTGGGCAAGGACATCCTGGCCAAGTCCGGGTTGCCCATCGTGAGCGCCGACAACCTGGCCGACGCCGCGCAGAAAGTGGTCGCCGCCGTGAAGGAAGCCGCATAATGGCCGTGCTGATTGACGAGAACACCCGCGTCATCACCCAGGGGTTCACCGGGGCGCAGGGCACATTCCACTCGGAGCAGGCCATCGCCTACGGCACCAAGGTCATGGGCGGGGTGACGCCGGGCAAGGGCGGCAGCCGGCACCTGGACCTGCCGGTGTGGGACACGGTGGCCGAGGCGCGCGAGGCGACGGGCGCCGATGCGAGCGCGATCTACGTGCCGCCGCCGTTCGCGGCCGATGCGATCCTGGAGGCGATCGACGCCGGGGTGCCGCTGATTGTCTGCATCACTGAGGGTATTCCGGTGCTGGACATGGTGCGGGTGAAACGGGCGCTGTCGGGCAGCGCCTCGCGGCTGATCGGGCCGAACTGCCCCGGCGTGATCACGCCCGACGCCTGCAAGATCGGCATCATGCCGGGCCATATCCACCGGCGGGGTTCGGTTGGCATCGTCAGCCGGAGCGGCACGCTGACCTATGAGGCGGTGAGCCAGACGACGGCGGCCGGGCTGGGGCAGAGCACCTGCGTCGGCATCGGCGGCGACCCGGTGAAGGGGACGGACTTCATCGAGGTGCTGGAGTTGTTCCTGGCCGACCCCGAAACGCAGAGCATCGTCATGATCGGCGAGATCGGCGGGCAGTCGGAGATAGACGCCGCCGAGTTCATCGCCCGCGCCAAGTCGCCCAAGCCGGTGGTGGGCTTCATCGCCGGGGCGACGGCGCCGCCGGGCCGCCGCATGGGCCACGCCGGGGCGGTCATCAGCGGGGGGAAGGACACGGCGGAGGCCAAGTTCGAGGCCATGCGCCAGGCCGGCATCCATGTCGCCGAAAGCCCGGCTGCCCTGGGCAGCACGATGGTCAAGGCGCTGCGGGGATAAAGCCTGCCCGCCGTTCCAGGCTGCCGGGCCAGGCGGGCCGGTGCGGTGCCTGGCTACGGCACGGGCGGGAACGCCAGGCCACGGCCGTTCTGCCTCGACAATGGCAGGGCAGAGCCGTGCCAATGGCGCCTCGATGCAGCGGAACAGGCGGCCCGGCTCGGAGCGATGCCAGTCGGGGACCGGGCCGCAGGCTGCGCGTCCGGGCCATGATGCCCGTGCGAGGCCGCAGGTTCCTCTCCCGGGTTGCGCGCCATCATGCCAAGTCCGCCGCTATGTTCCGGCTGAGCCTGCCGATCAGGAGATGGCCAGCAGATCAGTGCTGGACGATCCATTCCGCCCACCGCAGCGCGCCGGCGTCGTCCCCGAACCTGGCAACGACCTGCAGCCCGAGCGGCATGCCGTTTGGGCCGCTTCCCGATGGCACGGTCACGCACGGGACGTGCAGCCCGGTCCAAAGGCTGTTGAACACCGGGTCGCCGGTCCAGGAAACGCCATGAGGCGCCTCGCCGGGGGCCGACGGCGTCAGGAGGCAGTCAAAGTCTTCCATCACCGCATCGAACGCACCCCGTGCCGCCATGAAGGTTTCGTTCGCCTCATCGAGCAGCGCGGACGGCTGCGCCAGCCCCCAGTCAAGGCGCTCCTGCAGTTCGCCACTGATCAACTCCCGCCGGTGCGTCATCTCCCAGCCCATGGCGCGGCCGCTTTCCGCGTTCATGATAACCGGATGAAGCGCGAGGGCGCGGGCGAACACCGGTGGCAGCTCGACCTCCGCAACCGCAGCCCCCGCGCGTGCAAGACGGTCGGCGCCGTCATGCAGCAACGCCGCCGTCTCCGGCGCCGCGCTGTCCCAAGCGGGTGAGCGGCACAGGCCGACGCGCGGCGCCCGTGCGGTCCTGTCCCCTGGGTTGCCGAGGTCCCGGCCGGTGACGGCCCGGGTCAGCAGCGCGCAGTCGGCGACGCTCCTGGCCAGTATCCCGACCGTGTCCAGCCCGCTCGCCATGACCTTCATGCCGACGCGGCTTATCAGGCCGAAGCTGGGCTTATAGCCGACGATCCCGCAGAAGGCGGCGGGACGGATGATGCTTCCTGCCGTCTGCGTCCCGAACGCGACCGGGAAGAAGCCTGCCGCCACCCCGGCGGCGGAGCCGCTGCTCGAACCGCCTGGCGTGTGCGCGGCGTTGTGCGGGTTGGTGGTCGGGCCGGCCTTGCGGGTGGCGAACTCTGTCGTGACCGTCTTGCCGATCACCACGCCGCCCTCGGCCCTTGCCCAGGCGACCGCGGCCGCATCGGCGCGCGGCCGGTATCCTTCCCAGATCGGTGAGCCGTACTGGCTCGGCATGTCGTGCGTGTCCAGCACGTCCTTGATGCCGAGCGGGATGCCCTGCAGCAGGCCAGCACCCGGCTTCTGCGCTGCTGCCATGACGGCTTCCGGGTCGAGGTAGGCCATAGCACGAACGGCGTCCTCACGCGACGCGACGCGATCGAGGCAGGCCTCCATTAGAGTTGCCGGGAGCAGGCGTCCAGCACGGATACGGGACAGCGCTTCGGTTGCGGTGAGGTCTGCCGGGTCAATCATGGGTGTCTCCTGTCAACTTCTCACATTAGGCCAGCAACGAGCACGGCAGGATGCCGGCGCAAGGCTCCACCGCCGGGCCGCGACCGCCATCCCCATGGTCATGGAGCGTGCGTCACCCTCGGCCAGGGTTCCGGCACGCTGCTTAACGCCAGCACGCGTCCATCAATCCCGGCAGGATCGTCGGCTCCGTCAGCATGAACTCGACATGCGGGTGCGGCGTAATCGAGAACAACGGACTTGGGTCGTCCCGCCCGGCTGCCTGGCTCAGTTGCATCCCACAAGCCGGTCAGCCGCCAAGTTGACGGTGCCCATCCTCGAACTATCGTCGCGGCCCGGCAAAAGGAAGGGTGCTCGACAACCCGCCGTCCACGGCGATAGCCTGCCCATTGACGTAGGACGACTCGTCGCTGGCCAGGAACAGGGCGGCGCCCGCGACCTCCTCGGGGCGCCCAGCCCGCTGCAGCGGGTTGAGTTGGCCGATTCGGTCCTCGGTGCCCCGTTCCCGGGCACGCTCGAAGATGGCGCGCGTCATGCCGGTCTCTATCAGCCCCGGGCAGACCGCGTTGATCCGGACGCCCGTGCCGGTCAGCGCATTGGCCGCAGTCTGCACCAGGCTGATGACGCCGGCCTTGCTCGCGCTATATGGCGCGCCGGCGGCGTTGGCCCGCAATCCCGCGACGGAGGCGGTGCAGATGATGGACCCGCGGCCCCGTGCCGCCATGTGCGGCGCGGCGTGGCGGATTGCCAGGAACGGACCGACCAGGTTTATGCGCAGGATTTCATGCCACTGCTCGGCGGTTGATTCCAGGAACGGCACGGTGCCGCCGCTGATGCCGGCGTTGGCGTAGAGGATGTCGAGGTTGCCGAATGCCTCGATGGCCCCGGCGACGAAAGCAGCCACGTCGGCCTCGTTTCCCGCATCGGCCGTGACCGCCATCGCCCGCCCGCCTGCGGCGGCGACCTGGCCGGCTGTTTCGGCCACCGCCGCCCCATCGCGGTCCACGGCCAGGACCGAGGCTCCCTCCCGCGCGAACAGCAGCGCGGCGGCGCGGCCGATCCCGCTGCCCGCGCCGGTGATGACCGCGCTCTTGCCCTGCAGCCGTGACATCAGCACCCTCCCTGCTCACGCAGGCACTTGACGGCGGTTGTGCGGCCTCGGCAAGCCCTGGCTGCATTTGGAGGAAACAAGGAATGCGGGCGGTCGTGTGTGAGCATTTGGGCGGTCCGGAGGAGCTGCGGATCGCGGAGCTGACCCTGCCTGAGCCGGGTCCGGGCGAGGTCAAGCTCCGGGTGAGGGCAGCCGGGGTCAACTTCCCGGACGTGCTGATCATCCAGGGCAAGTATCAGGTGAAGCCGGATCTGCCGTTCACGCCGGGCGCCGAGGTCGCGGGCACCGTCATGGCGGTCGGCCCGGGCGTCACCTCCAGCCACGTGCCCGTGGGCGGCCGGGTCGCCGCGTTCTGCAGCTTGGGCGGCTTCGCCGAGGAGGTGATCGTGCCCGAGGCGGCCTGCGTGGCCCTGCCCGACGGCGTCGGCTTCGAGCCTGCGTCCGCGTTCCTGCTGGCATACGGGACCGCTTGGCACGCCCTTCGCGACCGTGCGGGCCTGCAGCCCGGCGAAACCCTGCTCGTGCTGGGCGCGGCAGGAGGCGTGGGGCTGGCCGCAATAGACATCGGCCATGCCATGGGAGCGCGCGTGATCGCGGCCGCGTCGTCGGCGGACAAGCTCGCCGTCTGCCGCTCCTACGGGGCCGACGAGGTGCTGGATTATGAGGCGGAGGACCTGCGGGACGGCATCGCCAGGCTGACGGACCGGCGCGGACCTGACGTCGTGTTCGACCCGGTGGGCGGCCGGTTCGCCGAGCCGGCGTTCCGGTCAATCGCCTGGGGCGGACGCTACCTCGTGATCGGCTTCGCCGCTGGCGGCATCCCTGCATTGCCATTCAACCTGCCGTTGCTGAAGGGCGCCTCCATCGTCGGCGTGTTCTGGGGCGGCTACAGGAAGCACCAGCCGGAGCGGAACCGGGACGCCGTCGCGCAGATGCTGGCGTGGATCGGCGAGGGCCGGCTCCGGCCGCTGGTGTCGCGGACCTACGGGCTTGATGAGGTGGCGCAAGCCCTGGAGGACATGGCTGCACGCCGGGTCGTCGGGAAGATCGTCGTAGTGCCCTAATCCATCTGTCATCAAGGGGCCGGGATGTTGCTGGTTCTGGCGTTTCAGTGCTGCTGGACTGTGGTGATGGATAAAAGGGTTGCGGGCGTTGCCGGGTTGGCAGGTCCGATGGAGCCATGCCATCGTGCAGGGCATGACGTTGTCCCCCGCTTCCCTGCACGGCTTCCAAATCCTGGCCGGGATAACCGGGTGCAGAAAGCCATTGATGCGGTCCGGCCGCCACGTGGACGCATCCGCGGCCACGCTGGAGCCGGTGTCATAAGCGCCGTCGTTGCCGGGCTGCCCGACGTATCCGGGGAGTCGGTCGTGCTGCCGGCCCGGCCGGAACCGCTTCGCTTCGATCCCGCGCGCACGGCGCTCATCGTCGTTGACATGCAGAACGCCTACGCCTCTCCAGGCGGCTACCTGGATCTGGCTGGCTTCGACATCTCCGGGGCCGCTGCCGCGATCGAGGCGGTGGCCGCGTCCGTCCAGGTGGCCCGGCGTGCGGGCATCCCGGTCATCTACCTCCAGAACGGCTGGGACCCCGGATACCAGGAGGCTGGCGGACCCGGCTCGCCCAACTGGCACAAGTCCAACGCGCTGCGGACCATGCGGGCACGGCCGGAGCTGGCCGGCACGCTGCTGGCGAAAGGCGGCTGGGATTACGCGCTGGTTGACCGCTTGGCCCCGCAGCCGGGCGACATCGTCGTGCCCAAGGCGCGCTACAGCGCGTTCCCGAGCAGCAACTTCGACAGCATCCTGCGCGCCCGCGGCATCCGGACCCTGGTCTTCACCGGCATCGCCACGAACGTCTGCGTGGAATCCACGCTGCGGGACGCGTTCCACCTGGAATACTTCGGCGTGGTCCTGGCGGACGCAACGCACCAGGCTGGGCCGGCCTTTGCGCAGCAGGCGGCGCTCTACAACATCGAGACGTTCTTCGGCTGGGTGAGTTCGGTGGCGGAGTTCCGCCGCGCGCTGACGGGGTCGAACACGGATGAGGTGCGCGCAGAGGAGGAGACTACGCCGCGTCCATGATCCCCGCCGTTCCAGCCGGCTCGTCCACGCCGGTCTCCCCCGGCGCCCTCCTGATCGGCAAGGCCAATCTCGACCAGTCCGGGGCCGGGCTTGCCGGGACCGGTCCGCCAAACGGCGTGGCCCGCAATCCATTCGATCCTGCGATGGCGCGCGGCGGATCAAGCTCCGGCTCAGCCGTCACGGTGGCGTCGGGGCCAGACATGCTCCAACCCCATGTTTCCGCGTGGGTTTGTTCGGCGCAAATGGGGCTGTTTGGGTTGGACGTGCTTTAGCCGGCGTGGAGTCCAAGCGGTTCGCCATCGCCCGCGGCACGCATCAGTGCGACAGCTTCAGGCCGGTCAGGCATGCCGTGCCACCCGCTGCCGTTCCTGGCCTTCAACGCTGCGGCTGCCGAAGCGAAGCGTGCCGCCTCCAACACCGGCATTCCCTCCGCCAATGCCAGCGCGAATGCGCCGTGGAACACGTCGCCGCATCCGGTGGTGTCGCGCACGCGAACCTGAGGCGTCGGGACATGATGGATGCCGCCGTTGAGGCGCCACAGGCTGCCCCGTCCTCCCAAGGTGACTCCAACCGCCGCCGCATGCGGCGCATGGACCGCGCGCAGCCCCTGTTCCGGATCGGCCATTCCCGTGGCGACCTGCAGCCCGTTGCGGGAGAACACGGGATGGGTCGCCGCCGCCGCAAGGCCGCGCAGGCCGGCTGCGTCCCCACCCTCGGCATCGAGCACGCCTGGGACATGCGGCGGCAGCGCCTGCAGCAGTGCTGCCGCGGCCTCAGGAAAACGGTGGTCAACCAGCACCGCGCCGGCCTGGGCCACAAGGGCCGGGTCAGGCGGGCGTGGCAGCAAGGTGCCACGGTCCACCACCAGGCACCGTTCGCCCTGCGCGTCCACCACGACGCTTGCCGTCGGTGTGCGGCCACCCGCCATGACCCGCATCCCTCCGAGGTCAATGCCCAACCCGGCCAGTTCCGACCGCAGGAACTGCCCGGCCTGGTCCTCCCCGACCGCGCCGCAGAACAGCGCCCGAGCGCCCAGCGCCGCCACCGCGGCGGCGGCCGTGCCCGCGATCCCGCCACCGCTTTCCCGGTAGGCATGGGCGGTGAACTTGCCCTCGCCCTGCGGCAGGGCCTCGACCTCATAGATGCGGTCCGCGACGACGATCCCGAAGCAGAGGACGCAGGCCGGGGTCAGTCCGGACATGCCAGGTGGAGCCACGTCATACGGGGCAAAGCAGCGGCTTCAGCCGGTCGCCCCTGGTGAAGGCGGCGAACAGGTCTTGCAGCCCGTCGAGGTCCGCCGTTGCATCCACCAGCCGGGCATAGTCGGCCCGGTCCGCGCGCAGCAGCTCGACATTGGCGGCGTAGTCGGCGACCGGGAAGTAGAACGAGCGGATCAGGAAGTAGTCCTTGCGCCGGACCGCCTTGGTTTCCGAGATCGCCCAGGCGTCGGACTCGCCCAACTGCACCACTGCGCCGTAAGGGGCCACAGCCTCCAGCGCCAGTTGCCGGCCCGGGTCCTTGCCGCTGCACTCCAGCACCAGCGCCGGAAGGCTGGCCAGCGCCTCGTTTGCCGAAACCGGGGCCGCCCCGAACGAGGCCGCGACCCCGGCGCGATAGGGGTTCGGCTCGCGCACCAGCAGCGGCCAGAATCCCATGCGGCGGAGCACGATCAACGCACCCAGCCCAACCGGCCCGGCGCCGATCACCAGCGCGGGACCCGACGTCACGATCCGCGACGCCAGCCGGACGCCGTGCGCGCTGGTGCCGACCGTGTCCAGCAGCAGCGGCGCAAGATGGTCCGGAACGTCTTCCGGCACCGGCAGCAGGCACTGCCCGGGGACGCAGACGCTGTCGGCATAGCCGCCGGGCCGCTGCCAGCCGACCAGGGACGCGGTTTCGCATAGCTGGGTATGCCCGGCCCGGCATGGCGCGCACCGGCCGCAGAACACGGGAATATAGACCAGCACCCGCCGCCCGTGCATCGCGTGGCCCGGCGTATTGACCCGGCCCGCGATCTCATGCCCCGGCGTACGTGGCCAGCCCTCGCGCAACGGACGCAGGTCGCTGCCGCACAGGGCGCAGGCGATCACGTCCACCCGGACCTCCCCCGGGCCGGGGTCTAGCTGCGACACTGACTCGATGGTGATCCGGCCCTCGCCGTGGAACCGCGCCGCCCTCATCCGACGATGCGGTCCACGACGTCGCATAGACGTTGCAGCCGCGGCACGGCGTCGTGCTGCAACGCGTGCGGCACGTCCGGCTGGCCGATCGTGCCGGCCCAGATGCCGCGGCCCGCGAGGAAGCCATGCGCCCCTTCCCGGCAGGCCCACTCGACCGCCTGCGCGAAGGCGTCCTGCGGCACGCCGGAGGACAATACGACCCAGGGGCTGCCGACGCTGCGGGTGATGGCGGCGCAGGCGCGGCGGATGTCGGCCTCCGACCCGGTGCCGTGGAACGGCACCTCGCCCTTGTAGATGTCCGCGCCGCGCCGGCCGAGTTCCGCCGCTGCCGCCAGGATCGCATTTTCCCGGTCCCAGCCGCCGCCGCTGCGGGGACGGCGGGTGACCGGCTCGACGATGCTGATCAGCCCGGCGCGGCGGCAGCGGGCGATGAAGTCGTCCACCATGGCGATGCGGGGTTCCGCCGGGTCGCCGGGCCGCCAGAGCACCAGCAGCTTGAGCGCCGCGGCCCCCTGCGCGCGCACGGCCTCGGGCACCACCGCCTCGTCAATTTCCACATCGGCCACCAGCTCGTCCGCGCTGCTGATCAGCACGTCCGCCGCCGCGATCAGTCCGCAGCCCGGCGCGACCGCTTGGGCCTCCAGCGCCTGCTCCCATGCCAGTGCCCGATCTATCAGCACTGCAGACGCATAGGGCGTGAGCACCCGGATGGCGTCGAGCTTGAACGCCGTAAGTGCGCTGTCCGGCACCGGGCCAGCCTGATGCTGGGCCAGCATGGCGCGCAGCCCTTCACGCTGGTCAACGGCCAGCATCGCGAATGCGCCGGACCCGCGGGCCAGTGCGGCCAAGCCGCTTGCCGCCGGGCTATCGCCCATCGTTCCTCTCCCCCTGCCGAATTGACGCGGCATCGGCAGTGTTCCTATAACTGGAATGACCGGTCAAGCAGCCGGATAACAATGGAGCTGGAGGGAACGGGCGATGCTGAACCAAGGCAAGTCTTGCGCCCTGGCGGCCATATTCGCCGTGTGTGTGCTGCCTGCCGCCCATGCGGCGGAGTTCGAGTGGACGAAGTACAAGGGCGCCACGGTCAGCTTCCTGGTGAACAACAACGCCATTGGCAACGCCCTTGTCGCCAACAAGGCCGACTTCGAGCGGCTGACCGGCATGACGCTCAAGGTGGACACCTACCAGGAGCAGCAGATGCGCCAACGCCTGGTGACGGTGCTGAACGCCCGCAGCGACGAGACCGACGTGTTCATGACGCTGGTGTCGCGCGAAGGCCAGCAGTTCGCCAAGGCCGGCTGGTATGCCGACCTCGCAGCGATGAAGGACGACGCCGCCCCGGGCTACGACTACGCCGGCTTCAGCCCCGCCCTGATCGCCGCGAACACCATCAACGGCACGCTGACCGGCATGCCGCTCAACATCGAAGGCCCGGTGGTCTATTACCGCAAGGACGTGTTCCAGAAGTGCGGCCTGACCTTCCCCACGCAGGTCACGGACCTGCCGGCGACGGCCAAGGCCATCAAGGCCTGCGACCCGGCGATCACGCCGTTCGCCTCCCGCGGGCTGCGCGACGCGGTGGCCTACACGTTCAGCAACGTCGTCCACAACATGGGCGGCGCCTACATCCGGGACGGCAAGTCCGACCTGTGCTCCCAGCCGAACCAGGCGGCCCTCGGGCTGTATGCAGGGCTGCTGAAGGAGTACGGGCCTCCCGGCGCCGTCAACTACACCTTCAACCAACTCGATGCGCTCTACCGCGCCGGCCGCGCCGCGATGGTGTTCGAGTCCCAGAACGAGCTGAGCAGCATGATGGAAGGCGGCGCGCGGGACGCCGACACCGGCATACGCGTGCTGCCGCCCGGCCCCGGCGGTTCCGTGCCGACCGCTATCGGCTGGAGCCTGTCCATCTCGCCGTTCAGCCGCAGCAAGGGCCCCGCCTGGTATTTCGTGCAGTGGGCCACCAGCCCGGCCACGCAGGCCAAGATCGCGCTCAGCGGCGTCGCTGCGCCCCGGGCCGCCGTGGCGGACCTGCCGGAGGTGAAGGCGTGGATCGCCGCCAAGCCGGTCCGCGCGGACTGGCAGGCCGCAGTGGACGAGATCGCGGCCAAGGGCAGCTCGGAGGTCGGCTACCCCATCGTCGCCAACCCCGCCTCGCGCGGGCCAATCGGCCAGGCGGTGGACGACGTGCTGCTGGGCGCCAAGCCTGTTGCCGCGGCCTGCGCGGACGCGGACCGCGCGCTCGATGCTCTGATCACGGGCAACTAGCTTGCCAGCCTCCCGGCTGGGCCTTTCGGTCTATGCCGCGCCGGCGGTCATGTTCACGTTGCTGCTGATCGCGGCGCCATTCGTTTACACCGTGTGGCTCAGCTTGCAGCATGTGGAGCTTGGCGGCGCCAACCGCTTCGTCGGCGGCGCCAACTACCGGCAGATGCTGGCCGACCCGGAGTTCTGGAACGGGTTGCGGGTCAGCCTGGTGCTGTATGCCGCGTCGCTGGCGATGCAGCTTGCCGGCGGCACTTGGCTTGCTCTGCTGCTGTTCCGGGCGGGCGGGATGCCGGGGCTGCTGCGGTCGCTGCTGATCTCGCCGTTCATGCTGCCGCCGGTGGT
>DASWOJ010000238.1:0-16009 GCA_036398775.1 Acetobacteraceae bacterium
CGCCGCCTGTTCCCGCGCCTGTCGGTCGAGGACAACCTCCGCCTCGGCGCCTACGCCCGGCGCGGCGACCCCGCCCGGTTCAAGCCGCTGGACCTGGTGTTCGACCTGTTCCCCCGCCTGCAGGAACGCCTGCCCCAACGGGCCGAAACCCTGTCCGGCGGCGAGCAGCAGATGCTCGCCATCGGCCGCGCCCTGATGACCCAGCCCCGCCTGCTGATGCTCGACGAGCCAAGCCAGGGCATCGCCCCCAAGCTGGTGGACGACATCCTCGCCGCCGTCGGCCGCATACGCGCCCTGGGCACCACCGTGCTGCTGGTGGAACAGCGGCTGGCCGAGGCCCTGGACCTGGCCGACCGCGCCTACGTCCTGCAAACCGGCCGGATCGTCATGGAAGGACCCGCCCGCGACATCGCCGCCGACGCCGGCGTCCGCAAGGCCTATCTCGGCATGTAGCCAAACATAGCCTCCTTCCCCCTCTCCCTCCGGGAGAGGGTCGGGGTGAGGGGGTCTTGCCCGCCCCCAGACAGAGCAACCGCGCCAAAATCACCCAGCCCACCGCACGCCAAACCTCGCTCCGTCACCAATTCCCGGAGCAAGAGGAAGCAGAAAGGACCCAAAGTGGACACCATCGCCATCACCGCCGGCCCCTACACCTTCCGCGCCCGCTTCGAGGACGCGCTAGCCCCCAAGACCTGCGCCCGCTTCCGCGCCCTGCTGCCCTACCGCGAAAGCATCATCCACGTCCGCTGGAGCGGCGAGGCCTGCTGGATACCCCTCGGCGACCTCGACCTGGGCCTGCCGTTCGAGGACGCGACCAGCCACCCGGCGCCGGGCCAGATCATCCTCTACCCCGGCGGCATCAGCGAAACCGAGATCCTGCTGTCCTACGGCGCCGTGCGCTTCGCCAGCAAGGCCGGGCAGTTGGCAGGCAGCCACTTCCTGACGGTAACGGAGGGGATCGAAAACCTGCGCCCCCTGGGCCGCATGACCCTGCTGCAAGGCGCCCAGCCCATCGTGTTCGGGGCGTAGCAGCAACGCAGCCCCCTTCCCCCTCTCCTTCCGGGAAAGGGCCGGGGTGAGGGGGAAGGCAAGCACCACCCCTGCCCAACCAAAGCCGCGCGCTGGCAACCGCGCCGACTCCCGGTGCGCAGCCAAGCTTCCATCGCCATTGCCGCCGTCCCCCCACCTCCCTATCGTCCCCCCAACAAACAAGACCACCCCCCGGGAGGACCCACCCATGCCCAAACGGCCCACCGCCCCACCCATGACCCGGCGCATCCTGCTCGGCGCCGGCGCAGTCCTCGCCGCCCCTGCCATCCTCCGCGCCCAGCCCGCCCCCATACGCATCGGCTTCCCCGTCCCCCTCACCGGCCCCTACGGCACCGAGGCCGCCGACCAGGTCCGCTGCGCCACCATCGCCGTCGCCGAGTTCAACGAAGCTGGCGGCCTGGACGGACGCCCGGCCGAACTCCTCGTCCGCGACGACCGCCTAGACCCCGGCGAAGCCACCACCCGCACCCTCGAACTCATCGAGAAGGACCACGCCGACTTCATCGTCGGCAGCCTCTCCGCCTCCGTCCAGCTCGCCATCAACAACGTCACGAAACAGCGCAAAATCCTGTTCAACTCCATCAGCCAGTCCGACCAGATCACCGCCCTGCCCGACTGGAGCCGCTACACCTTCCACGAGGCGATGACCCCGCACCTCACGGCGGGGGCCGTAGGCCGCTACGCCTTCCCGAAATTCGGCAAGCGGGTCGTCTTCCTGCGCGCCGACTACGCCTACGGGCACGAGATGGTCGCCGGCTTCCGCGCCGCCGGCGACCCCCTGGGCATCGAGGTCCTGGCCGACCTGCGCCACCCCCTGGGCACCACCGACTACTCCACCCTGCTGCCCCGCATCCAGGCACTCAAGCCGGACATCCTCTGCCTCTGCAACTTCGGCCGCGACCAGCAGATCTCCATCAAGCAGGCCACCGACTTCGGCCTGAAGCGCACCACCCGGATCGTCGCGCCGATCCTGCTCTACACCTCCCGCGTCGCCGCCGGGCCGCAGGCCTTCGACGGCGTGGTGGGCGGCACCTCCTACTACTGGGGCGTCGAAAACAGCATCCCCAGCGCCAAGGCCTTCAACGACCGCTCCCGCGCCGCCAGCGCCGGCAAGCTGCCCTCCGACTACGGCGCGCTCGGCTACGCCGGGGTGCGGAGCGTGCTGACGGCGGCGAAGCAGGCCGGGACGGTGGACGTCGAGAGGGTCATCGAGGTCCTGCAGGACCTGAAGTACGACTCCTACAAGGGTCCCCAGCACTATCGCGCCTGCGACCACCAATCGGTCCAGTCGGTGTTCATCATCGAGAGCAAGTCGAAGGACATGGCCAATCCCTCCGACGTCTTCACCGTCCTGGAAACCAGCCCGGCGAACGAGGACAACCTGGCCGGCTGCAAGGAACAGGGGCACGTCTAGCCATGGACGGCATCACCCCCGGCCTGCTGGCCCTGCAGGTCTTCACCGGCCTGGCCCTGGGCGCGATCTACGTCCTGATGGCGCTCGGCATGTCGCTGCTGTTCGGCATGCTGACCGTGGTGAACTTCGCCCACGGCGCCTTCTACATGCTCGGCGCCTACGCAGCGGTAGCCCTCATGGGCCTCGGCGCGAACTTCTGGGTATGCCTGTTCTTCGCCCCGGTCGCGGTGGGAATGCTCGGCCTCCTGGTCGAACGCGTGCTGATCCGTCCGCTCTACGGCCGCGGCATTGACTACCCCCTGCTCCTCACCTTCGGCCTGTCCTACGTGCTGGTCGAGGCCGTCCGCATCCTGTTCGGCACCCAGGGCCTGTCTTTCGACACTCCCGAAGCCCTGCAGGGCGCCACCGACATCGGCATCGGCTACTTCCCCACCTACCGCCTGTTCGTCATCGCCGTGGCCGCGGCAGCCCTTGCCGCCCTGTGGCTGTTCCTGGAGCGCACCCCCTACGGCCTCATCATCCGCGCCGGCGCCCGCGACCCGCAGATCGTCCGCATCCTCGGCATCAACGTCGGCCGTGTCTGGCTCGTGGTGTTCGGCATCGGCACCGGCCTGGCGGCGCTCGCCGGCCTGCTGGCCGCCCCGCTGCAAGGCGCCAGCCCCGAGATGGGCGACAGCGTCCTGGCCATCGCCTTCGTCGTGACCGTCGTAGGCGGCATGGGCTCCCTGCTCGGCGCCGTGCTCGCCGGCCTGCTGGTGGGCGTGGTCGTCAGCCTCGCCTCGCTGTTCGCCCCCGAGATGGCGCAGGTGTCCATCTTCGCCCTGATGGCCGTCGTGCTGCTGATCCGCCCCCAGGGCTTCTTCGGCCGCGCCGGGCTGATGAGCTGATGGACACCGCCGCCGCCCCCGTCCTCCCCCGCGCCGCCGGCGCCGGCTGGATGGCCCTGGCGACCCGGCACCGCGTGCTGCTCGCCGCCGCCTTCCTGCTGCTGTTCCCGCTGCTGATGCCCTTCAAGGCCATCGCAGTGAACATCCTGATCTACGGCCTGTTCGCGCTCGGCTTCAACATGCTCTACGGCTACCTCGGCCTGCTGTCCTTCGGCCACGCCGCGCTGTTCGGCGGCGGCGCCTACGCCTGCGGCATCGCGATGGTGCACGGCGGCTGGCCCTGGTGGGCCGGCGTCGGCGCGGCAGTGCTATCCGGTGCCGGCCTGGCCGCAGTCATGGGCGGCCTGGCAACGCGCACCCGAGGCATCTACTTCGCAATGGTCACCCTGGCCCTGTCGCAGTGCGTCTATTACGCCGCCTTCCAGGCGACCGACCTGACAGGCGGCGAGAACGGCCTGCGCGGCGTCAACCTGACCCGCATCGGCCCGCTGGACTTCCTCGACCCCACCACCCGCTGCTACGTCGTCGCCGCCTTCGTCATCGCCGCCCTGTTCGTGCTGTCCCGCATCCTGGCCTCCCCCTTCGGCGCGGCGATGGAAGCCCTGCGCGAGAACGAGGCCCGCGCCCGCGCCTGCGGCTTCGACGTCCGCATGACCCGGTGGCTCGCCTTCGTGCTGTCCGGCGGCTTCTGCGGCCTGGCCGGCGCCATGCAGGCGCTCCACCTGGGCATCGTCCCCATCGAGAGCCTGGGCTACCAAACCTCGGGCACCGTGGTCATGATGGCGCTGCTAGGCGGCATGGGCACCTTCTTCGGCCCGTTCATCGGCGCGGCGGCCTTCCTGCTGCTGGAGAACCTGGTCTCGCTCTACACCGTGCACTGGCAGCTCGTGGTCGGCACCGCCTTCATTGCCTGCGTGCTGTTCTTCCCCCGCGGCATCTGGGGCACCATCCTGCACCGCCTGACCCCGGCACCCGAGGACCGGCCATGAAGGACGGGCCATGAAAGACGGCGGCACCCCCGGCTACATCCTGCAGACCGTCGGCGTCGGCAAGAGCTTCGGCAAGTTCACCGCCCTGCGCGACGTCTCGGCCAACTTCCGCCAAGGCCAGCTCACCGGCATCATCGGCCCGAACGGCGCCGGCAAGAGCACCTACTTCAACACCCTGTCCGGCGCCTTCCCGCCCAGCACCGGACGCATCCTGTTCGAGGGCCGCGACATCACCGGCACCCCGCAGCACCGCTTCGCCGCGATGGGCATCGCCAAGTCGTTCCAGATCACCACGGTGTTCCCGCAGCTTACGGCGCTGGAGAACGTCCGGGTGGCGCTGCAGGCCCTGGTCTCCCGCTACGACGTGTGGCGCCCGCGCTCGCGCCTGACCGGCCTGACCGACCAAGCCGCCGCCCTGCTGCAAACCGTCGGCCTGCGGCCACGCCAGGACCGCCCGGCCGCGACCCTCGCGCACGGCGAGCAGCGCGCCCTGGAGATCGCGATGGCCCTGGCGAGCAACCCCCGCCTGCTGCTGCTCGACGAGCCGACCGCCGGCATGTCACCCGAGGAAACCCGCGCCATGATGGACCTGATCGTGCGCCTGGCCCAGGAGCGCACCGTCATCCTCGTCGAGCACAAGATGAAGCTGGTCATGGGCATCTGCGACCGCCTCCTCGTACTCCACCACGGCGAGCTGCTGGCCGAGGGCACCCCAGACGAAATCCGCACCGACGAAACGGTGAAGCGCGTCTATCTCGGCCAGCGGGAGCACTAGCCGGTGCTGACCATCGAGGGCCTGCACGCCTGGTACGGCCCGGCCCACGTCCTGCAAGGCGTGGACCTGCAGGTGCGCCGCGGCGAGATCACCTGCCTGATCGGCCGCAACGGCGCCGGCAAGACCACCACGCTGCGAACCGTCATGGGCCTGGTGGACCGCCGAGCCGGCCGCGTGACCTTCGACGGCCACGACCTGCTGGGCCGCCCGGCGCACGTCCGCAACGGCCTGGGCCTCGGCTACGTGCCCGAGGAACGGCGCATCGTCCCCGGCATGACCGTGCGGGAGAACCTCCGCCTCGGCCTGCTGGCCGCCTCCACCCGCCGCCCCGAGCGCACGGTGATCGCCGAAATCGCCGAAATCTTCCCCCGCCTGGCCGAGCGCCTGGACCAGACCGCCGTCACCATGTCCGGCGGCGAGCAGCAAATGCTCGCCATCGCCCGCGCGATGGTGAGCCAGCCCAAGCTCATCATGCTGGACGAACCGTCCGAGGGCATCATGCCGGTCCTGGTGGACGAGATGTTCGCCCTGTTCAGCCGGATGCGCGACAGCGGCACGACGATCCTGCTGGTGGAACAGAACGTCGAGCTGGCCCTGGCCCTAGGCGACCGCGCCTACGTGCTCGACGGCGGGATCATCGTCCACCAAGACACCGCCGCCGCGCTGTTGGCAGACGAAGCAATAAAAGAACGCTACTGCTCCGTTTAGACCCGCCTGCTCCCTCTCCCTCCGGGAGAGGGCCGGGGTGAGGGGATTTTTGCTGCGGAGCGGAGAGCCTCCTATTCCACAGAAGCACGCTCGCGATACGCAATGGATCGTGCCCACCCACCACCTCACCCCAATCCTGTCAAAGGGAGAGGGGGAGAAATCGCACCCTACTGACCGCCAACGCTGCCCGGACGCAGAACGCGCCGTGTCTCCACCCAGCAATCCCCCGCCCCCTACTCCGCCGCCCGACGCTCCCCCGCAATCGCCGCATTCACCCGCGGCATCACCTGCTCCGCCATCAGCACCTTGCTCCGCCGGGCCAGCGCCGGATCGGCCCAGTCATGCCCGGCATACAGCAGCGTGCCGAAATTCCCCACCTCCTCCCGGAACGCCAGCACCTGCTCCGCCACGCCCTCCGGCGTCCCATGGATCACCAGCCGGTCGCAGATGGCATCCAGCGTCACCTCGTCGTCAGGCTGCTCCCGGCTGGTCTTGAACAGCTCGATCCGCCCGGCCCGCCGCATCTTGGTCAGCAGTTGGCTGTAATAGAACCGGTAAGGGCTATCCGGCCCCGTCGCATACCGCCGCGCCGTCGCAGCATCATCCGCCACGAAGATGCTCTTCGCCACCCGCCAGTTCGCCGGGTCCGCCGGCCGTCCGGCCCGCGCGCATCCCTCGACATAGCCGGGCCAATGGCTGCGAACCCATTGCGGCATCAGGAAGTTGGCGCTGATCGGCTCCCACCCCCGCGAAGCCGCCTCGGTGATACCCTTCGAGAACGGTGCAACCACCGTCACGATGATCGGCGGATGCGGCGCCTGCAGCGGCTTCGGGATGATGCCCTGGCCGATGTCGGCGATCAGCGTCTTCTGCGTCGTCACCGACCAGTACTTGCCGGTGATGTCATAAGGCGGGTCGCTGGCCCAGATCTGCAGCACCTGGTTGATCGCCTCCACGAACATCGCATTCCTGTCCGCTCCCAGCGTCCCGAAAGCCTCCGCATCCGAAGGCAACCCTCCGGGGCTGATGCCAAAGTTCAGCCGCCCATCCAGCATATGGTCCAGCATAGCAATCTCGCCTGCGACCCGCGCCGGGTGCGTGTTCGGCAGGTTCACCGTACCCGTGCCGAGCCGCATCTGCTTGGTCCGCCCCACCAGGCTCGCCAGGAACAGCACACAGGAAGTAATGTTCTCCGCCTGGTCCGTGGTATGCTCCCCGACATACGCCTCGGAGAACCCCAGCTCATCCGCCAGGATGAACGCCTCGCGGTCCTCCCGCAGCGTCTGCCGCCAATCCTTGTCCAGCGGATGGATCGGCATCGTAAAAAAGCCGAGCTGCATCAGGCGGTCCCTCCAGCGTCCTTGCAGCCAGCATAGCGCAGCCCGGGCCACGCCTGTAATCCCCTAGATAGGCTAACCCCCCTGCTCCCTCTCCCTCCGGAAGAGGGCCGGGGTGAGGGGGTCTCGGCTGCGGAGCGGGGCACGCTGCCTCCGCCGGACCAAGGCCCGCTGCGGGCAAGGATGATGCCCGCCCGTCACGCCTATCTTTCCCGAAGGAAAAGAACCACCCCCTACCCGCCCTTCGCCGCCCAATACGCCGGCAGCCAGGTCCCATCCCGCCCGCCCCATCCCTGCGCGCCCGCCTCGTCGAACACCGCCAGCGCCCGAGACGCCACCGGCAGCCCAAACCCGCGGCTTTCCGCCTCCGCCACCATCGTCCGCAGGTCCTTGCGTATGGAATCGATGTCGAACGTGACCCCGCCCGGATCGTCCCCCGATAGCGTCCTGGCGATGGAAGGCCCACGGTTCTTCAGCACGTTCGCCCCGCCGGACGTATCCGACATCAGCTCCACCAGCCAAGCCGCATCCAGCCCAAGATGCCGCACCAGCGCCATCGATTCCCCCAACGCCTGGTAGAACACCAGCAGCGGCAGGTTCACCGCCAGCTTCATCGCCGCCCCCGCCCCGACCGGCCCGACATGCTCGACCCGGCGGCACAGCGCATCCAGCACCGGACGCGCCCGCTCCAGATCAGCGGCATCCGCCCCCACCAGGCCCAGCAGCTTCCCCGCCCGCGCCGGCCCGGTGGTGCCGCCGACGGGACACTCGACATACGCGCCCCCGGCAGCCCGAACCTCCCCCGCCAGCGCCGCCTGCGTCTCCGGCCGCACCGTGCTCATCTCGATGAACAGCTTGCCCGCCGCACCCGCAAGCAGCCCGTCAACCCCATGGAACACCGCCTCCAGCGCCGCCCCGTCGAACAACGTCGTCATCACCACGTCCGACCGCGCCGCCAGGTCCTGCGGCGTATCCGCAACCGGCAGCCCGCTCGCATCGGCCCGGGCGCGCGTGCGGTTCCAGACCGCGACCTCCGATCCCGTCTCCACCAGCCGGGCCGCCATCGCCGCCCCCATCTTACCCAGCCCGGCAATGCCTACGCGCATGGACGGCCTCCTTCCCCTCGGTTGCCCAAGGGTTCTTAATGATCACCGGCTCGGCAGCAAGGGGAACACGGCATGGGTGAGCAGATCGGTCGCAGCGTGGGCATCGTCGGCCTGGGCATCATGGGCGGCGCCATGGCGCGCAACCTGCTGGCGGCAGGCTGGCAGGTCGCCGGCTACGACCCCGACCCCGCGGCAACCGAGGCGATGGCCGCCGCCGGCGTGGCGGTGCAGCCCGACTGCACCGCCCTGGCCCGCGCCGCGCCCCTGCTGATGACCAGCCTAGCGACCGCTGCCGCCCTGCACGCGACCGCCGCCGCCATCGCCGCCGCCGGCGCGTCCCGCCGCGTGGTGGTCGAGGTCAGCACGATGTCGCTGGACGACAAGCAGTCCTTCGCCGCGGCGCTGCCGGGCCACGCCGTGCTGGACTGCCCGATGAGCGGCACCGGTGCCCAGGCCGCCCGCCGCGACCTGGTGGTCTATGCCAGCGGCGACCCTTCGGAGATCGAGTCCCTGCGCCCGTTCTTCGCCGACTTCACCCGCGCCGTGCACGACGTCGGCCCCTACGGCAACGGCAGCCGCATGAAGTTCGTCGCCAACCTGCTGGTCGCCATCCACAACGTCGCCGCGGCGGAGGCGATGGTGCTGGGCATGAAGGCCGGCCTGGACCCGCACCGTCTGGTGGAGCTGGTCAGCGCCGGCGTCGGCACCTCGCGCGTCTTCGACCTGCGCGCGCCGATGATGGCCGACAACGCCTACGGCGACGCCACCATGAAGGTGTCGGTCTGGCAGAAGGACATGGCGGTGATCGGCGCCTACGCCGCCTCGCTCGGCGTGGCGACGCCGCTGCTGAGTGCCACCGTGCCGATCTACAACAGTGCGATGGCAACGGGCCACGCGGCCGACGACACGGCCGCCGTGTGCGCCGTGCTGGAACGCATGGCCGGGATGGACCGCTCCGGGACCGGCGCTTGACACCCCCTGCCCCGCAGACAACGATCATGCGATAATCGGCTGCCACCAAGCCAGCCGCGGAGGAAATGTCGCATGGCCGACCCGACCGATATCGGCATTGAACCGCCGCGCCCGCACGCCCTGACCCGCCGGACCGCCCTGCTGGGCGCCGCTACCGCCGGCCTGCTCGCCACCCACCCCGCCCAGGCCCAATCCGACCCGATCCGCCTAGGCTTCCTCACCGTCAAGACCGGCCCGCTCGCCGCCGGCGGCATCCAGATGGAGCAGGGCCTCGCCCTCTACCTCAAGGATCGCGGCAACCAGCTAGCCGGCCGCCCGGTCCAGCTCTTCACCGCCGACACCGGCGGCACCCCGGCCAACACCCGCACCAAGACCCAGGAGCTGGTCGAACGCAACAACGTCTCCGCCATCATCGGCCCCCTCGCCGCGTTCGAGTTGCTGGCGATCGACGGCTACATGCGCGACAAGCAAATCCCCTGGATCGGCGTCGCCGCAGCCGAGGACGTCACCCAGCGCAACCCCAACCCCTGGTTCGTCCGCGTCAGCGCCTCCTCCGCCCAATGCACCCAGCCAATGGCCGACTACGCGGCCAAGGAGCTGAAGTACAAGCGCATGGCCACCGTCGGCGACGACTTCGCCTACGGCCAGGAACAGAACGCCGGCTTCCAGCGGGTGTTCGAGGACGAGGGCGGCAAGATCGTGCAAAAGATCTGGCCGCCCCTGAACGCCCCCGACTACGGCACCTTCGTCGCCCAGTTCAAGCCGGACCTGGACGGCATCTTCATGTCCTTCGCCGGCTCCAACGGCTTCCGCTTCTTCAAGCAGTTCAAGGAATACGGCGGCTCCACCCCGATCCTCGGCGGCATGACCGCAGTGGACGAGGCCATCCTGCAGCAGATGGGCGACGACGCCGTGGGCATGCTGTCGGCCTGCTGGTACTCGGCGCAGCTCGACACCCCGCTGAACCGCACCTTCGTCCAGGGAATGCAGCGGGACTACAAGGTGGACCCAGGCTACTACGCCGCCGGCACCTACGTCGCCGCCGCAGTGCTTGAAGGCGCGCTGAAATCCATCAACGGCAAGGTCGAGGACAAGGCCGCGCTGATGCACGCCCTGCGCGCCGGCACCTTCGACACGGCACGCGGACCCGTGCGCTTCGACGACTACGGCAACGTCATCGGCAACGTTTACATCCGCAAGGTCGAGCGCAAGTCCGGCCGCCTCGTGAACACCGTCATCAAGACCTACCCAGACGTAAGCCAGTTCTGGACCTACGACCCCGCATCCTTCCTGAAGCAGCCAGTCTATGCCCGCGACACGCCCCCAGCCCGGAACCTGGAGAACTAGCCCAACGTGCGGTCCCACCACGCCCAGCCAGCGCCTCAAGGCGGCGCCCACTCCCACGTAGGGCGGAAAAGCGCAGCGCCTTCGGCCAAAGCCCAGCACCGGGGTTCGTCGAAAAGCACTGCTCCCATTCCCTCCACCCATAACCCCCCACCGCCCATGACCACCCCCGGCCCGCGCTAGCCCATGCAGTTCTGGGCCATCCAAACCCTCAACAGCATCGCCCTTGGCGGCCTGCTCTTCCTGCTTGCGTCGGGCTTCTCCCTGATCTTCGGCCTGCTCCGCATCCCCAACCTGGCGCATGGCGGCCTGTTCATGCTGGGCGCCTACCTCGGCGCCACCCTCCTGGCCGCCGGCCTCCCGTTCTGGCAAGCCGCCCTGGCCGCCGCCCTCGCCGTCGGCGCGCTCGGCGCAGTGATCGAGCGCGCCTTGCTCCGCCGCCTCGCCGGCAACGAGCGCGGCCAGGTCCTGGTGACCCTCGGCATCGGCTTCATCATCGCCGACATGTGCCTGGTCACCTGGGGCGGCGACCCCCTGCCCCTGGCAGCCCCCGCCATGCTGCGTCCGCCCCTGCGCCTGGCCGGCCTGGCCTTCCCGACCTACCGCCTGGCCGTCCTGGCCGTCGCCGCCGTCGCCGCAGTCGCCCTGATCCTGCTGATGGACCGCACCCGGCTGGGCGCGATGATCCGCGCCGGCGTGGACGACCGCATGATGGCCCGCGGCGTCGGCATCCCCGTGGGCCGCCTGTTCACCGCCGTCTTCTTCCTCGGCGCAGCCCTGGCCGGCTTTGCCGGAGTGATCGGCGGCCCCATCCTGTCGGCCTACGCCGGCCTCGACACCGACATGCTGCCCCTGGCCCTCATCGTGGTGATCCTGGGCGGCATCGGCAGCCTGCCCGGAGCACTCGTCGGCAGCTTCATCGTCGGCTTCATCTACAACTTCGGCACCGCCCTGTTCCCGGACTTCGCCTACGTCGTGCTGTTCCTGCCGATGGTGCTGGCCCTGGTGTTCCGCCCAGCCGGCCTGTTCGGGCGCCCCGCCGCGTGACTCCCCGCATGACCCGGCGTCAGCGCAGCCTCCTGGCGGCGCTGTCCATCCTGCTCGTGCTGGCGCTGCTGCCGACCGTCCTGCCAGGCACGTTCTACCTGTCCATCGCCAGCCACGTCATGGTCGCCGCGGTGCTTGCCCTCAGCCTCAATATCCTCATCGGCTACGGCGGCATGACGTCGCTGGGCCACGCGGTCTATCTCGGCGTCCCCGCCTACGCCTATGCCTGGCTCACCGCCGCCGGCTTCGGCGCAGGCACGGCAACGGTCGCGGCCCTGGCCATCGGCACCGCGCTCGCCGCGGTGTTCGGAGTGCTGGCATTGCGCGCATCCGGCCTGGGCTTCCTGATGATCACCCTCGCGCTCGGCCAGATCGCCTGGGGCCTGTCCTACCGCTGGGTGGCGCTGACCGGCGGAGACAACGGCCTGCGCGCTTCGCGTCCGGCCATCGCAGGCTTGGACACCGCCGATCCCCTGGTATTCTACTACGTGCTGGCCGCGGCCTTCGCCGGCGTGCTGCTGTGCCTGTGGCAGCTTTCAGCCTCCCCCTTTGCCGCCTGCCTCCGCGGCGCCCGCGACCAGCCGCGCCGCATGGGAATGCTGGGCCACCACGTCTGGCTGATCCGCTTCGCCGCCTTCGTGCTCGCCGGCTTCTGGGGTTCGGTCGCCGGTGTGCTGTATGTCTGGGACTACGGCTTCATCAGCCCGCAGACCCTATCCCTGCAGCAATCGGCGGAGGCGCTGCTGATGGTCGTGCTGGGCGGCGCCGGAACGCTCGCCGGCCCGGTCGCCGGAGCAGCCGTCATCGTCGTCGTAAAAACCGTCGTCAGCTCCTACGTGGACCGCTGGTCCTCCCTGCTCGGCCTGATCTTCATCGTCGTCGTCATCCTGCTGCCCCAAGGCCTGGTCCCCGGCCTGCAGGCCCTCCGCCGCCCGGCCCGCCAGCCATGACCGTCCCCGCGCTCGAAGTCCACGGCCTGCGCAAGAGCTTCGGCGGCGTCACCGCCACCCGCGACGTGTCGCTGACCGTCATGCCCGGCGAGCGCCGCCTGCTGATCGGCCCCAACGGCGCCGGCAAGACCACCCTGTTCAACCTGGTCACCGGCGACCTGCGCGCCGACGGCGGCTCGGTCCGGCTGTTCGGCCAGGAGCTGCTGGGCCTGCCCGTCCGCGGCCGGGTGCGCCGGGGCCTCGGCCGCACCTACCAGGTCCTTACCCTGTTCCCCCAGGAGACCCTCGCCCACAACGTCGCCCTGGCGCTGATCGGTGCCGGCAGCACCGGCTGGCTGCCCTGGGGCGCCTTCGCCCACCGCCGCGCCCTGCACGACGCCGCAGAGGCCGCGCTCGCCCAGGTCGGCCTCGCCAGCCTAGCCAGCCGCATCGTCGCCGAAACCGCCTACGGCGAGCGCCGCCGCCTCGAGCTGGCGATGGCCCTGGCCCAGCGGCCCCGCGTCCTGCTGCTCGACGAACCCCTGGCCGGCCTGTCCGCCCCCGAGCGGGACACCGTAGCCGCCGTCCTGAACACCCTGCCCCAAGACATCGCCATCGTGCTGATCGAGCACGACATGGACATGGCCCTAGCCTTCGCCGAACGCATCACCCTGCTGAACTTCGGCAACGTCGTCCTGGAGGGCACCCGCGCCGAGGTCATCGCCGACCCCCGCACCCGCGAGGTCTATCTCGGTGAGTGAAGCCCTGGTCCTGGACGGCGTGGACTCCTTCTACGGCGACAGCCACGTCCTGCACGGCATCGGCTTCACCTTGCGGGAGGGCGCCCTGCTCGCCCTGCTCGGCCGCAACGGCGCCGGCAAGACCACCTGCCTCAACACCGTCATGGGCTTCATGCGCGCCCGCCGCGGCCGCATCACCCTGTTCGGCGAACCCGTCGAGGCCCTGTCGCCCGAAGCCATCTCCCGCCGCGGCCTCGCCCTGGTGCCGCAGGGCCGCCGCGTCTTCCCGTCCCTCACCGTGCGCGAGAACCTGCTGGTCGCCCGCCAGTCCCGCCGCGGCGGCGCCTGGACGCTGGACCGCGTGTTCGAAGCCTTCCCCCGCCTGCGGGAGCGCCGCGCCCAGGCCGCCGGCTCGCTCTCCGGCGGCGAGCAGCAGATGATGGTCATCGGCCGCGCCCTGATGGGCAACCCCCGCGTCCTGCTGCTGGACGAGCCGTCCGAGGGCCTGGCCCCACAGATGGTCGCCGAGATCGGCCGCATCATCGCCGCCCTGAAAGCCGAACGCCTGTCCATCGTCCTCGTCGAGCAGAACGTGCGCCTGGCCCTCTCGCTGGCCGACGACGTGGCAGTGCTGAACACCGGCCGGGTCGCGCTGCAGGGCGCCCCGGACGTGCTGCGGGCCGAGGGCGCAATAGACCGCCACCTCGGCGTATTCTGACCTGGACTCACAAGGAACCTATCATGGCGGACGAGACCAACCACTACGGCGCCACCGCGGCGCGCGAGCACGGCCGCCCCGGCCGCGACGTGCGCCCGGCCAGCATGACCATAGACATGCACTCCCACGTCATGGTGCCGGAGGCAGCCGCCCTGGTCGCCCCGCACGTGGACCTGTCCACCGTGCCCCTGGCCCACTTCGCCACCCCGAACACCCAGGCGCTGAACCGCAAGCAGGACGCCGACCGCCGCCCCAACATGCTGGACGCGTCCGTGCGCCTGGCCGACATGGACGCCGCCGGCATTGACCTGCAGGTCATCATGCCCCCGCCGGGCCAGTGCACCTACACCATCCCCCCTGACCTCGCCGCCCAAGCCGCGCGCATCATCAACGACGGCATGGCCGCCTTCGTCGCCCAGCATCCGCAACGGTTCGCAGCCCTAGGCACCGTGCCCATGCAGGACCCGGCCGAATCCGTCGCCGAGCTGGGCCGCTGCATGGGCGACCTGGGCCTCAAGGGCGTGCAGATCCTCACCAACGTCGCCGGCAAGGAGCTCTCCGACCCGGCCTTCGCCCCATTCTGGGCCCGCGCCGAGGAGCTTGGCGCGGTCGTGCTGATCCACCCCAACGGCTTCACCGAGGCCAGCCGCATGACCCGCTTCTACTTCAACAACGTCGTCGGCAACCCCTTGGAGACGACCCTCGCCCTGCACTACCTGATCTTCGACGGCGTGCTGGAACGCCACCCAGCCTTGAAGCTGGTCGCCGTCCACGGCGGCGGCTACCTCGCCAGCTACTCCGGCCGGATTGACCACGCCTGGGGCGCCCGCACCGACGCCCGCGGCACCCTGCCGCAGCCGCCGACAACCTACCTGAAACGGGTGTTCTTCGACTCCGTGGTGTTCACCCCGCACCAGCTCCGCAACCTGGTGGACGTGTTCGGCGCCGGCCAGATCGTGATGGGGACTGACTACCCCTACGACATGGCGGAGAGCGATCCGGTGGGGCACCTGGCGTCCGCCGGGCTGGACGAGGCGACGTTCGCGGCGATTGCCGGGGGCAACTCCCGCAAGCTGTTCGGGATCTAAGCAAGCTCCGGGAGGCGTGCGCACAGATGAAAGGCTGAGCAGGCTTGTGCGGCCTGGCACGGCCGCAGGCCCTCTGTGCGGCAGGCCGCACAAGACTGCCTAGCGGCGGGCAGGCCTCCCGTAACCGATGCCGGCAGCCCCTCGCCTTGACGGTCCCGCGTCAATGCGAGGGTAACTGGCGGCGCGGCATCCCAGGGCGGCCGGCGCAACCTTGTCGGCCCGCGTATCGCCACGCCGCAGGCGGCTCACCTCAACGGCAGCGCGTCCGCCCGAGTCCCGCTAGTTGAATTTGGCGATGGCGTCGGCCAAGCCGTTCACCGCCGCGTCAATCACCAGGCCTGCCGGTCCGCCCGGCCAACCCCTATCCGCCGCCGCAGCAACCACCGCGCCGCGCCAGCCCCCTACAGCACCACGACCCCGCTGTGCTTCGCCTTCCGCTCGGGCTCGACGTGGATGCTGATGACCGCCTTGCCGGCCCGCGCCCGCAGGGCCTCCTCGATCCGGTCGCAGATGACGTGCGCATCCTCGACCGCCATGCGCCCGGGCACCACAAGGTGGAACTCGATGAAGGTCACGTTGCCGGCCATCCGCGTCCGCACGTCGTGCGCCTCGATCGCGCCGTCCGCGCTCTCGGAGATGACCCGGCGCAACTCCGTCACCGCATCGGGATCGGACACCTCGTCCATCAGGCCGCCCACCGACTCCCGCAGCATCCCATAGCCCGCCCACAGGATGTTGACCGCCACCAGCGCCGCAACGGCAGGATCCAGACGCAGCCAACCCGTCAGCGGCACCAGCGCGAACCCGGCCAGCACCGCCGCCGTGGTCCAGACGTCCGTCATCACGTGCCTGCCGCCGGCAACCAGGGCAGGCGACTTCCAAGCCCGGCCGCTGCGGATCAGCAC
>DASWOJ010000239.1:0-6048 GCA_036398775.1 Acetobacteraceae bacterium
TGGCCTGCAGCGCCGCCGCCAGCGCACCCACGGCCAGCCGCTCCGCCGCCAGCACCGACCGGCCCCCGGCGGCAATGGCCGCGGTGGATTGCGACACGTCCAGGATGACCAGCGTCGCCAGGTCCCGCCCGCGCGGGCGGCGGTCGCGGTAGATGCGGGTGTCCGGCTGCAGACCGGCGCGGCGGGCGACGGTGGCGCCGATGGCGGCGTCTAGGTCGAGCTGCTCCCCATCCTCCTGCCGGCTTTGCCGCACGCTTTGCCCGATCACGCTGCTGCGGACCAGCCGGGCGACCTGCGCGCGCAGCGCGGCCTCGCCATCCCAGGCGCCGCCGGCCTGGCGCAGCACCGGTAGGGTGTCGCGCAGGGTGGTCCAGTCCGGGCGCTCCACGCCGGCCGCCGTGTCCCATTCGGGGTAGGTCGCCAGCACGCCGCCGCGGTCGTCCTGGCCTGCGTCCCGTGCCCGCGGTGCCGGTTCGCCGTCGCCGGGCCGCTCCTCGCCGCCGCCGTCGCCGCTGGCGCGGGCGCTGTCCACGGTCATGCTCAGGGCGTCGTCGGCAGTCTCCGGCAGGTCCCACAAATGCATGTTGTCGTCGCGATAGGCCGGTTCCACGGCATAGGTCTTGGCGTTGAACTGCAGCCGCATCTGCCCGAGGTCGTTGCCGAGCAGCCCGCCGATGGCCCGGCTGATCGCCGGGTCGTCCAGGTCGGCAGCGGCAAACAGGGCGCGCCCCCTCGCCACGAAGCCGTCGGGATCGGCATAGCCGGGATCGAGCAGGCCCCGGGCCAGCCGCGCCATCAGGTTGACCGTCGTGGCGTTCCCTCCCGGCCGCGCACCGTGGAAGCCGGCCCACAGGCGGCGCAGCCCCGGGAAGCGGCGGATCGCCAGCGCCTCCACCCGGGCATCCTCCACCAGCCCCACCAGCGCGACCTGCAACGGCTTGAGCTGCAATACGGGATGCTGGACCGCCGGCGCCGTCAGGTGCGCATAGGCGTGCGCCGAAGCTGCACGATACAGCTCCCGCACGCCCGCCGCCGGAACCCCGGCGAACACCGGCGGCAGCAGCGCCATGCCCGACGCAATGACCGTGCGCCGTGGCGGCCCGTCGGCTCCCGGCGGTCCCGCCTTCAGCCGGGGCTCGCCGCCCCACAGGCCCGCGACAAAGGCGTCCAGCATCCGCTCGCAGTCGGCGAAGCCCGGTGCCCCCGACCGGCGCAGCAGCAGCGCCTTGGCCAGCGGGTCGTCAAGCCGGAAGAACGCCGCGCGCCGCGCCTTGTCGTTGACCGTCGCCTTCAGCCCGGCGGCGACAAAATCCACGAAACCCATCGCGTCGCCGCCGGCCAGCAGCACCTCCACCCGGCGCGCCACGCCCTGAACCAGCCCCGGCGCTTCCCGCGCCAGCCGGTCCAAGCCGTGCCACCACGCAGCCTGCCCGGCGGCATCGTCCCGGGTCAGCCGGATTGCGGCCGGCAAGGCTTCCAGGCACCCGAGCGCCGCCCGCGACCCGGCATGGCGGCAGATGCCCGCCGCAGCCCGCCCGCCCGCCAGCACCGGCTGCAGCAGGCCCGGCCCGGCCGACGCACTGGCCCGCCAGAATGCGCCGATGCAGGACGGGCCGGCATTGACCCGCAGCAGTTCGAGCGTGATGCCGGCCCACTCCTCGATCACCGCCGCATCCGCGTGCGCCAGGCACTGCCAGGCCTGCACGAAGCCGGGCCGCAGCACCTCCCGGTCGCGCACCAGCCGGCGCACCTGATCCATTGCGGTAGCCCCGCCGGCCTGCAGGACCGAGGCGCTCACGGGACGGCGCTCATGGGAGCAGCCGTCACGCCGCGCAGGCCGCGATCACCGCCTCCAGGGCTTCCCGCATGTCGGCATCGTCGGTCAGCGGCAGCACCACGCTGGCCCGCAGCGCCGCATCGGCCGGAATGCCCGCCGCGATCAGCCGCCCGGCATGGACGATCATGCGGGTGGACGCCCCCTCGCTCAGCCCGCGCCCACGCAGGTTGCGCGTGCCGGCGGCGACGCCCACCAAGCTGTCGGCGGTCCGCGCGTCCACCGACGCCTCGCGCGCGACGATGGCGGCCTCGGCGTCCCGGGCGGGATAGGTAAAGTCTATCGCGACGAAGCGCTGCTTGGTGGACTCCTTCAGGTCCTTCACCGCGCTCTGGTAGCCGGGGTTGTAGGACACCACGAGCAGGAAGTCCGGATGCGCCGCCACCAACTCCCCCTTGCGGTCCAGCGGCAGCACCCGGCGGTTGTCGGCCAGCGGATGGATGACGACCGTGGTGTCCTGCCGGGCCTCGACGACCTCATCGAGGTAGCAGATCGCCCCATGCCGCACCGCCGTCGTCAGCGGGCCGTCGTGCCAGACCGTGCCCTCGGCGGTCAGCAGGTAGCGTCCGGACAGGTCGGCGGCCGTCATGTCCTCATGGCAGGCGACGGTGATCAGCGGACGCTGCAGCCGCCAGGCCATATGCTCGACGAAGCGCGTCTTGCCGCAGCCGGTCGGACCTTTGAGCATCAGCGGAAGCCGGCTGGCGGCGGCTGCGGTGAACACCGCCTCCTCGTGGGCAGTCTGGTGATAGAACGGGGGACTAGTGATCCGGTAGGGCGTCAGGTCCAACGCGCGCTCCTATTGGCAATGCGGCATTCAGCGCCGATGGCCCGCCGGGTTCAACGGGAATCAGGCGCTGCCCGCCCTGCCGTCCCAGCCTGCAACGGAGCCTGCCAGATCGGCTGGACCGGCGGATACTGCACCAGCTCCAGGTGGGTCAGCACCCCGTTCAAACTTCGCCACCGCGAAGCCACCTGCGCCAGCAGCGACGTTGCCGCATTCCGGTCGCCGCGGAAGTTCGACAGCTTCAGGTGCGGCTGCCAGTAGGCCGGGCGGTAATGAAGGTCCACCTCCTCCTCTGGCATTTCCATAAACACAGTCTGGTGCAGGGCGAGCAACGCATCGGTCGGCTGGACACGCAGGCTGAGCGTTGGCGGCGTGCCGGCGATGATGCACGGCTCGGCGAATGTGACGGGCAGCGCACCCATCTCGGGCAGCTTCCACTTGAGCACCTCCACCAGCGTCTCCGCACGAACACGGTCAGCGACGACCAAGACTGTGACGCATGGCCCATACTGCGTGACCAAGTCTTGGTCGCGGATATGAAGCGAGGCTAGGCCAGCGTAAGCACGCTCGATCTCAAGCGAGGTGTTCGGATCCGGGGTCAGGTTGAATGCAATCGGCAAAGGCGACCGCCTTATCACTTTCCTTCACACACCACGGACAGCCGTGCGTGCCAGGCAGGTTCAAGTTGGCGGTGTGGGGACGAAATCTCAACAGGCGGATTGGGCCAGCAGTCAGTTATCAGGACGTGTGCCGAGACTTGTTCGCACTACGGGCCTTCGCGGCGTTGGTGCACTCGAGGCGTTGTTGCAGGGACTAGCGCAGGGTTGAAGCTGGCCCTTCCCGGGCGCTGACTAGGCGACCTGGACGGAGACGGGCTCTGCCGTTCGGATCATCGTGTTCAGCACCGCGACGGCGATGGCGACCTCACCCCGTTGCGCTGGCAAGCTCCGGGCGCGCAGCTTGGGGCCGATCAGGTGTTTGCAACGCGCCATTGCCGTTTCCGCGTGCGACCGCCTGCCGTCAGCGTGGTGCACGGATCAGGGGTGCGGGCGCACCAGCCCCTGCAGACGTCTGGGATCAGGCGACGCGGACGTAGTTTGGGAGTCCCAGGTCCAGCATGCGGTTGAGCGCGTGGACGGCAACGGCCACCTCGGTCGCCCGGCGCTCGTCGGTATGCGCGCGCAACTCGTCGCCGATTACCTACTTCCACCTGTTTATGGTAGCTTCGACCCGGGCTCGCCTGTTGTAGCCTGACGCGGTCTGCCAAGACATGCGCCCGTGCCGGGCAATATGCTGCAGGTGGCTGTCCCGCTGCGTCGGTGCGCTCTCGGCCGTGTTGCTCGGCACCGCGGTCACGCGCGACGGGACGACAACGGCTGCTTCGGGATAGTGCTCGGCAACTCCGGCATAGACATGGTCCTGGTCATACGCGCCGTCAGCGGTGAACGACGCCGCGGATCCGACAATCTGATCGAGCAAAGGACCGGCTTGGGACGTGTCGTCCACGTCCTTGGTGGTCAGGGTTGAGGCCAAGATGCGGTCGGAGCCGGCGTCCACGCCCAGGTGCAGCATGCGCCATGACCGGCGTGTTGTGGTGCCGTGCTTTTCCAGCAGCCACTCGCCCTTGCCGCTCAGCTTCAGGCCCGTGCTGTCCACCAGCAGGTGCAAGGGCTCGCTGCCACCCCCAGCGCCGGCGTTCCCCGGCCGCGGCACATCCAGTGTCGCCGCACGCCGGCTCAAGGTGGTGTGGTCCGGCACGCGCAGGCTGAGGCCGAGCAGGCCGACGATGGACCCGATCAGTCCCTCGGCTTGCCGGTAGGCGAGGCGGAACAACGCGCGCAGCGTGAGCGCTGTCAGCATGGCCAGCGGCGAATACCTGGACTGCCCGCCATGGGTCGTGCGCGGCTCGGCCACCCACGCCGCGATTGCCTCGTCGGTAAACCACACCGTCAAGCTGCCACGCTGGCGCAGGCTGGCATCGTAGGCTGGCCAGTTGGTCACCTGACGCCTCGCCCGCGGGATGTGATTGCGGCGGTCCTGGTTGAGCTTGAACGGCAAAGGAGGATACCCAGAGGTCAGGAGAGGAGGCGACCTTCTACTCTGCCCCGCTTCTCAGCACCAACGAGTGCTGTTTCTAGGCCAAATGCGACACGGCTGCAGCCGTGTCGCATTTGGCTGGGTTGGGATCGAGACGCCCTTCAAACACCTCAGCAGGCGTGCGGTAGCCCAGGCAGCAGCGCGGCGTGGCGTTGAACCGGTTGGCAAGCGCCTCCAGGCTTTCGGCCGTGAGCCGCTCCGCCGGCACATCTGAGGGCAGGTAGCGCCGCAGCCGCCCATTCGTGTTCTCAACCGCCCCTTTCTGCCAGGGGCTACGCGGGTCGCAGAAGTAGCTTGTCACAGCCAGCCCCCGGTCCAGGGCAGGGTAGCCCATGAACTCAAATCCGCGGTCGAATGTCACGGTCTGACGCAGGTCCTGGGCCAGACCGCCAAGCGCTGTTTGGATGCGCTCAGCCACGCCTGCCGGGCGCCGGTCGGGGTTGGGCAGCAGCACCAGGAACCGGCTGCGGCGTTCTACCAGCGTTGTCACGCGGGCGTTGCCGGCAGACTTGGCGAACACAAGCAGGTCGCCCTCCCAATGGCCAAAGCTTTCCTGGGTGGCCACGTCTGCCGGACGGCACGCAATCCCGCGCTCCAGTGGTATGCGGTGCCCGCGAGGCCGGCGGCCGTGCCGTGTTCCCCGGCGGCGCCGCGTCCGCGGCAGGCACAAGTAGAGCTGCTCCGCACGGCCCTCGGGGCTATACACGTGTAATAGATCTCTCGTGGCAGAGCCGCGCACTTCCTTCCACGTCAGCCTGTGCTTCCTGCAGGAGCCGCCCTGCAATCTATTGCAGCGACCAGCCAGCGCGCGACAGGTCCACTATGTAGGCGAGTAGCTTCTCGTGCCGCGCGAGTTCGGCCAAGCGCCGGCGATGGGCGTGGGCAAAGTTCTGTGGGGCGATGGGGTAGTAGCCGGACATGTGGCGTCGGCTGTCCCGAGACGCGTCGGGATCGCGGAAGCGGTTGCGGCCGAGCTCGCGGTAGATCGTCGAGCGGTGCCGGCCCAGGCGGACCGCCATCTCGGTCATACCCGGCCGCGCCTTCTGCATCCGGATCAAGGACCGACGCTCATACAAGCGTGAGGTTCTGAAAGCCGCTTGCCGCCAAAGCCGTCTCCTAGGTCAACATGCTGAGAAGGCGAGGTTGTCGCATTTCAAGACAGAACGCACCCCGCTTACAGATTTTGGACGCAGAATACATCTTATGGAATTACGTCGGGGTGCGGTCCTACTGTCAACGATGTGAGCGACGGAACGAAAGCAGTTGCTCCCTGACGCAGCGGCCGTTGTGGAGCGCCTGGGTTACCGCGACAAGGCCGACGCGGCCCATG
>DASWOJ010000240.1:0-29265 GCA_036398775.1 Acetobacteraceae bacterium
GGGGTGGTGGGCGGGGAAGCGGCCGTCAATCGTCTCGTTGAGCACGGTGTGCTCGCCGGGCAGCACCTTGAGCAGCCGGGTCAGCACCTCGCCTGCGGCGCCGTTGGCGTTGTCCCACACGACCCGCAGCTTGCGGTCGCCGCCGTCCCAATCCTGCACCAGCCGGGCCACGTAGGCGTCCACCACGTCAACCGGGGCGTCGGTGCCCTCGGCTTCGTCCACCACGTCCCCAGCCGCGGCCAGCCGGCCCAGCATCTGGATGTCGGGTCCGAAGAACGCCCTGCGGCCCAGCATCATCTTGAAGCCGTTGTAGTCCGGCGGGTTGTGGCTGCCGGTCACCATCACGGCCCCGTCCGTTTCCAGCGTGGTCGCGGCGAAGTAAAGCAGCGGCGTCGGCCCGCGGCCCACCTGCAGCACCTCCATGCCGCTGGCCTTCAATCCCTCGATCAATGCCCCGGCCAGCTCCGGCGAGGACAAGCGTCCGTCATAGCCAACCGCCACCCGGCGCCCGCCCGCCCGCGCGACGACGGTGCCGAAGGTGCGCCCGATGGCGAAGGCATCCGCCGGGTGCAGGGTGCGCCCGACCACGCCGCGTATGTCGTATTCCCGCAGGCTGGTCGGATCGAAGTCGTGCCGGAATGCCGTGGCGGTCGCCGTGTCCATCAGCCCTGTCCATCCGTGTAATGCCTCAGGAATGCCCGGACCTCGTCCGCCAAGTCCGGGCGCTTAAGGGCAAACGCGATCTGCGCTTCCAGGAAGCCGATCTTGTCGCCGCAGTCGAACCGCTTGCCCTCGTAGCGGAGGCCGTGGAACGGCGTGTGCCCGATCATCTTGGCCATCGCGTCAGTGAGCTGCACCTCGTTGCCGGCGCCGCGCTCCATCAGGGACAGATGGGTGATGACCTCCGGCAACAGCACATAGCGGCCGATCACCGACAGGTTGCTGGGGGCGTCGGCCGGCTTCGGCTTCTCGACCAGGCCGAGCACCTCCACCATACGGCCGTCATCCTCGCCGATGCGCAGGATGCCGTAGCGGTTGGTCTGGTCGTGCGGCACCTCGGCCACCGCCACCACGTTGCCGCCGGTCTGCGCGTAGGCGTCGGCGAGCTGCTTGAGGCACGACGTCTCGCTCAGGACCAGGTCGTCCGGCAGCAGGATGGCGAAGGGGTCGTCGCCGATGAAGGCGCGGGCGCACCAGATGGCGTGACCCAGGCCCAGCGGAACCTGCTGGCGGACGGTGGTGATGCTGCCGGGCTGGATCTTCATGGTGTCGAGCATGGCGATCAGCTCGGTCTTGCCGCGCTCCCGCAGGTTCGCCTCCAGTTCCACCGCAACGTCGAAGTGGTCTATGATCGCGGTCTTGCCGCGCCCGGTGACGAGGCAGAACTGGTCAATGCCTGCTTCCAGCGCCTCCTCTATGGCATACTGGATGAGGGGCTTGTCCACGACGGGCAACATCTCTTTTGCCATCGCCTTGGTCGCGGGCAGGAACCGGGTGCCGAGACCGGCTACCGGCAGCACCGCCTTTCGCAGCTTCTTCATACGTGGGGCGTTCCATATGCGTGTTGGGGGCGGGTGCCCCATAGGTTGCGGGCGACCGTGCCATGCCCGGCGGGGTGC
Source organism: Acetobacteraceae bacterium (assembly GCA_036398775.1). Lineage (GTDB taxonomy): Bacteria > Pseudomonadota > Alphaproteobacteria > Acetobacterales > Acetobacteraceae > DASWOJ01. Next base: position 1,620 of record DASWOJ010000240.1, read on the forward strand.
GGCAAGTTTGGAACGGTTATGCTGCCTCGTCTCGCTTTGGCAGGAGTTGGGGACTGCGGGCGCTTGGGGAGGAGCAGGGCACCCCTAGCGTGGGGGGTGCATGGCTTGGTGTAGGCTGACCCAGCGCCGCAAGACCCCCGCACCCCGACCCTCTCCCGGGGGAGAGGGAGCAGTATGCTATCGGCGCAGCAGGGTGTCGCGGGCTTGGTTCACCCTTGCGGCAAGCCAGTCCGATCCGCCGCTGTCCGGATGCGCTACCCGCATCAGCCGGACCCAGGCTTCCCGCACGTCGGCGTCCGACACCGGGTCTTGCAACCCAAGCACCGCCAGGGCCTCCGACCGCGGCATCCGCCCGCCTCGTGAGGGTGGCGCGCCCGGGCGGCCCGGCGTCGGCAGCTTGCCCTCCTGCCACCAGCTCAGCGCCAGGGGACCCAGCAACACGGCGGCAAACAGCGCCGACACGCCGCGACCCGTCAACAGCAGCCCGGCGCCGATGGCGAGGCCGGCCAGTGCCGCCAGCCAGCCCAGCATCGCCTTCAGGTTCGCCACCCGCGCCTGCGCAAAGCCGCGCGCCGCCCAGAGCAGCACCGCCAGCGACAGGAGGCCAAGGGCAACGGGGATCATGCGGAGATTCTTATGCCGCCGGGGTCTCGGGCGGGAAGGCCACTGCCGGGTCCACGCCGAGTGCGCCCTCCATGGCGGCCACGGCGCTGATGTTTACGATGCCGCGCGCCGTCACGCTGGGGATCAGGACGTGGATCGGCTTGCTCATGCCGAGGAGCAGCGGACCGATCGGCAGGCCGTCCGCACCTGCCTTCAGCAGGTTGAAGGCGATGTTGGCCGCATCCAGCCCCGGCATCACCAGCAGGTTCGCCGTGCCCGACAGTCGGCTGTCAGGCACGGCACGGTCCCGCAGCGACTCGACCAGCGCGGCATCCGGGTGCATCTCGCCATCCACCTCCAGCTCCGGGCGGGCGGCCCGCACCAGCGCCAGCGCCTGCCGCATCCGCCGCGCGCTGTCCGAGTTGCTGGACCCGAAGGAGGAATGCGACATCAGCGCCGCCTTGGGCACGATGCCGAAGGCGCGCACGGCGCTGGCGGCCAGCCCGGTCATCTCCGCCACCTGCGCCGCCGTCGGCTCCAGGTTCATATGGGTGTCGCAGACGAACAGCGCGCCAGCCTGCAGGATCAGGCAGGACAGGGCGTAAATGCGCGACACGTCGGGACGGCGGGGGATGATCGGCATGACATACTGCATGTGCCGCCACCAGTCGCCGGTGCCGCCGCAGATGGCGGCGTCGCACTGGCCGGATTGCAGCAGCATCGCCGCGGCCACCGTGGGGCGGCGCACGATTCGGCGGGACGCAGCGTCCGCAGGCGTGCCCCGGCGACCTACCAAATGCTGGTACTGCGCCACCAGCGGATCGAACACCGCCGAGTCTGCCGAGGGGTCCAGGATCTGCACCGCGCCGCCCAGGTCCAGGCGCAGCCCCATCTCCCGCACCCGCGCCGTGATGTGCTCCCGCCGGCCCAGCAGGATCGGCCGGGCGATGCCGTCGTCCACCAGCGTCTGCACGGCGCGCAGCACGCGCGGGTCCTCGCCCTCGGCATAGACGATGCGCTGCGGCGACGCCTTCGCCGCCTCGAACACCGGGCGCATGAGCTGTCCCGACCGGAACACGAACCGCTCCAGCTCGCGCCGGTAGGCGTCGAAGTCGGCGATGGGACGCTTGGCGACGCCGCTCCGCATGGCCGCGGCGGCGACGGCGGGGGCGATCTGCAGGATCAGGCGGGGGTCGAAGGGCTTGGGAATGATGTATTCCGGCCCGAACACCGGGGCGGCGCCGCCATAGGCTGCGGCCACGACCTCGCTCGCCTCCACCCGCGCCAGCACGGCGATGGCCTCGACGCAGGCGACCTTCATCTCCTCGTTGATCTCGGTCGCGCCCACGTCCAGCGCGCCGCGGAAAATGAAGGGGAAGCACAGGACGTTGTTGACCTGGTTCGGGAAGTCGCTGCGCCCAGTGGCGATGATCGCGTCGGGCCGGGCGGCGCGGGCGGCGTCGGGCGTGATCTCCGGGTCGGGGTTGGCCAGCGCCAGGATCAGGGGTTTTTCGGCCATGTCCGCCAGCCACTCGGGCTTCAGCACATTGGGCGCGGACAAGCCCAGGAACACGTCGGCGCCGGGCAGCGCGTCCGGCAGGCGGCGGGCGTCGGTCTGCCGGGCATAGCGGGCCATGTTGGGCGGCATGTTCTCGTCACGCCCCTCATAGACCACGCCCTTGATGTCGGTCAGCGTGACGTTGCCCACCGGCATGCCCATCGCCACCAGCAGGTCCACGCAGGCCAGCGCCGCCGCGCCGGCGCCGGATGTCACCACGCGCGCCGTCTCCAGCGTCTTGCCTTGCAGCATCAGCCCGTTGCGGATGGCGGCGGCGACGATGATGGCGGTGCCGTGCTGGTCGTCGTGAAACACCGGGATGCCCATGCGGGCACGCAGCCGGCGCTCGATCTCGAAGCACTCGGGCGCCTTGATGTCCTCCAGGTTGATCGCGCCGAAGGTCGGCTCAAGCGCTGCGACCACGTTCACGAACAAGTCGGGGTCGGCGGCGTCCACCTCGATGTCGAACACGTCTATGCCGGCGAACTTCTTGAACAGGACGGCCTTGCCCTCCATCACCGGCTTGCCGGCGAGCGCGCCGATGTTGCCCAGGCCGAGCACGGCGGTGCCGTTGCTGATGACGGCGACCAGGTTGCCGCGCGCCGTCAGGTCCAGTGCGGCGTCAGGGTCCGCCTTGATCGCCTCGCAGGCCGCGGCAACGCCGGGTGAATACGCCAGCGCCAGGTCGCGCTGGGTCGCCATGCGCTTCGTGGCCTCGATGGCCAGCTTCCCCGGGCGCGGCAGGCGGTGGTAGTCCAGCGCGGCCTTGCGGAAGTCTTCGTCCATGGCAGGTGCCTCATCCCTCTTGCGTCCGGCATGGTGCCCCTGGTGCGCGAGGAGGGCAAACCCCGGCCGGACTTGCCGGAGCAGCCGTTACGGATGAATGTGCGTCGCGGCTGCCCTGGATGACATGGGGGCCGGGTGCGTGACAGGACCGCCAGTGGCCAGGAAGAAGACCAGCATCCGCGTTGAGAACGCCGCCCTGCCTACGGGGGCGCAGATCCAGGCCGGAACGCCCCCTTCCCCACCGTTCGGACCCCGTGAAGCCGCTGCCCTGATTGAGGCAGGCAGGCTGGACGTGGCGGCCGGGCTGGCGATGGCGGCGCTGGACCGCTGCGCCGTCGCTGGGAATACGGAGGCTGCTGCCGCCGCCGTGGTCCTGCGCGCCCAGCAGGCGGCGCTGGCCGGCCTGCCGCCGCTGCATGATGCACCTCGCCGGCTGCCGCGCGCCAACGAGCGGGGCGTTGCAGCCTTTACCGAGCTGCTCGCCCTGCTGCGCCTGCAGGACGGCCAACTGGCCGAGTTGCAGACTGCCTTGGCCGAATTGACCTAGGGCTGCATCGTGGCGCGCATTCACGTGTTTGCCGCGGAGGCACCGGCGTCGCTGGACCGTGCCGCCAACGCCGCAGGGCTGCGCGGGGCGCAACTGGTCGCGGCGCTGCGGGCCGGTGGGCACGAGGTCAGCGTGTCCATCCCCGCCGAGGCTGCGCCCAGCCGGGACGTGGTGGACCCGCCGTTCCTGCACGACCGGCGCAGCTGCCTGGACCTGCTGCATCGGATGCGGCCCGGCCTGGTGGTCTGGATGGACCCGCTGATCCGCAGCACGCCGTTCGGCGGCGGCGCGCTGCACGTTTGCGACCTGTGTAGCCTGGGCGCGCCCGCGGGCGAACTGCGCGGCACGATCGCGCGGCATGTGGCCGGCGCCGGGCTGGTGCTGACGGGGTCGGCTGGTCAGGACGGTTTCTGGACTGCGGCGCTGGGGCAGTCCGCCGCTGCATCGGCCGCCGCTGCATCTGTCATCGTGCCCTATGCGACGCCGCCTACCCTCATCGTGCCGCTCCAGCCCGGTGCGTCGGAACTACGCCGCCTGCACGTCCCGGGCGGCCTGCACCTGCGCCCGGGCGGGCTGGCCTGGCTGGCGCGGGCCGCGGCGTGGTGCGCCGTGCGCGGCATCGGCCTGCACATCGCCCCGCCGCCGGGCGGCGTAACGGACCTGGCGGCGATGCAGGCGCTCCGTGCCCTGGAGACCATGCCCGGGGTCCACCTGCTCCACGCGCCGGACCTGCGGACAGTGCTGAGCGGCTATGGCCCCGGGAGCCTGGTGCTCGACCTCGCGGATGACAGCGCGGAGCGCCGGCTGGCCAGCCCGGCACCGGTGGTGGACGCGCTGACCCACGGCGTGCCGCTGCTGACCAACTGCGGCGGCGACTTGGCCCGCCGGCTGCTGCGGGCCAACGCGGCCGCAGCACTTCCGCCGGGCGCAGCGCCGGAGGATGGCGTGCTGGAGGCGGCGCTCGACGGGGTGGCCGCGCTGCCGGTTGAGGGCCTGGCCGCCATGTCCGCCGCCGCCCGCAAATGCGCCGCCGACTGGTTCGACGCCGCGGACGCCCAGGCCGTGCTGCTGGGTGCGCTGGATGGCGCCGCGAAACGCCGCACAGGCCGGCGCCCCGGGCCACCCCTGCCGCCGCCGCAGGTGCTGGTGCTGACGGAATACGAAAGCTACATGCGCCGGCTGCGGGTGGATCTTCCTTTGGGCGCGCTGCATCAGGAGGGAGGCATCGGCGGCTATGCAGTTTGGAGCAAGGGCCGCCTGGGCTTCAGCACGCGCGGCGGGGAGGCTGACCCGGCGTTTGACGCGATTTGGGTGCAGCGGGACCTGCCGCCTGACCTGGTGCTGGCGCTGGGGGCGCTGAACCGGCCCTACCTGCTGGATATTGACGACAACCTGCTGGTGTCCCCCGCCTACCGCGCGCCGCTGCCGCCGGCCCAGCTGCAATCGGTGCGCAGCCTGGTGCGGGGCTGCACGGCCATCACGACCGCCAGCGACCGGCTGGCCGGCCTGCTGCAGGAACATGCCCGCACGGTCCTGGTGGACCGCGCCGTGACCTGCCGCAACCTGGCGACGGAGCAGCCGCCCTGGGTCGCGGCGGGTGCGCCGGGCTGCGTGGTTTGGGCCTCCAGCGACGTACCTGCCCTTACCGGCAGCTATGCGGGCATCGTGCGCGCCGTACGCGATTTCTGCCTGGCGCACGGGCTACGCCTGGTCTGCATCGGCGCGCCGCCGCCGGGCTTGGCGCTGGAGGCTGGCGTCAGCACCGAGCACCTGGGCCTGATGCCCTATGCCGCCTACCTGTCGCACCTGCGCGCCCTGGCGCCCGCCATCCTGGTCGCGCCGCTGGACACCGGCGCCGACCCGGTGACGCAGGACTTCATAGACGGCAAGAGCGACATCAAGGTGCTGGAGGCGCTTGTCACCGGCCTGATCGGCGTGTTCAGCGACGCCAGCGCCTACCGCGACACCGACCTGCCGGCGCCGATCCTGTGCCGCAACGACCATGCGGGCTGGCTGGCCGGGCTGGAGCGGGCGCGGCAGGCGTGCCTGCACGGCGGGCCGCGGCGCGAGCTGCCAGCCAACCGAATCGCCAGCGGCCCGGGCCTGTCCGGCTGGGCGGAGGCGCTGGACCGGGTGCGGCTGCGCCATCCGATGCGCTTGTCCGAGTTGGAGCAGGCCGTGGCGCTGAACCGCACGACGCTGCTGCGCCGGGTGCTAGGTCCGGAGGAGTTCGATGCCGAGTGGTATATGTCCGTCAACCCGGACGTGAAGAAGGCCGTGGCTGCCGGGCAGATAACGGCCTATGGCCACTACTCCGCCCACGGATTCTTCGAGGGCCGGCCGGGCAATCCCGACGAGTTGGCCCGGGAGGACGGCGAAGGGTTCTGGGGCAACGTGCTGAACACCTTGTCCGACGTCCGGATTTCGGTCGAGGGACGGGCGGCGGCGCTGGATGCGCTGCAGGCACGCCGCCGGAAGCGGCAACGGCCCGGGTTCAGCGGAAATTAGGGGATCGGCGGGTATGCGGTCGAGAAGACTCGAACTTCCACAGGGTTTCCCCCACAAGCACCTCAAGCTTGCGCGTCTACCATTTCGCCACGACCGCATCGTGCCGCGGCCGGTATAGCGGATGGCGGAGGCCGCTTCAATCCCGTCCTCTGGCCCGTCCTCTGGCCCGTCTCCTGGCCCGTCTCCTGGCCCAGGCGTGGAGTGGCAGGTGGAGGATGCTCCCCTGCCCTATCCGGCGGCGCTGGCCGCGATGCAGGCTCGTGCGGACGCGATACGCGCGGGCACGGCGGCGGAGCGGGTTTGGCTGGTCGAGCATCCGTCGCTTTACACCGCGGGGACCTCGGCGCGTCCCGAGGACCTGGCCGATCCCGGCCGGTTCCCGACCTATGCCGCGGGTCGTGGAGGGCAGTGGACCTATCACGGGCCGGGGCAGCGGGTGGCTTATGTGATGCTGGACCTGCAGCGCCAGCACGGCACGGTGGCGCCACGCGACATACGGCGGTTCGTGGAAGGGCTGGAGGAGTGGCTGATCCGCGCCCTGGACCGGTTCAACGTGCGCGGGGAGCGGCGGACGGGCCGGGTCGGCATCTGGGTTGCGGACCGTGCGGCCGGGACCGAGGCGAAGATCGCCGCCATCGGCGTGCGGGTGACCCGGTGGGTGAGCTGGCACGGCGTATCGCTGAATGTGGAGCCTGACCTGGCGCATTTTGCGGGCATTGTGCCCTGCGGCATCCCGGACCATGGCGTGACCAGCCTGCATGCCTTGGGGCTGCCGGTGACGATGGCCGATGCCGACGTGGCGCTGCGGGGAGCGTGGGGGGAGGTCTTCGGGGACGCGTTGCTACTCCCTCCTTCTCCTTCTTCGGGAGAGAGTCGGGGTGAGGGAGGCCATCCTCACGCGCCGTAGTCTGGGCAGCAGCATTCACAGGTGGGCAAAGGCGGCGCTTGCCGTTTCCCTCACCCCAACCCTCTCCCAGAGGGAAAGGCAGTCCTTAATTCACGCGGCTTAGTCGGATGAACTGCTCCGCCAATGCGATGTCGTCGGCTGTGCGTTGCCGTCTGATTGCCGATTCGCTGTCCTCGCCCCATTTTTCCGTCTGGAACGCTTCGTCCAGCCCAGCGATGCGGTGCGCCTCCGCCGCGTCCAGCGCTCCGTCGGCCAGCGCCAAGCCAAGCACCGCGCTGCCCAGGGCGGGCACGGCGATGCTCAATGCAGCCAACACCGGGACGGCCTGATTGGCATAGGCGCCCTGGATGGCCTGCAACGCCGCCGGGTCCTGCTTCACGTGCATCACGCCCTGCGCCACCCGCAGGCGTGCGCCGCAGACTTCGGCAGCCCAGTCCAGCCAGGGATCCCAGGCCTGGGCCTGTCGCCGCACCAGCTCCTCCGGATGCTCGGCGCGGTAGCATAGCAAGTCGCTCTCGCCATAGGCGGCCAGCGCGGCGGCGACCGGCGCCGGGTAAGGCAGGATGCGGTCCTGGGCGGTGCCGGCCAGGCGGGTCAGTGGTACGTGCTCCATGGACAGCTCCCCGTCTTTCGCGCCGCCGGCGGCCTGCCACTCCGCGGTGATCGCCTCCGCCAGCGGCAGGGTTGGAATGCTGAGTGGTGCGCCCCCAGCCCGGCCCGGGATACGGAGCGGCTTGCCGTCCAGCAGAACGGCGTGTCCGGCATCAGTGGAGTGCAGGGTCGCGGTGTTCCAGAAGCGTTTCACGTCGCAGGCAGTCCTATCGGAGCAGGTTGCGGAGGAGATCGGCGGGCTTGAGGCGCGAGGCGTCCGGGGCGGCAGCGGCCGGCGTCGGTCCGGCCCGGCCGCCGCGGGCCTCTGTCAGCCGCTGCACGCACTCGTCAGGCGGTGACGGCGCGCCGATCAGCAGGCCGGGGCGTCCGGCACCACCCGCGATCTCGGCCTGGGTCCGCGGCGAGCGAATCGGGCCGGACACCCGGACCGGCACGGACACCCCGCCCAGCCCCAGGCGGACCTGCGGACGGAGGTGCAGGTCCAGGGTTTCGTCCACCAAGTTGACAGCGCCGCTGCCCACCAGATGCAGGCGTGCGCTGTCCAGCAGCAGCGTCCCGAGCGACACCTGGCCCGACGCCACGTCCGCCCGCACCGCCAGACAGCGCACCTGGCTACGCCCGCCGGCCGAAACGGGCAGGCCCTTCGGCAGCGCATCGCCCAAGGCGGCCATGATGCCGCCCAGGTCGAACTCGCCGTCCACCAGCGCCAGCCCAGCATGGCCGTCCAGGGTCGAGGCCAGGGCGCGGGGATTGGCCCCGTGGCCCCGCAGGTCAATGTCAATGTCCAGAGTCCCTCCGCCGGCCTCCTGGTGCAGCAGCGCCGCCAGCAACGGCCCGGCGGCGAGGCCATTCGCCTGCATGGCCACGCCGGCTGACTGCGCACCCGCGTCAGCCTGCAGTTGGGCCGATGCCGCGCCGCCCGGGACTGCCGCCGTCACCGGATCCAGGCGGAGCCGCCCGTCCTGCAGCAGCAGCCGAGCCGATATGGCGTGGAACGGGACGCCATGCCAGACGGCCTCGTTGACCGCCAGTTGCAGGTCGGCATCGCCGCGCCGCAGCGCCTCGAATGGCAGCAGCGCATCAGGCAAGACGTGTGCAGGCGCGGCAGCCGGAGCAGGCGCGGAAGGAGCAGGGGAGGCGGGACCGGACGCAGGCGGGGCCGGGCTGGCGGGCTGAGCCGGCGCGGCGCCCACGGCCAGCGCGTCGAGGTCCATCCGTTGGGACACCAACGTGCCCCGCACCGCTGGGCGCGGCGCCGTGGTGACGGCCAGGTCCCCTCCGAGGTCCGAACCGGGCATCGCCACGCGCAGCCCGCGCAGCACGACAACGCCCGGTGCGGCGGTGGACACGTGCCCGTCAAGCGACACCCCATGCCAGCCGGGCAGGCGCATCCCGGCGAGGATGCCTAGTGCTTGCAAGTCCGGCACGCGGGCCGACACCTGCATCTCCGCCGTGCCAGCCCGGGCGTCCGCCGTGCCATCTGCGGTGAGCGTTGCGCCTGCCGCCTGAGCCTGCGCAGCGACCGGCACCGGCCCGGGCCGCAGCAGCGCCGCCAGGCTGCCGGCAGTGGCGGTCATCGTGATGGGCCCGCTGCCTGCCGTGCCGTCCGCGGCCAGGCTGAGCGGCCGGTCCAGCGCCGGGGCGGACAGGGTCAGCCGGCTCAAGTGGACGGGACCGAACTCACCCGCGGCCTGCATCGCCAGGGCGGACAGCCCGGCCGGACCAAGCTGCGCCGACGCCCTGATGTCCCGCAGCGGCGGCAACGGACGGCCAGCGAGTTCGGATAGGGCAGCCAGGTCAGGTACAACGACAGTCAGCACGACTGCAGTGCCCAGCGCGCCGGCGGCGTGCAGCTTGACGCCTCCGCCCGACAGGGTCAGGTCCAAGGGCCAGGCGCCGTCAGCGGCAGCCAGGGCGCCCGTTGTCCCTTGCACGTCCAACGGAACGCCGTCCAAGGCAGCGGTCCCAGCAAGGCGGACGGTGCCAGGGCTTTCCGTCCGCGCCTGCAGCGCCGGAATGGTCAGCGTGTCCCGCCGCACGCCGGATAGCCAGCCGAGCCGGCCGTCGCGGACCTCCACGCCGTTCACGCTGAACTGCAGCCGGGCTGCGGGCACAGCCGGCGCGGCGGGAGCAGCCTCGGGGGACGGCGCGGCCGGGCGGGTGAACACCCAGTTGGGCTGTCCGGCAGCGTCCCGCTCCAGCAGCAGGTCGGGGCCGATCAGGGTCAGGCCGTGCACTTCTACGCGGCGGCGCAGCAGCGGCCACAGCGCCACCTGGACGTCCAAACGGTCCAGGGTCGCCATGGCTGGGCGCGACATGCCGGGCGGGTTGGCGAGGGACATGCGCTCCGCCGTCACGGTCGGCGTCAGGGACCAGGCCAGCCGCACCGGCCCGGCGATTGTCAGCTCCCGCCCGGTGGCCCGGCGCACCGCCTCGATGGCTCGGGGCTTCAGCGCCTCCCCGTCGAACAGCAGCGCAACGGCAGTCGCCACCCCTGCCACCAGCAGCACGAGGAGCGCCGCCAGCGCCAGCACGATCCGGCGCCGCGTCATGCCCGGCGCGGCGCCTTTGCAGGCCGGGCTTCGAAGCCGAGCGTCTTGAAGGTGTCCCGCATATGCTGGGGCAGCTCTGCCTCCACCACCAGGCGCCCGCCGGCAGGGTGCGGAATGTCCAGCGCGCGGGCGTGCAGGTGCAGCTTGTCCGACAGGCCCTCGACCAGCGCCGTGCCGGCGCCGTTCTGGTCAGGCTCGTGATACTTGGTGTCGCCGACGATGGGAGCGCCGAGCGCCACGCAGTGCACCCGCAACTGGTGGGTGCGTCCGGTGACGGGCGACAGCTCCATCCAGGCCAGCTTCTGCCCGGCATGATCCAGCGTCGCATAGTCGGTGACTGCCCGGGCCGCTTCCTTGTCGTCCCGGGACGCCGGTATGCTGCGTTCCCCTCGGGGGCCGGTGTAGCGCAGCAGCGGCAGGTCTATCCGGCCCTCGACCGGAACCGGGCGGCCGGCGACGACAGCCCAATAAGTCTTGCTGACGTCGCGTCCGCGGAAGGCCGCTGCCAGCTTCGCCGCCGTGCCGGGCGTGCGGGCCAGCACTAGGCAGCCGGAAGTGTCGCGGTCCAGGCGATGCACCAGGCGAGGGCGGTGCTCGCTGCCCATGCGCAAGCCATCCAGCAGGCCGTCGAGGTGCCGGGTGATGCCTGGGCCGCCCTGGACGGCCAGGCCATGCGGCTTGTTCAGCACCAGGACCCAATCATCCCGGTGCAGCACCATAGCCTCAAGCTCACGCGCGATGGCGGGGTTGAACTGGTGGGTTTCGGCGGGCTTGGGCGCGGGTACGTCGGGAAGCGGCGGCACGCGTATGGCCTGGCCCGGCTCCAACCGGGTGCTGGTGTCGGCGCGCTTGCCGTCCACGCGTATCTGGCCGGTGCGGCACAGCTTCTGGATGGCGCCCTGGGTCACGGCCGGAAAATGGCGGCGGAACCAGCGGTCCAGGCGCAGCTCGGCCTCGTCATCGGTCACGGCACGGGTTTGCACTAGGGTCATTGAGGTCCCTGCGAGGTGTCCTGCCGGGCAGCGCGCAGCCCGGCCCAATGGTCCAGGCGCCGCGCGACCTCGCGCTCGAAGCCGCGTCCGGCAGGTTGGTAGAAAGCCTGCCGCGGCAGGCCCGGCGGGAAGTAGTCCTGGCCGGAGAAGGCATCCGGCGCATCGTGGTCGTAGGCGTAGTTCTTGCCGTAGCCGAGGTTGGCCATCAGCTGGGTCGGCGCGTTCAGGATGTGCGCGGGCGGCGGCAAGCTGCCGGTGGCGCGGGCGGCGGCCAGCGCGGCCTTCCAACCGGCGTATAAGGCGTTCGACTTGGGGGCGGTGCCCAAATACAGGATAGCCTGGACGATGGCCAGCTCGCCCTCCGGGCTGCCGAGCCGCTCCCAGGCCTCCCATGCGGCGACCGCTTGGGTCAGCGCGTTGGGGTCTGCAAGGCCGACGTCCTCCGACGCGAAACGGACCAGCCTGCGGGCGATGTAGCTGGGGTCCTCGCCGCCGGCGACCATACGGGCGAACCAGTATAACGCAGCATCCGGATCGGACCCACGCAGCGATTTGTGCAGGGCGGAAATGAGGTTGTAGTGCTCGTCGCGGTCCCGGTCATACAACGCGGGACGGCGGCCCACTGCCTCCGCCAAGCCGGCGGCGTCCAACGGCGGGCCGCCCGGCAGGCCGAGCACCTGCTCCGCCATGTTCAGCAGGTAACGCCCGTCCCCATCCGCCATTGCCCGGACTACGGCGCGGGCATCGGGCGTGAGCGGCAGGCGGCGGCCTGCGGCATCTTCGGCACGGGACAGCAGCCCCTCCAGCGCCTCGTCGTCCAGCCGGCGCAGCACCAGCACCTGGCACCGGGACAGCAAGGCGCCATTCAAGGCAAAGGACGGGTTCTCGGTCGTGGCGCCCACCAGCAGGAGCGTCCCGTCCTCGACCACGGACAGGAAGCTGTCCTGCTGCGCACGATTGAAGCGGTGGACCTCGTCCACGAACAGCAGGGTGCGCTGCCCTGCCTGGCGCCGACGCCCAGCGTCCTCAAACACCCGCTTGAGGTCGGCCACCCCGGAAAACACGGCCGACAGCGCCGTGAAATGCAGCCCAGCCGCACCGGCAATCAGCCGGGCGATGGTGGTCTTGCCAACACCGGGTGGTCCCCAAAGGATCAGGGACGCGAGGGTGCAGCGATCCAGCATGCGGGTCAGCGCGCCATCGGAGCCGACCAGGTGCTGCTGGCCCACCACATCGGCCAGGCTTGCGGGGCGCAAACGCTCGGCAAGAGGCCCGGTGGCCTCGTCCGGGGCCGGGCCGCCAAAGAGGTCGGGTTTTTGCAAATGTTGCGGCGGCATAGGATGTTAGATGGGGCAGCAAGCCGCTCAAGTCGAGGATGCAGGGCCAGGACCTTAGCTGCTGCACTATGGTTTCCCCCTTTCCCCAGAAGAGGGCCGGGGGGGGGAGTAGCCAAACGCGCTGCGTGCCCCGCAGCAACTGCAAGGCGCCAGCGCCCGAAACGTCAAACTCACCCTGTTTTCTTCTCCCGGAGAAGAAGAGAACAAGGTGACTTAGGGGTTATGCGGCCTGCTGATCCTCGTCGTCAGGCACCTCGTTGCGAGGGCCGCTATCCTGGCCCTTGGCGGCAGGGTCGCGGTCAACCAGCTCGATGACCGCCATGTCGGCAGCGTCCCCATACCGCACGCCGGCCTTCAGCACGCGCGTATAACCGCCGGCCCGGGCCTTGTAGCGATCGGCCAGGGACGAGAATAGCTTGGACACGATGCGGTCGTCGCGCAACTGCGCGTATGCCTGACGGCGCGCGTGCAGGTCGCCGCGCTTGCCCAGCGTGATCAGCCTCTCTGCCACCGGGCGAAGCTCCTTGGCCTTGGGCAGGGTCGTGGTGATCTGCTCGTGCTTGATAAGCGCCACGGCCATGTTGCGGAACATGGCCAGGCGGTGGCTCGACGTGACGTTCAGTTTGCGGCCGGATACACCGTGGCGCATGGCTTGTTACCCCTAGTTAAAGCTCAAAACGGCTCGTCGAGCCGCTTCGCCAAGTCCTCGATGTTCTCTGGCGGCCAGCCGGCCACGCTCATGCCCAAGGCCAGACCCATGGCGGTCAGCACTTCCTTGATCTCGTTCAGCGACTTGCGGCCGAAGTTCGGCGTCCGCAGCATCTCCTGCTCGGTCTTCTGCACGAGATCGCCGATATAGACGATGTTGTCGTTCTTCAGGCAGTTCGCACTGCGGACCGACAATTCCAGCTCGTCCACCTTGCGCAGCAGGTTGCGGTTGAACGGCAGGTCGTCGTGCATCTCCTCCGAACGGGCAAGCTGCGGCTCGTCGAAGTTGATGAAGAGCTGCAACTGGTCCTGCAGAATGCGGGCGGCCAGGGCTACTGCGTCCTCTGGAGTTACGGCACCGTTGGTCTCCACCTGCAGCAGCAGCTTGTCATAGTCGGTTACCTGGCCCACCCGGGTCGGTTCGACTTTGTAGGACACCCGTTTGACCGGAGAGTAGATCGCATCAATCGGAATCAGTCCGATTGGCGCATCTTCAGGACGGTTGGCAGCAGCAGGGACATAGCCTTTGCCGAGGTTGACAGTGAACTCCATGCCGAGCTTCACGCCATCGTCCAACGTGCAGATCACCAAATCAGGGTTCATTACGTCTATGTCGTGGCCGGTCTGGATCTGCCCGGCCGTTACTTCGCCGGGGCCGGTTGCGGTCAGGACCATACGCTTTGGTCCCTCACCGTGCATGCGCAGCGCCAACTGCTTCACGTTCAGTACAATGTCGGTCACGTCCTCGCGGACGCCCGGGATGCTGCTGAACTCGTGCAGCACGCCATCAATCTGGACTGCCGTCACGGCCGCGCCCTGCAAGGACGATAGCAGCACCCGGCGCACTGCGTTGCCGAGCGTCATGCCGAAGCCACGCTCCAGAGGCTCTGCGACAACGGTGGCGACGCGGTGCGGATCAGACCCTGGCTCGACGTCGAGCTTCTCGGGTTTAATCAGCGACTGCCAGTTTCTTTGGAGAACCATGGTTCACCTTCATACAATACAGCCGGCATCACCCAGACTGCATGTCCAGGAGCGGCGCCGGCAAAACAGGTCGCGTCGTTTAGACCCGGCGACGCTTGCGAGGACGGCAACCGTTATGCGGGATCGGCGTCATGTCGCGGATTGCAGTGATCGCAAACCCCACAGCTTGCAGCGCCCGCAACGCGCTTTCACGGCCGGAGCCGGGTCCGCTGACTTCAATCTCCAGCGTTTCCATCCCGTGTTCGCGAGCCTTGCGGCCTGCGTCCTCGGCCGCGACCTGGGCGGCATAGGGCGTGCTCTTGCGGCTGCCCTTGAAGCCCTGCATGCCGCTGCTGGACCAGGCAATCGTATTGCCCTGGGCGTCGGTGATCGTCACCATCGTGTTGTTGAACGTGGCAGCGACATGCGCCACGCCCGCGATGATGTTCTTACGCTCTTTCTTACGGGGTCGCGCGGTGGCGGTCTTCGCCATATGAGGTGATCCTGTCTAACTAGGCCGCAGATGCGGCGGAACGGGCTGGCAGCCGGATGGCTACTTTGTAACCTTCTTTTTGCCGGCAATTGCGACGGCCTTGCCCTTGCGGGTGCGTGCATTGGTGTGGGTGCGCTGACCATGCACCGGCAGACCGCGCCGGTGACGCAGGCCGCGATAGCAGCCAAGATCCATCAGCCGCTTGATGTTCATTGCGACTTCACGCCGCAGGTCGCCCTCGACGCGGTAGTCCTTGTCAATCAGCTCGCGTAGCTTGAGCACTTCGTCGTCCGAAAGCTGATTCACGCGGCGGTCGTCGGGGATGCCCAACTTCGTGCAGATGTCCACCGCATTGGATGGGCCTATGCCGTAGATGTAGCGAAGGCTGATCAGCACCCGCTTGTTGGTCGGGATATTCACGCCGGCAATACGGGCCACACTTGGTGCTCCTGGTCATGCGGGTGCACAGCGGTTGGCCGCACGGCACCGGCTGGGTGGTCAAGGCCCCTGCTCGCGTTAGCGCTGAGGACCCGGAAATGGACTGTTTACCACGTCTTAGTGAGACATGGCGAAGGGCGCGGACTATACGGCCCCAACTCGGATTGTCAATGCGTTCCAATCAACTTTGCGTGTGCACTGGGACGGCATGAGCCAGAATAGCCTCGAGTTCATGAAAGACAGCATCCACGTCGGCCATGCCGTCCACAGTCACAAGACGCCCGCTCTCCCTGTAGTGCGGCAGGATGGGCGCGGTCTGGCTGTAATAAGCATCTAGCCGGGCCGACACGGTTTCGCGCCGGTCATCGGCACGGCGGATGAACTCGTGACTGCCGCAGACGTCGCAAGTGTCTGCGACATGCGGCCGTTTGAAACTGTCATGATAGCCAGCACCGCATTTGGCGCAGGTGAAGCGACCGGCAATCCGGTCCACCAGTGCCTCGTCATCCACCTGCAACAACACGACGACGTCTATCCTCATCCCTGACCGCGCCAGCATCTCGTCCAGCGCCACTGCTTGAGGCACCGTGCGTGGGAAGCCGTCGAGGATGAAGCCCTCCTTCGCGTCGGGCTGATGTATCCGGTTGTCCAGCATTGCGACGATCAGATCGTCAGACACCAAGCCGCCAGCCTCCATGATCGCCTTGGCGCGCTGCCCAGTCTCTGTGCCGGCCTTGACCTCGGCCCGGAGCATGTCGCCAGTCGAGATCTGCACCATCCCGTGCGCCTGCTCCAGCCTCTTGGCCTGTGTCCCCTTGCCGGCGCCTGGTGGGCCGAGCAGGATCAGGTTCATCGGCCACGCCCCTTCACGCGGTTCTTGCGGATTAAGCCCTCGTACTGATGCGCCAGAAGGTGTGACTGAACTTGCGTCACGGTATCCATCGTGACCGACACGATGATCATCAGGCTCGTACCGCCGAAGTAGAACGGTACCCGGTATTTGCTGATGAGAATTTCCGGCAACAGGCAGACCACGCACAGATACAGCGCCCCCACCGTCGTCAGCTTGGCCAGGATTGTATCGAAGTAGTTGGCGGTATTGGCGCCAGGCCGCACGCCAGGGATGAAGCCGCCATACTTCTTCAGATTGTCCGCCGTCTCCGTTGGATTGAAAACTACTGCCGTATAGAAGTAGGCGAAGAAGATGATCATGCCGGCGTAGGCCAGCATATAGAGCGGCTCACCATGACCGAGCTTTGCTCCGATCCAGGCCAGCCACGAGTCTGGCTTGTTGCCGGCGAACCCGGCGATCGTCGCCGGGATGAGCAGGATGGAGCTTGCGAAAATCGGCGGGATCACGCCGGCGGTATTCACCTTCAGCGGCATGTGCGTGCTGTCGCCACCGAACATGCGTTGTCCGACTTGCCGCTTAGGATACTGAATGTTCACCCGGCGCTGCGCCCGTTCCACAAAAACCACGAAGGCAATCACGGCTACCGCGATCAGCAGGAACCCCAGGACGAACAATGGAGACAGTTCCCCTGCCCGACCCTTTTCCAGCAATGACGCCAGCGCATGCGGCAGGTTGGCGACGATGCCGGCAAAGATGATCAAGCTGGTGCCGTTGCCAACGCCGCGGGCCGTAATCTGTTCACCCAGCCACATCAGGAACATCGTCCCGCCAACCAGCGTGATGACGCACGACACGCGGAAGAACAGCCCGGGATCAATCACCGCCGAGCCGGCGCGTCCGACGATGTTCTCCAGTCCGACCGCCATGCCATACGACTGCACCAATGCGATCAGAACGGTCAGATAACGCGTGTACTGGTTCAGCTTCTTCCGCCCGCTCTCGCCTTCCTTCTTGAGGGTTTCCAGCGACGGAACGGCTGATGACAGCAACTGCACGATGATGCTTGCGCTGATGTAGGGCATGATATTCAGGGCAAATACCGTCATGCGGCCAAGCGCCCCGCCGCTGAACATATCGAACATGCCCAGGATGCCGCCACCATTCTGCTGCAGCATTTCCGCCATCACGGCTGCGTCCACGCCGGGCACTGGGATGTAGGTGCCGAGGCGGTAGACCAGCAGAGCGCCTAAGGTGAACCAGATGCGTTGCTTGAGCTCGGTCGCCTTGCCGAGCGTGCCGAGGTTGAGGTTTGCTGCCAATTGTTCGGCTGCGGACGCCATAACCGATCCCCCCACAAGGTTACGGCGCCCACACGTCCCGCTTGGGACACGGGGCGCCGCCCTTCATTTCCTATTCTGCCGGCAATACCCGCCGGGCCGCAAGCATCAGCGTCAGCTTGACGGCGCTGCTGCCGCTGCTTCGGCCACAGTCGTCGTCAGGATGCCGCCCGCCGCCTGTACTGCCGCCGCCGCAGTCGCAGACGCGCCAGACACCGTGATGGTGATGGGACGGCTGATTGCACCCATCCCGAGCAGCCGTACGCCAGCCACTTTAGCTAGCCGGACCAAGCCGGCGGCCTCTAGCGACTGTTCGGTAATCGGCGTTGCCGGGTCGAGCTTGCCAGCCTCAATCGCTTTCTCGATGGCGCCGACATTCACGGGGGCATACTCCTTACGGAACATGTTGTGAAAGCCACGCTTCGGCAGTCGCCGGTAGATGGGGAGCTGACCACCTTCAAACCCGTTCAGCGAAACGCCCTCACGAGCCTTCTGACCCTTGACGCCCTTGCCAGAGGTCTTGCCTTTCCCGGAACCGATGCCGCGGCCGAGCCTCTTGAACTTCGGACGGGCGCCGGGATTGTCCCGCAGTTCGTTCAGCTTCATGACCGCTCCTCGACCTGAACCAGGTGGGCGACCGTCCGGATCATGCCACGGACGGAAGGAGTGTCCTCCAACTCACGCGTGCGGTGCATCCGGTTCAGGCCGAGACCAATTAGGGTGTCTCTCTGGTTTTTTTTCCGGCCCAAGCCGCTGTTGACCAGCGTTACCTTGACCGTTCCCCTGATACTATCCGACATCGGCTGTCTCCTGTGCCGCGTCTGGCACACCATCGCGCTTGCCGAAGATCTCGCCGACTTTCTTGCCACGACGTGCCGCCACGCTACGCGGGCTTGCACAGCGTTGTAGTGCCGCAAATGTAGCCTTGACCATGTTGTGAGGGTTGCGGCTGCCGAGCGACTTGGCGACGACGTCGCCTACTCCCAGCGTCTCAAACACTGCACGCATCGGACCTCCGGCAATGATGCCAGTTCCGGCCGTGGATGACCTCAGGATTACGTGACCTGCGCCAAAGATACCCTCGACATCATGGTGCAATGTGCGCCCTTCCTTCAGGGGCACGCGGATCATCGTCTTCTTCGCCCGCTCGGTTGCCTTACGGATGGCTTCAGGCACCTCGCGCGCCTTGCCAGCGCCATAGCCGACCCGGCCTTTCTGATCCCCCACGACCACCAGGGCTGCAAAGGCGAAACGGCGTCCACCTTTCACCACCTTGGCCACCCGGTTGATGGTGACCAGCTTGTCCATCAAATCGTCGCCGCCATCGCGGTCGCGATCTCGGCCGCCGCGGCCGCCGTCCCGTGCTTCACGTGCCATGTGTCAGTTTCCTAGAACGCCAAGCCGCCTTCGCGGGCGGCATCGGCCAGCGCCTTGACGCGACCGTGATAAAGATACGGGCCGCGGTCGAAGACCACCTGGGTGACGCCAGCTGCCACAGCACGTTCGGCCACCATTTTGCCAACCGCAACCGCCGCGTCCTTATCGGCCCCGGTCTTTCCACCCTCGCGGATAGACTTGTCCAAAGTGCTGGCAGCGGCGAGCGTCCGGCCCTGCTTATCGTCTATGACCTGCGCATAGATGTGCCGGCCCGACCGGAACACTGACAGGCGAGGGCGTCCCGCGCCCTTCTGCTTCAACTGATAGCGGAGGCGCTCGCGCCGCCGCGCCCGGAGATCCTGGGGAGCGCTCATGTTACTTCTTCTTGCCTTCCTTGCGCCGGATCTGCTCATTCTCGTACTTGACGCCCTTGCCCTTATACGGTTCGGGCGGACGGAAGCGGCGGATTTCGGCAGCGCACTGCCCGACCTGGCGCTTGTCCACTCCGGTCAGGGTGATAGCAGTCGGGCGCGGGGTCGTGACGGTGATGCCCTCCGGAACCGGGTAAACCACGTCATGCGAGAAGCCCAGATTGATAACCAGGTTCTTGCCTTGCACGGCCGCACGGAAACCGGTGCCATTGATTTCCAATGTTTTCGTGAATCCAGCGGACACACCCTGCACCATGTTCTGCAGCAGGGCACGGGTTGTGCCCCACATCATGCGCGCTTGAGCAGCGTTGCCGCGCGGGGTTACTGTCACCTTGTTGCCGTCCACCGCCGCGTCTACATGGTCAGTCAGTTCCAAGGACAGGGTGCCGAGCTTGCCCTTGGCCTCCAGCACACGATCCACGATAGCGACCTGAACGCCGACCGGCAGTTCAACAGGATATTTGCCTACACGAGACATGCTGGCGCCTCCCTTAGAACACGCGGAAAAGCACTTCGCCGCCAACATTGGCAGCGCGCGCCTCACCGTCGCTCAACACGCCGCGCGGAGTGCTCAGGATGGAGACGCCCAGGCCCGCATAAACCCGGGGCAGCTCCTTAATCTTTGAGTAAACTCGGCGGCCCGGCTTTGACACCCGTGTGATTTCCTTGATGACCGGCTCACCTTCCGAATACTTCAGCTCGATTCGAAGTTGGGCGATGCCTGGACGCACTTCCTCAACGGAATAGCCACGGATGAAGCCTTCACGCTTCAATGTCTCCAGCACGCTTGCACGCATTTTGGAGGCGGGGGCAACGCACTGAGTATGACGGCTGCGCTGAGCGTTACGGATGCGGGTGATCATATCACCCAGCGGATCGGACATGGACATGCGTCCGGCTCCTTACCAGCTGGCCTTGACCATGCCGGGCAATTGCCCAGAACTGGCCAGGGCGCGCAACATGTTGCGGGACAACTTGAATTTGCGGTAGTTGCCGCGGGCACGACCGGTCAGAGCACATCGCAGACGTACCCGTACCGCTGCTCCATTGCGCGGCAGTTGCGCAAGCTTCATTGAAGCCTCGAACCGCTCTTCGACCGGAGTTTCGCGATCCATAACCTGCGCTTTCAGCTCGGCCCGCTTAGTCTTGTCGCGGGCTGTCATGCGTTCCCGCTTCTTGTTGCGGTTGACCGCGGAAGTCTTGGCCATCTGCTACTCTCCTCGGAACCTGCCGCGGCGCACTGGCCGGCAGTGGTTTTCCAGACGCGTTGAACCGGAACCGCTACGCTGCGAACGGGATGTCGAGCGCCCTAAGCAGCGCCTTCGCTTCCGCGTCCGTCTTGGCTGTCGTGACAAAGACAATATCCATGCCCCGGACATCGGTGACTTTGTCGTAATCAATCTCTGGGAAGATGATCTGCTCCCGGAGGCCCATGGCGAAGTTGCCGCGGCCATCGAAGCCCTTGCCGGCCGGAATGCCCCGGAAATCGCGCACTCGCGGCAGGGCAATCGTTACCAGTCGGTCTAGGAACTCGAACATCCGCGACTTGCGTAGGGTCACCTTGCAGCCGATTGGCAAGCCTTCGCGTATCTTGAAGCCCGCGATGGCCTTCTTCGCCAATGTCTTGACCGGCTTTTGCCCGGCGATAAGCGTAAGTTCTGCCAAGGCTGCGTCCAGCTTTTTTTGATCGCCCGCTGCCTCGCCCACGCCCATGTTGATGACGATCTTCTCGAGCTTCGGCACTTCCATGACGTTCTTGTAGCTAAATTGGTCCTGCAGCTTTGGCTTCACCTCGGACAAATATCTCTGCTGCATCCGCGGTATGTCACGGCCCTGAATCGTCTCGCTCATGTCAGCTCTCAATCACTGCGCCGCTGGGACGGGCGACACGGACCTTACGGCCATCATCAAGCACCCGGAACCCGACACGGGTCGGTTTATTGGTTCCTGGATCAACCAGCGCCAGGTTGGAGAGGTGGATCGTCGCCTCCTGGGCAATGATGCCGCCGGCCTGATTGGCCGCGCTCGGCTTGGTGTGCTTCTTGGCGATATTCACGCCCTGGACCACGGCCCGGTTGTCCTTCGGCATCACGGTCAGCACCTCACCGCGTTTACCCTTATCTGAACCGGAAATGACGATCACCGTATCGCCCTTGCGGATGCGTGCGGCCATCACAGCACCTCTGGGGCAAGCGAGATGATCTTGCCGAACTTACGTGCCCGGAGCTCGCGCACAACCGGTCCGAAGATACGAGTGCCAATCGGCTCCTGAGACTTGTTGATCAGTACAGCCGCATTGCGGTCAAAGCGAATGATGCTGCCGTCCGGACGCCGTACCGGGAACGACGTACGGACGATGACCGCTTGATGCACGTCGCCTTTCTTAACCTTGCCGCGCGGGATGGCCTCCTTGATGGACACCACGATCACATCGCCGACCGATGCTGTCTTCCGCTTGGACCCGCCAAGCACCTTGATGCACTGCACCCGGCGTGCGCCGGAGTTGTCGGCGACTTCTAGGTTGGACTCGACCTGAATCATCTACCCGCTCCTACGCCTGGACTTGCGGCACATCGGCCGGCGGCGCCACCGGGATTGCATCAACCGGCATGGCGCCCGATGGTATGGGGGCTGACCCAGGCTTGTATGCAATGCTGAACCCACGCGGCGGCTCGACGAACTGTCCGTTCCGCTCTACCAGCATCCACGTCTTACGCTTGCTGATCGGGCGGCACTCCTCGATCCGCACGAGGTCGCCAGTCTTGCACTGGTTGAGGTCGTCATGCGCCGCATACTTCTTCGACAGGCGAATGAACTTCTTGTACAGCGGATGGATGACCCGGCGCTCCACGAGGACAGTGATAGTCTTGTCCATCTTGTCGCTGGTTACTCGTCCGGTGAGGACGCGCTTCGGCATCGTCCTAGCTCCTTACTGAGTTTTTGCGGCAGCAGCGGTAGTCCGCTTCTGCTCAGCCATGATTGTCTTGATGCGTGCGATGTCACGCCGGACCTCGCGGACACGGCCCGTACCCTCGGTCTGACCGGTCGCACGCTGGAAGCGTAGGTTGAACTGCTCTTTGCGCAAATCCAACAGCATCGTGGACAGGTTGTCGGTGCCCTTGGCACGTATGTCGGCAGGTTTCGTCATCTTCAGGCTTCCCCGATCCGGGTCACGACCTTGGTTCGGATCGGCAGCTTAGCCGCACCCAACGTCAAGGCCTCGCGCGCCAGTTCCGGCGACACGCCGTCTATCTCGAACATGATGCGGCCGGGCTTGATCCGGCACACCCAGAACTCAGGGCTGCCCTTGCCAGAGCCCATGCGGACCTCTGCAGGCTTCTGCGATACCGGCACATCGGGAAACATACGTATCCATACACGCCCTGCCCGCTTCATTGAGCGGGTAATGGCGCGCCGTGCCGCCTCGATTTGCCGTGCGGTAATCCGCTCGGGCTCCAGAGCCTTGAGGCCAAACGCGCCGAAATTCAGCGACGTGCCGCCTTTGGCCAATCCGTGGATGCGGCCCTTGTGAGCCTTGCGGTACTTAGTCCGCTTCGGAGACATCATGGTCTTGGATCCTCGTTAGCGCTGCGGCGCCTGCTCGGCGGCGCGACGGTCCTGGGCAGACGGGTCATGCGTGAGCACCTCACCCTTGAAGATCCAGACTTTCACGCCGCAGGTGCCATAAGTGGTCTTGGCGGTCGCAACTCCGAAATCAATATCAGCCCGCAACGTATGCAACGGCACCCGGCCCTCACGATACCACTCGGTCCGGGCAATCTCGGCGCCGCCAAGGCGACCGCCGCAATTGATACGGATGCCCTGAGCACCCAAACGCATCGCGGACTGCACCGCACGCTTCATCGCCCGGCGGAACGCAACGCGGCGCTCAAGCTGCTGTGCAATGTTCTCCGCCACTAGGGTAGCGTCGATCTCGGGCTTGCGAATTTCAACTATGTTCAGCGACACATCGGCCTTGGCCATCTTGGCCAGGTCCTTGCGAAGCGTCTCGATATCTTGGCCCTTCTTGCCGATGACCACACCGGGCCGGGCGGCGTATATGGTGACGCGCGGCTTCTTGGCCGGACGCTCGATCACCACACGCGACACGCCAGCGCCCGACAGCTTGGCACGCAGATGCGTGCGCAGCTTGAGATCCTCAAGCAGCAGCTTCGAGTAGTCGGCGCCAGCAAACCAGCGACTGTCCCAGGTACGATTGATACCGAGCCGCAGCCCGATTGGGTTGACCTTGTGACCCATGCTAGGCCGCCTTCCGTTCCGCCGTGCCGCGATCCGGCTCCGGCAACTGCGTCTGTTCAGCCACCACGATACGCAGATGGCTGAACCACTTCTCGATGCGGGATGCTCGGCCACGGCCACGGGCCATGAAACGGCGCATTACAATGGACTTTCCGACCTCGGCCCGCGTAACAACCAGCCGATCCACATCGAGCTGATGATTATTCTCGGCATTGGCGATCGCGCTCTCCAGGGCCTTGCGGACCTGATGGGCAATGCGCCGCTTGCTGAACGTCAGCGTAGCAACCGCCTGGCTCGCTGGCTGATTGCGGATCAGCCCGGCAACAAGGTTCAGCTTCTGCGGGCTGATACGGATATTCCGCACCACGCATTGAGCCTCAGTTTCCGAAAGGGTACGCGGTGTCTTCGGCTTGCTCATGTTAGCCCCTCCGCGCCTTCTTATCCGATGAGTGGCCGGTGAAGGTCCGGGTCGGCGAGAACTCGCCGAACTTGTGGCCCACCATGTTCTCGTTGACTTGTACGGGTAGGAATTTGTGCCCGTTATAGACGCCAAATGTCAGACCGACGAACTGCGGCAGGATTGTGCTGCGCCGGGACCAAATCTTGATGATCTCGTTGCGGCCGGACCCGCGTGCCACCTCGGCCTTGCCCAGGAGGTATCCGTCAACGAACGGACCTTTCCATACGGAACGCGCCATGGCTAATGCTTCCCCTTCGGACGGCGGCGGATGATGAGGTCGTCCGTCCGCTTGTTGTGCCGGGTCTTCGCGCCCTTGGTCGGCTTGCCCCAGGGGGTGACCGGATGCCGGCCACCTGATGTCCGCCCCTCGCCGCCACCATGCGGGTGGTCAACCGGGTTCATCACGACACCGCGGTTATGCGGACGCCGGCCAAGCCAACGGTTTCGTCCGGCTTTCCCGAGACTTTGGTTTTGGTTGTCTGGGTTCGACACGGCGCCAACAGTCGCAAAGCATTCGGCGCGGATGACGCGAAGCTCGCCGGACTGCAGCTTAACCTGCGCATAGCCGGAATCCTTGCCGACCAACTGTGCATAAGTCCCAGCAGCACGGGCCATCTTGCCGCCAGCGCCCAGCTTCATCTCCACATTGTGGATAATGGTGCCGACGGGAATAGCTGCCATCGGCATGGCATTGCCGGGCTTGATATCCACCCGTGCTCCGGAAACCACCTTGTCGCCGGCGCGGATACGCTGCGGCGCCAGGATATAAGATAACTCGCCATCATCGTATTTTACCAGAGCGATGAACGCGGAGCGGTTGGGGTCGTATTCCAACCGCTCGACCGTGGCGCCTACATCGTGCTTTCGCCGCTTGAAGTCCACGTAGCGATAACTTTGCTTGTGCCCGCCGCCGCGGAAGAAGGACGTAGTGCGACCGTGGTTGTTACGGCCGCCGGTCTTGTTCTTGCCCTCGGTCAGCGTCTTGACCGGCTTGCCCTTCCATAGCTCGCTACGGTCGATGAGCACCGTACCGCGCAGGCTGGGCGTAACGGGATTGAATTGCCTGAGTGCCATCTATCCGGTTCCTCAGCTCAGGCCGGTGGACATGTCTATAGACTGTCCCTCAGCCAGCTGCACGTAGGCTTTCTTCACGTCGGAGCGGACACCTGGCCGACCCTTGAAGCGCTTGGTCTTGCCCTTCTGCACCAACGTGTTCACGGCAAGGACGTTAACGCCGAACAACCCTTCAACCGATGCCTTGATCTCCGGCTTGGTTGCACCGATTGCGACACGGAACACGAATTGGTTTTTCTCGCTCAGCATCGTTGCCTTTTCGGTGATGACGGGATTGCGGACAATCTCATACATCGCTTCCCGAGACATCGTGACGGCGCGCTTACGCGCGACCAGAATCTGGCGAACGCTCATGACAACCGCTCCACCAAACCCTCGATCCCAGCAGCGGTCACCACCAGCATGTCATGACGAATGATATCATGGACATTAGCGCCGACGGTCGGCAGCACATTCAGGCCGACGATGTTGCTGCTGGCCAGACGGAAACTATCATCCACAATGTTGTCCACCACCAACGCCGACGTCCAGCCCAGGGTCTTCAGCTTGGCAACAAGGTCGCGCGTCTTGCCGCTGCCGCCACCGACGGTATCGAGCACGATCAGCTTGCCCTCTTTCTGCTTAAGCGACAGGGCACTGATCAGACCGAGACGCCGTACCTTCTTTGGAAGATCATATTCGTGGCTGCGTACGACGGGACCATGAACCACGCCGCCGGTGCGGAATTGTGGCGCCCGCAAGCTGCCCTGACGAGCGTTACCTGTTCCCTTCTGCTTGTAGGGCTTCTTGGTGGTGCCGGACACTTCGCCCATGCCTTTAGTCTTATGCGTTCCAGCCCGACGCTTGGCCATCTGCCAGTGAATTACCCGGGCGATGATGTCCTTGCGCGGAACCGCAGCAAAAAGCGCGTCCGGCAACTCAGTACTGCCGGCAGCCCCGCCATCCAGCGTCTTTATCTCAACTTGCATTTTCCTGCCCCTAGGTCGCGGTCGGTTCGACCGACGCATCCGCGGCGGACCGGACCGAAGCCGGATACGGCGCATCCGCCGGACGGGCCTTTTTCACCGCGTCGCGGATCGTAACGAACTCGCCCTTGCTGCCCGGCACCGCACCGCGCACCATCACAAGACCGCGCTCCGCATCCACCGCGGCGACCTCAATGTTCAGGGTTGTCACCCGGTCCACGCCGAGATGACCAGCCATCTTCTTATTCTTGAATGTTTTGCCGGGATCCTGCCGGTTGCCGGTTGATCCATGTGAGCGGTGGCTGACCGACACGCCGTGGCTGGCTTCCAACCCACGGAAGTTCCAGCGCTTCATGCCGCCGGCGAAGCCCTTGCCCTTGGTCACGCCGCACACGTCAACTTTCTGTCCCGGCACAAAATGCGCTGCGGTCAGGATTTGTCCACTTTCGAGCAATGCGTCTGGTGACACCCGGAACTCACGCAATTTCTTCTTCGGCTCAACCTTGACGCGGGAAAAATGGCCTTTGTTCGGTTGGCTGACGTTCTTTACCTTCGCGGTACCCCATCCGAGCTGAACGGCAGTGTAGCCGTCACGCTCCTGCGTGCGGTTGTCCACGACCTGCACCTCATCCAGGTGCAAGACGGTAACCGGAACATGGGTTCCGTCATCCTTAAACAGCCGGGTCATGCCCAACTTTTTGGCGATCAGTCCGGTTCGCATCATCCGGGTCCTACAGCTTGATCTCGACGTCCACGCCGCTGGCGAGGTCGAGCTTCATCAGCGCGTCCACCGTCTGCGGCGTAGGCTCCACGATATCGAGCAACCGGCGGTGGGTCCGGATCTCGAACTGCTCGCGGCTTTTCTTGTCAACGTGGGGAGAGCGGTTCACCGTAAACCGCTCGATATGCGTTGGCAGCGGTATCGGCCCGCGAACCCGCGCACCCGTACGCTTCGCCGTGTTCACGATTTCCCGCGTGCTGTTGTCCAGCACGCGGTGGTCGTACGCCTTCAGGCGAATGCGGATGTTCTGGTTGTCCATGATACTCGATCCAGGTTCGCTGCGGGTCGCCGTTACTTAGTGATGCTGGCGACGACACCGGCGCCGACGGTCCGTCCACCCTCGCGGATGGCGAAGCGCAGGCCGTCATCCATTGCGATGGGAGCAATCAGCTCGACATCCATCGAGACGTTGTCGCCGGGCATCACCATCTCCGTGCCCTCGGGCAACTGGACCACGCCGGTCACATCCGTCGTGCGGAAGTAGAACTGCGGGCGATAGTTGGTGAAGAACGGTGTGTGGCGGCCGCCCTCTTCCTTGGTCAGGATGTAAGCCTCGGCCTTGAAGTTGGTGTGCGGGGTGATGCTGCCGGGCTTGGCCAAGACCTGGCCGCGCTCGACGTCCTCACGCTTGGTGCCGCGCAGCAGGGCGCCAATGTTGTCGCCAGCCTCGCCGCGGTCCAGTAGCTTGCGGAACATCTCGACTCCGGTGACGATCGTCTTCACCGTGTTCTTGATGCCGACGATCTCGACCTCATCGCCCACGTTGACGATGCCTCGCTCAATACGCCCAGTTACGACAGTGCCACGGCCCGAAATGCTGAACACGTCCTCGATCGGCATCAGGAATGGGCGGTCGGTTGCGCGTAGCGGCTGCGGGATATATTCGTCCACTGCTGCCATCAGCTTCAGGATCGCCTGCTCACCCAACTCAGGGTTCTTGTCCTCAAGGGCCATCAAGGCTGAGCCGTGGATGATCGGAATATCGTCGCCGGGGAACTGATAGGAGGAAAGCAGCTCGCGCACTTCCATCTCGACCAGTTCCAGCAACTCAGGGTCGTCCACCATATCAACCTTGTTCAGGAAGACGACGAGGGCGGGCACGCC
>DASWOJ010000241.1:0-7880 GCA_036398775.1 Acetobacteraceae bacterium
GGGCGAGGCTGCGCATATAGACGCCCTTGCCGGACTGCACCTCGAACACGGCGGTGTCGGCGTCGGGGCGCTCGACGAGTTCGAAGCGGTCCACGCGGGCGGGGCGCGGCGGCAGGGCAGGGGGGCGGCCGTCCCGGGCCATGTCGTAGGCGCGTTCCCCGTCCACCTTGATGGCGGAGTAGGCGGGCGGGACCTGCATGATGTCGCCGATGAAGGCGGGGAGGGCGGCGGATAGCTCCGCGTCGGTG
This sequence comes from Acetobacteraceae bacterium, assembly GCA_036398775.1. Lineage (GTDB taxonomy): Bacteria > Pseudomonadota > Alphaproteobacteria > Acetobacterales > Acetobacteraceae > DASWOJ01. The sequence continues at coordinate 249 of DASWOJ010000241.1, forward strand.
GGGCGCACGTCGGACTGGGCGACGGTCTTGCCGTCGGCGTCGTCGGTGTCGCGGGCGTCGCCGAGGCGGAGGGTAAAGCGGTAGAGCTTGGTGCCGTCCTGGACGTAGGGCACGGTCTTGGTGGCGCTGCCGAAGGCGACGGGCAGCACGCCGGTCGCCAGCGGATCGAGCGTGCCGCCGTGCCCGGCCTTTTGCGCGTCGAAGCCGCGGCGGACACGGTTGACCACGTCGGTGCTGGTCATGCCGGGCGGCTTGTCCACGATCAGCCACCCGTTGAGGGGGCGGCCTTGCTTGCGGCGCATGGTGGTGTCCTTGGGCTGGTCTGCCGCTTGGGCATAGATATGGTGAGGTCGGTATTTCTAAGCAGGTCCGTCATACAAGTTGCCTGCGGCTGGCCCAAGACGCACAAACTTATAGGAGTTACCTGCGTGCGAACCTTCAGGAAGGTTCACTTAGCATGTGCGGCAGCTACCGCAGCCAGAACGCTATCAGGATGCCAACAGCAACAAAGAATGCGATAAGAATGGAAGCAAGAAGGTCTTTGAAGCTACCAGGGCGCAGATTGACAAGGTCCATAGGGTCCAGCACGTAATCTTCTTTCAGATGTGTCCCCGAACTCCGAGTCTCACTGATCTACCAGCGTGTTCCTTGTTTCATCCGTTGCTGGAGAAGTTGCTAAATCCCGCGCCACCTCCGGCGCACGCAGCAGCGCGTCCACGTGCATCGCGTAGTCCAGCGTCGTATCCGGCTGGAAGCTGATCCCCGGTGCAATCCGCAGCCGCATCTCGTGCGCGACCTGGGTCCGGAGATACGGCGCCAAGCGCTTCAACGCCGGCAGCAGCGCGTCTATGTCCGTCCGTCCCAGCCGCGCCACGAACGCCGTGGCGTTCTTAAGATCCGGGCTGATCCGCACCTCCGTCACCGTCACCCGCGCATCCGCCATTTCGGGATCGCGGAACTCGCCGCGCAAGAAAATTGCGGACAGCACGTGCCGAATTTCCTCCGACACGCGCAGTTGCCGCTGCGTCGGTCCCTTGACGGCGGCGCGCTTGGCCGAGGGGCGCGGCTTGGTGGTGTCCCTTGCCGCGTCCCGGGCCGGCTTGCGCTGTGCCTTCACCCCGGGACCATCTCGATCTCGAAGCACTCGACCATGTCGCCCTCGCGCAGGTCGTTGTAGCCTGCGAAGGACAGGCCGCACTCGTAGCCGCGCGCTACTTCGCGCACATCGTCCTTGAAGCGCTTGAGCTGGCTCAGCTCGCCGTTATGGATCACCACGCCGTCACGCAGCAGCCGGACGCCGGCGCCGCGCTTCACCAGGCCCTCGGTCACCATGCAGCCGGCGACCTTGCCGGTCTTGGTGATGTCGAACACCTTGCGGATTTCGGCGTAGCCCAGGAAGTTCTCCCGCGCCTTCGGGGCGACCTTGCCCTTGACCATTTTCTCGATGTCGTCGGACACGTCGTAGATGATCGAGTAGTAGCGGATGTCCACGCCGTCCCGCTGCGCCAGCTCCCGCGCCTGCGCCGTGGCGCGGACGTTGAAGGCGATCACGACGGCATCCGACGCGCGCGCCAACTGGATGTCGCTCTCGGTGATCTGGCCGACCGCGGACAGCAGCACGCGCACCTTGACCTCCTCGTGCGCCAGCTTCATCACCGCACCCTGGATCGCCTCGGCGCTGCCTTGCACGTCCGCCTTCAGGACGATGGCGACCTCCTTGAGGTCCCCGGCGACGGCGCGGGCCAGCATCTCCTCCAGCGTCCCGCGCGCTGCAGTGGCGCCGGCAGCGGAGCGGTCCTTCAGCTTGCGCTGCCGGAACTCGCTGATCTCGCGCGCCCGGGCCTCGTTCTCGACCACCACGAACGGCTCGCCCGCAGTGGGCACGCTGCTCAGGCCGAGGATTTCCACCGGGTAGGCGGGGCCTGCGACCTTGATCTGCTTGCCCTTGTCGTCGAGCATCGCGCGCACTCGGCCCCACTCGGCGCCGGCCACCACGATGTCGCCCTGGTTGAGCGTGCCCTTCTGCACCAGCATGGTCGCCACCGGGCCACGGCCGCGGTCCAGCCGGGACTCGATGACCGATCCCTCCGCCGCACGGTCCGGGTTGGCCCGCAGGTCGAGGATTTCGGCCTGCAGCAGGATCGCGTCCTCCAAGTCGGCCAGGCCGGTGCCCTTGGTCGCGGAGACTTCGACGTCCTGCGTGTCGCCGCCCATCTCCTCGACCACCACCTCGTAGGACAGCAACTCCTGGCGCACGCGGTTGGGGTTGGCGTCGGGCTTGTCCATCTTGTTGATGGCGATGATCAACGGGGCGTTCGCCGCCTTGGCATGGCGGATCGCCTCGATGGTCTGCGGCATCACGCCGTCGTCGGCGGCCACGACCAGCACCACGATGTCCGTCACCGAGGCGCCGCGGCTACGCATGGCGGTGAACGCCTCGTGGCCCGGCGTGTCAATGAAGGTGATGCGCGGTCCCGCCTGCCCGTCACGGTCCGGCATCTGCACCTGGTAAGCGCCGATGTGCTGGGTGATGCCACCGGCCTCGCCGCCTGCCACGTCCGTCGCACGCAGGGCATCCAGCAGGCTGGTCTTGCCGTGGTCAACATGGCCCATGATGGTCACCACCGGCGGGCGCGGCTGCAGGGCGGTGTCCATGTCCACGTCGCCGTCAATGCCGATCTCGACGTCGCTCTCGCTCACGCGGCGGGCGCGGTGGCCGAACTCCTGCACCACCAGCTCGGCGGTGTCGGCGTCGAGCACCTGCGTCACCGTCGCCATCACGCCCATGCGCATCAGCGACTTGATGACTTCCGGCACGCGGGCGGCCATGCGGTTGGCAAGCTCGGATACCGTGATGGCTTCCGGCAGGATAACGTCGCGCACGACCTTCACCTGATCGTTGCGGAGCGCCTCCAACTCGGCTTGGCGACGCTCCCGCTCGCGCTGGCGGCGGACGGAGGCCAGGCTGCGGCTCTTGTCGTCGTCGCCCTCGATGGCAGCCAGCACGTCAATGCGGCCGGCGCGTCGGCGGTCGGTCGGCGCGGCCTTGACCGGCGCCGCAACGGGCTTGCGCCCGCCCGGCAGCACGGCACCGGGGCGGCGGCGCGGGGCTTCCTCGTCCTCCGGTCGGGTCGGCTTCAGGCGCAAGGTCTCGACCGGCGTGCCGGGCGCAGCCGTTGCCGGGCGCGGCGCAGGGCGGCGTGCCTCTTCCGCCGGCTTCGGCGCCGCCGGAGCGGTCAACCCGGCGGCGGCGGCGGCCTCGGCGGCCAGGCGGTTGGCTTCCTCGGCCTTGAGGCGGTCGGCCTCCTCAGCGGCACGGCGAGCCTCTTCCTCGGCAGCCTTGCGGGCCTCTTCCTCACGGCGGCGCGCTTCCTCGGCGGCGGAGAGGATGCTGATCTTCTCCTGCTCGCGCCGTTCAGCCTCGCGCTTGGCATTCTCGATCGCCTGCTCGGCCAGCACCCGCTGGCGCACCGCGATCTCGGTCGCGGTCAGGGCGCGTCCGGTGCCGGAAACGGGACGCGCGGAAATCGGCGGGCGCGGCGGACCGCCGGGCACCACGGCGGCGTTCGGGGTGGCAGTGGGCGCGGGCGGCGGCGGCGGCGCCACCGGGGCGCGCTTCTTCCGCACCTCGACCTGCACGACCTTGGAGCGGCCATGGCTGAAGCTTTGGCGCACTGATCCCGCGTCCACAGTGCGTCCAACCTCGGCGCGTCCCGCGGGGCGCAGTGAAAGCCGGCCCTTGGCCGTATCGGTATCGTTGTTGCCGTCGCTCATATAACCGTCTGTCCCATCCGTCCGTCCTGCCCGGCCACACCGAGCAGGCGATTGCATTCTATGTTCAGCGCCTCGGCCAGCCTGCCGTGCGCGATTGCCACGTGCACTACATGGTCACGGCTGAACACCGCGGCCAGGGCTGCTGCCGGCAGCGGCGTCACGACCGGCGCCGCCTTGGCCCGTGCGCCGTTGCCGCTGAGGAACCGCACCCGCTCGTCCAGGCTGCCGTCGCTGGCCTGGACCACCAGCCCGGCACGGCCCGCCACCAGCCACTCGCGCGCCTTCTCGAAGCCGCAAACGGCCTGGCCAGCCCGCCGAGCCAATCCCAGCAGCTCCGTCACTCGCCGGAGCAGGCCCGTCTGCACCATTGCAACGAGATCGGCAGGCACCGCCACCTGCCCACGCGCCGCCTTGGCGAAAGCGCCCCTGTTGCGCGCGGTTTCTAACACATCGCGCCGCGCACTCAACCAGATTCCCCGTCCCGGCAGCTTTGCGGTGAGATCAGGCACGACTGTCCGGTCCGGCGCGACCACGAAGCGGATCATGCGCGTCCGGTAGTCCCGTTCCCGCGTCACCACGCAACGGCGGAGCGGGCCGGTTTCCGGCTCGTCCTCCGCGTCGGCTTCGCTGGCTGATTCCGGGGCTGGCTCGGGATCGCTAGCCGTTGGAAGCCTCCTCGACTGGCGCTTCGGCACCTTCCTCACCCTCGAACCAGTGGGCGCGGGCGGCCATGACCACGTCGTTGGCCACCTCCTCCTCCATGTTCTCGGCGCCGACGATCTCCACCAGCTCGTCGCCGGCCAGGTCCGCCAGGTCGTCCAGGGTTTTGACGCCCTTCTCGCCGAGGGCCACCAGCATGGCGGGGGTGAGCACCTCGATGGAGGCGATGTCGTCCGACACGCCGAGGGCGACGCGCTTGTCGTTCAATTCGTCGTCCCTGCGGTTCAGGAACGCCTGTGCCCGGCGGATCAGCTCCTCGGCGATGCTCTCGTCGAAGCCTTCGACCTCTCCCAGCTCCTCCAGTGGGACGTAGGCCAGCTCCTCGATGGTCGTGAAGCCCTCCGTCACCAGCAGCCCGGCGATCACGTCGTCCACGTCCAGCGCCTCGACGAACAGGCCGGTGCGGCGGCGATACTCCTCCTGCCGGCGCTCGCTCTCCTCGCCTTCCGTCAGGATGTCGATGTCCCAGCGGGTCAACTGGCTGGCTAGGCGCACGTTCTGGCCGCGGCGGCCGATGGCGAGGGAGAGCTGCTCGTCGGGCACCACAACCTCGACGCGCCCGGCCTCCTCGTCCATCACGACCTTGGTGACTTCGGCCGGCGCCAAGGCGTTCACGACGAAGGTGGCGTGCTGGGCGGACCAGGGGATGATGTCTATCTTCTCGCCCTGCAATTCCTGCACGACGGCCTGGACCCGGCTGCCCCGCATGCCGACGCAGGCGCCGACCGGGTCTATACTGCTGTCGCGGCTGATGACGGCCATCTTGGCGCGGCTGCCGGGGTCGCGGGCGACCGCCTTGATCTCGATGATGCCATCATAGATCTCCGGCACCTCCTGCGCGAACAGCTTGGCGAGGAACGCCGGATGGGTGCGGGACAGGAAGATTTGCGGCCCACGCGGCTCCTCGCGCACGTCGTAGATGTAGGCCCGCACCCGGTCGCCGTTTCGGAAGGATTCGCGGGGGATCAGCTCGTCGCGGCGCAGCAGGGCCTCGGCGCGGCCCAGCTCCACCATCATGTTGCCGTACTCGGTGCGCTTGACGACGCCGTTGATGATCTCGCCGATGCGGTCCTTGAACTCGTCATACTGCTTCTTGCGCTCGTATTCGCGCACGCGCTGGACGATGACCTGCTTGGCGGTCTGCGCAGCGATGCGGCCGAAGTCGATCGGCGGCAGCGGGTCCACCAGATGCCCGCCCAACTGGATCGTCGGGTCGAACTTGCGGGCGATATGGATGGGGATCTGGGTTTCGTCGTTCTCGACGACCTCGACGGCCTCGGTCCAGCGGGTCAGGCGGACGTCGCCCGTCTTCTTGTCTATGGTGGCGCGTATGTCCTTCTCCGAGCCGTACTTGGCGCGGCCGGCCTTTTGGATGGCCTGCTCCATCGCCTCCAGCACCTCGTCGCGCTCGATGCTCTTTTCGCGCGCCACGGCATCGGCCACCAGCAGCAGTTCGGGGCGGGAGACGGAGGTGTCCATAGAAGGTGCTCCTAGTTCGCAGGTGGCGGGGTTGGGGACGTCGCGGCAATCAGCGCATCGGTCAGCAGCAGCTTGGCCCGGCGCAAGTCGGCGAAGGGCAGGCTGACCTCCTCCCCGTCGTCCAGGCGCATCCGGGCGTGGGTGTCGTCGGCGCCCATCACGATGCCGGTGAAACGGCGGCGGCCACCCACGGGCATCGCCATCTCCGCCCGCGCCTGGTGCCCGGCGAAACGGACCCAGTCCTTCGGCCGGGTCAGCGGACGGTCTATGCCGGCGCTGCTGACCTCCAGGGTCCAGCGCCCGGGCAGGGGGTCGTCCACGTCCAGGATGGCGCTGACAGCGTGGGTGATGCGCTCGCAGTCCTTGACGCTGATCTGGCTGCCGTCGGCGCGGTCGGCCATGACCTGCACGGTCGGGCGGTCGCGGCCCAGGATCAGCACGCGCACCAACTCATAGGCCATGCCCTCCAGCGAGGGCGTGATGAGGGCTGCCACCTTGGCTTCCAGGCCCTGGTGGTTCGGTTCCTCGGCGGTGGCGGGTCGGCTGGTCATGTTGACGCAATACCAAAAAGGCGGCCGGTGAAGGCCACCCTCCGAAAGCAGCGGAGAATGTAGGGGAAAGAAAGAAATACGCCAACCGGTGCACGGGTGCAAGGTGGATCGTTTGCAGGTGGGGCTGCCTGCTCCCACTCCCTGCGGGAGAGGGTTGAGGTGATTGGGTCTTGGCTGCGGAGCGGGGCACGCTGGCGTGGCTGGGCTTGGGCCTGCGATTGGGAAAAGACAGCACTTGCCCGCCCCCTCACCCCGACCCTCTCCCGGAGGGAGAGGGAGCATAGCTCTCCAGGTAGGCTGGCTACTTCACGGTTTGGATGACCTCGAAGCCCTCGAACTGCGGATGGCCGAGATAGACCGGCGCATCGCCCTGCCCACCAGCGCCGGCATTGCGGTGGGCGGCGCGGAATGCGTCGGAGCGGGTCCAGCCCTCGAACGCCGCGTGGTTTTCCCAGATGGTATGGCTGGAATACAGGACATGGTCGTCGTGGACCGGTCCGCGCAGCAGGTGGAACTCGACGAAGCCGGGGACGCCGTTCAGGTGGGAGTCGCGGCTGGTCCACATGTGCTCGAAGGCTGCCTCCGAGCCCGGCGCGACCTTGAAGCGGTTCATGGCGATATACATGCGCGGATGCTCCTGTGGTTGGCAGTGAGGATGGGGCGGCTGGATCGCGGCGCAAGCGTGCCGCCTAAAGCGGCTTCAACCCAGCCTCGATCTCGGCGCGGCGCGGCTCCAGGAACGGCGGCAGCGCCAGGCGCTCGCCCAAGCGGTCCATCGGCTCGTCGGTCGCGAAGCCCGGGCCGTCGGTGGCGATCTCATACAGGATGCCGCCGGGTTCGCGGGTGTAGAGGCTACGGAAGTAGTAGCGGTCCACCGGCCCGCTGGACGGAATGCGAAGGCGCTGCAACCGCTTGGCCCAGGCATCGTAGTCCTCGTCTGGCACCCGGAAGGCGACGTGGTGGACGCTGCCGGCGCCGGGGCGTGCGGCGGCCAGACCTGGCTCGACGCGGGCGTGCAACTCGGCGGCCGGGCCGCCGGCGCCCATGGCGAAGACGTGGACGGGGGTGCCGCCTTGATCCTGGGCCACCCGGGCCTCCTGCATCGCCA
>DASWOJ010000242.1:0-3533 GCA_036398775.1 Acetobacteraceae bacterium
AGCTTCGTCGCGCTGCTCGGCCCGTCGGGGTCCGGCAAGACGACGCTGCTGCGGGTGATCGCCGGGCTGGACGGGGCGGATTCCGGCACGCTGCAATTGGCCGGGCGTCCCGCCGACGACCTGCCGCCGGGCCGGCGCGGCTTGGGCTTCGTGTTCCAGGGCTATGCGCTGTTCGAGCACATGACGGTGGCGCGCAACATCGCCTTCGGCCTGCAGGTCCGCCGCCCCCGCCCGCCCCGGCGCGAGATCGCGGCCACCGTCGAACGCATGCTGGCGCTCGTCCGGCTGCAAGGGTTGGGCGACCGCCTGCCGTCGCAACTCTCCGGCGGGCAGCGGCAACGGGTGGCGCTGGCCCGGACCTTGGCAGTCGAACCGCGCATCCTGCTGCTGGACGAGCCATTCGGCGCCCTGGACCGCCAGGTGCGGGAGGAGCTGCGTCTGGAGCTGCGCCGCATCCACGACGCGCTCGGCACCACCACGCTGTTCGTGACGCACGACGAGGAGGAGGCGATGGAGCTGGCCGACCGCGCCGTGATGCTGGACCGCGGCCGGGTGGCCGGCGAGCGCGCCGGATACGGCCAGCCCGCACCGCGGGTCAGCCAAGCGTCCGAACCTGCCTGCGGCGTGGCGCAGCCCCAATCCCGCATCGTCGAAGCGTGACATGATCCGCAGGCCCGACACGCATACACGGCCGCAACGCCCCTGAGCGTATCCTATGACCCGGCAAGGAACCTATGCGGCGCGGCCATTCCTGTCTCGCCAAGGCGCGGCAGCCGCAGACCGGGCGTCCGCAGACCGGGCGTCGGCAGACTGGGCGTCGGCAGACTGGGCGTCCGCAGACTGGGCAAGACGTGCAGGCGCAGGCGTTGGTTGACGGGCCAGCCGAGCAGCCGTGCCAGGCCGTGACGTGCGGTGCTACATTCCCAGCAGCCGGCGCATCCGGCGGGCGATCACCTCGGACAGCAGCAGCCCGGCGACGGCCAGCGTGAACGAGACCAGGGACAGCTTGGCCGCCGTCGCCTCGCCGCCGGGCGCCTGCGTCGCGGCATAGATCGCCAGCGGCAGGGTCTGGGTCTGCCCGGGGATGCTGCTGGCAAAGGTGATGACGGCGCCGAACTCGCCCAAGCCGGCGGCGAACGCGATCACCGCACCTGCCAGTATGCCCGGCGCCATCAGCGGCAGGGTCACGGTCATGAACCGGTCCACCGGCCCGGCGCCCAAGGTCCGCGCCGCCGCCTCCAGCCCAGGGTCAACGCCCTCCAGCGACAGGCGGATCGCGCGCACCATCAGCGGGAACGCCATCACCCCCGTCGCCAGCGCCGCGCCGGCCGTGGTGAATACCAGGCGCACGCCGAACCAGTCCTGCAGCCAGGCGCCCACCGGCCCGCGCACGCCGAACAGCAGCAGCAGCCCCCAGCCGACGACGACCGGCGGCAGCACCAGCGGCAGGTGGACCACGGCGTCCAGCAGCGCCCGGCCCGGGAACCGTCCCCGCGCGATGGCCAGCGCCGCCAGCACCGCAAGCGGCAGCCCGAACAGCACGCTGCGCCCGGCCACCACGAGGCTGAGCCGGACGGCCTGCCACTCGTCAGGCGTCAGCCAGTCGAGGACGGTCAACGATCCCGCATCATCGGCGGATGGAGCATCCCAGCTTGCGGTGGGCCGGCGCCTCCGGCGCGGTCAGGGCGAAGGCACAGGCAAGCAGCAGGAAGCGGCGGCGCATTGCGGACCTCGAAGCCGTCATATCCGACGACACCTATCGGCGTTGGGACTTAACGGCAACAAGCGGCAGGCCGCGCAAGCCTGCTTATGCCAACCAGCCTCCGATGTGACCGTTTCCGTCATTGCGAGGAGCGCAGCGACGCGGCGATCTAGTGCGGCAACGACCACGCTGGCGACCTCGGCGGCCCTGGATCGCCACGTCGCAAGCGGCTCGCAACGACGGCTCGGCAGCGCCGCCGGCCTGTCAGGCCCTCAGCCGGCCCCAGCTAACGCAGGCATCCATCGCCCTCACTGATGATTCGCATCTGGCGTTATTGTTAGACTGCCGGAACGGGATGGCGCACCTGAAGGACCTCACAAGACGAGGCCCCCATGTCCGTTCCCGTCGCAGCGCCGGCCCATGCAATGTCCCACCAGGTGCGGTCCATCCAGGGCGCAACCGGCAAGCTGGGCCGCCTGCTGCCCGGCCTGGGGCTATGCCTGGCCGTGACGGGCGCCGCAGTGGGGTTGGAGCACGCGGAGGCAGCGTTGCTCGGCGCCACCTGGCTGGAGGCCCTGGTGCTGGCGATCCTGGTCGGCACCGCCGTACGCACGGCCTGGACGCCGGGGCAGCGATGGTTCGCCGGCATTGATTTCAGCGCCAAGACGCTGCTGGAAGTCGCGGTGCTGCTGCTCGGCGCTTCGATCAGCGCCGGGATGATCGCGGCTGCCGGGCCGCTGCTGATCGCCGGGATCGCGGCGGTCGTGGTGTTCGCCATTGCTGGCAGCTACGGCATCGGCCGGCTGCTCGGCCTGCCGCACCGGATGGCGACGCTGGTCGCCTGCGGCAACTCCATCTGCGGCAACTCGGCCATCGCGGCGGTGGCGCCGATCATCGGCGCGGACGGCGAGGACGTGGCCGCCTCCATCGCCTTCACGGCGGTGCTGGGCGTGCTGGTGGTGCTCGGCCTGCCGCTGCTGCCGGCGCTGCTGCACCTGACCCACCTGCAATACGGCGTGCTGGCGGGGCTGACGGTCTATGCCGTGCCGCAGGTGCTGGCCGCGACGGCGCCCATCGGCACGGTCGCGGTCCACATGGGCACCCTGGTCAAGCTGGTCCGGGTGCTGATGCTCGGCCCCGTCGTGCTTGGCCTGTCGCTGCTGACCCGGCGCCTGCGCAATGAGGCGGACGAGGCCGCGCCGCACGTCACCGCGGGCGGCCGCCCGGCGCCAGGCAAGCTGCCGCTGCACAAGCTGGTGCCGTGGTTCATCGTCGGTTTCCTGCTGTTGGCCGGGCTGCGGTCGGCAGACGTGGTGCCGCACGCCGCCCTCGGCCCCATGGCGGTCGCCGCCAACCTGCTGACGGTCGTGTCAATGGCCGCGCTCGGCCTCGGTACCGACCTGCGGGTGGTGGCCCGGGCCGGGATGCGGGTAATCGCCGCGGTCACGCTCAGCCTGGTGGCGCTGGGCGCGATCAGCCTGGGGCTGATCCGCCTGCTGGGCATGGCATGACACCGGCCCTGCGTCTCGGGTCCTAACGCTGGGGTCAGTGCCGGGGACAGCGCGTCGAGGCCCAGCCGCTGGCAGGCCGGTCGAACCTGGCCGAGTGAAGCTTGACACCGCTTGCCCTGATCGGTCAGGCCGAAGCGATGATCTCCAGCAGCGCGGTGGCCGCCCGGCTCCGGTGGCGCCCCGTGTGCCGCAGCACGTGGAAGTCCCGCTCCGGCAGCGCCAGCCCGACCTGGTGCAGCAGCCCGGCCTCGATGCTCGGCGCGGCGGCGGAGGCGGAGATCGCGGTGGCGCCTATCCCGGCCTCGACCGCGGCCCGGACG
>DASWOJ010000243.1:0-4674 GCA_036398775.1 Acetobacteraceae bacterium
TTCCTGGCCGGCATGGGCACGGCCGCGCTGCTGGCTGGCGCCGGCCCGGCCCGGGCGGAGGACCTGTCCTACAAGCCCGGTACCCCGATCCCGCATGAGCCGGCGTCTAGCCGGGAGGCCATTACCGGCTACAACAACTACTACGAGTTCGGCACCGGCAAGTCCGATCCGGAGGCACGGGCCGGCAAGCTGAAAACCCAGCCCTGGTCCGTCACCCTGGACGGCGAGTGCGCCAAGCCCGGCACAATCGGGCTTGAGGACCTGCTGCGGTCGGAGATGCTGGAGGAGCGCATCTATCGCCACCGCTGCGTCGAGGGCTGGTCCATGGTAATCCCCTGGATTGGCGTCCCCCTGTCGCGCATTCTGGCCCGGGTGGAGCCGACGTCCGATGCAAAGTGGGTCGGTTTCGAAACGCTAGTTCGGCCCAAGGAGATGCCAGGCCAGCGCAGCGCCGTCCTAGATTGGCCCTATGTCGAGGGCCTGCGGCTGGATGAGGCGATGAGTCCTCTGACGCTGATCGCCACCGGGTTGTACGGCCAGCCGCTGCCCAACCAGAACGGGGCGCCGCTGCGCCTGATCGTGCCGTGGAAGTACGGCTTCAAGGGCATCAAGGCCATCGTCCGCATCAGCCTGCTGAAGGAGAAGCCGAAGACGACCTGGAACCTGCTGGCCCCGTCGGAATACGGCTTCTACGCCAACGTGAACCCTATGGTGGACCACCCCCGCTGGTCCCAGGCTCATGAAAGGCGGGTGGGCGAGGCGGACCGGCGGGAAACCTTGCCGTTCAATGGCTATGGCGAGCAGGTGGCGTCGCTCTACTCGGGCATGAACCTCCGTAAGGAGTTTTGATGTCTGCTTGCAGCACGAGGCGCCCTGCATTGCGAGGGGCCTACGATTTGAGCACGACGAGGCAGGCCAGGGGACCGCTTCGATGAGGCTCGACGGGATATGCGCCATCGCCGTCATGGCCAAGGCGCCGCGGCCCGGCCACGTCAAGACCCGCCTGCAAGGCGTGTTGTCGGCCGAGGAAGCATCGCAGGTGGGGGCGGCATTCCTGGGCGACGTGACGGCCAACGTCCTGGCGTCGGCCCGCACCGCTCCTGTGCACGCCTACGTCGCTTATGCCCCCGCCGGACAGGAAGCCCGCTTCGACGGCGTGCTTCCGCCCGGCGCCCGCCTCATGCTGGCCGATGGCACGGACGGCGAGGCGCCGGGTGTGGAAGGCTTCGGCCGCAGCTTGCTGCATGCCATCCGTGGGTTGCTGGGCATGGGCTACGGTGCAGCCTGCGTGCTGAACGCCGACAGCCCGACCCTGCCGCCCGCGTGGCTGGTGGACGCCGCCGCTCGCCTGCTTGCGCCGGGCCGCCGCGCCGTGTTTGGCCCGGCGGATGACGGCGGTTATTGGCTGCTAGGCCTGCAAACTCCCGAAGCCGAGATGTTCGCCCGCATCGCCTGGAGCACGGACAGCGTCGCCGCGGCCACCGCCGACCGCGCGCAGGATATCGGCCTGCCGCTTGAGCGCCTGGGCACCTGGTTCGACATCGACGACCGGGACGGCTTGGACCGCCTAGTGCGCGGCTTGGACGTGCCTGGGCATGGCCCCGATGCGCCGTTCGCCGCACCCGCGACCGCCTGCTGCATCGCGGCCCTCGGCCTTCGCGGACGCCTGGCTGCGCTGGCGCCTGGCGCGTGATCCGCCTTGCCGTCCTGGGCGCCGGCATCCTGTCGTGCATCGTGGCCGCCGCGTCGCTGCGCCTGCCGGACGACATCGGCGGCATGACCGACGGCCGGACCATGGCCTATGCTGCCTGGACCGTTGCCGCGGGCGGTCTGTATGCCCTTGCCGTGGCGATCGTCTTGCGGACGCATACGCCAGCCATGCAGGACGCCCGCCGCACCCTGACGGCCGTGCTGCTGCTGGCCGTAGCCATGCGGCTGGCCGTGTTCCTGCCGCCGCCGCTGCTCTCGACGGACGTCTATCGCTACGTCTGGGACGGCCGGGTGCAGGCGGCAGGCATCAACCCCTATTTGCACCTGCCAGCCGCGCCGGAGCTGCTGGCGTTGCGCGACGCGGGCAGCAGCCCGGCGGCGATCTACCCCAACATCAACCGCGCCTACTACGCTCCGACCATCTACCCGCCCGCCGCGCAGGCCATCTTCGCCGCCGTGGCACTGGCCTGGCCGGGCGGCCCGACTACAAGTGTCTGGGGCATGAAGACCGCCATGCTGGCCTTCGACACCCTGGCCGTCGCCGCCGGGCTGCTGCTGCTGCGCACTGCCGGCCTGCCAGCCGCCCGGGTGCTGATCTACGCATGGAATCCTCTGGTGGTGTGGGAGTTTGCCGGCGGCGCACACATTGACGCCGCCGCCGCGGGCTTGTCCGCCCTGGCCATCCTCGCGGCCGTCCGCTGCCGCCCGGCGCTGGCCGGCGCTGCGCTGGGCTTGGCGGTCCTGTGCAAGTTGCTGCCGGCCGCCCTATTCCCGGCGTTATGGCGCCGCTGGGAACTGCGAACGTTGGTCGTCTGCGGCGCGGTGATTGCCGCGGGCTATGCATGCTATGCCGGCGCGGGGTGGCGCGTGCTGGGCTACCTGCCCGGCTACGCCTCGGAGGAGGGTTTGGGGAACGGCGGCGGCGTGTTCCTGCTGCGGCTAGCCGCCCTGTCCGGCCCGCTGCCGCACTGGGCCGGGCCGGCCTATGGCGCGATGGGATTGGCGGGTCTGCTGGCACTCAGCGTTTCCGTCGTCCGACAGGCCCTACCGGCTGACCCGGCACGCCGTGCAACCCACATCTGCCGCGACGCACTATGGCTCTGCGCCGCTACGATGGCCGTGCTCTCGCCACACTATCCGTGGTACCTGACCGCACTCGCCCTGCCAACAGTGCTGGCGCCGCGGCCCGCCGCGCTCTGGCTCATGCTGTCCGCCCCCGTCCTGTATTTGGACCCCAACCACGACAGGGTCCTTTGGCCTAGCCTCGTTTTCCTGCCGTCCATCGCGTTGCTGGCGTTCGACCTGCCGCGGCGCCCCCGCTTGCCACATCCCGCTTCCCAAGGAGGCCATCCATGTCCGCCACACTGACCATCCCCGCACATGCCCCTGACCCCCGCCGCTACTTCGAGGCGGTGTCCGCCGGGGACAGCGTGGCCGAGGCGATGCCGGTTTGCCTGTATCTGGAAGTGACCAACCGCTGCAACCTGCTGTGCGAGACCTGCCCGCGCACCTTCGAGGCGCTGGAGCCACCGGCGGACATGAGCATGGAGCTGTTCCGCCGCATCGTGGACCAGGTGCCCAACGTGTCCCGCGTGGTGCTGCATGGGGTCGGCGAGCCGATGCTGGTCAAGCACCTGCCCGACATGATCCGCCACCTCAAGCAGCCGGGTCGCAGCACCCATGTGCTGTTCAACACCAACGGCACCCTGCTTGCGCCCAAGAAACACCGCGAGATCATGGACACCGGGCTGGACGAGCTGCGGGTGTCGTTGGATGCGGCGGAGGCGGCGACGTTCCTGAAGGTGCGCGGCAAGGACATGTTCGACCGCATCGTGCGCAACGTGTCCGCCTTCACCAATCTGCAGGCGGCGCTGGGCCGCACGAAGCCGGTGGTGTCCTTGTGGCTGACGGGGTTGAAGGAGACGGTGGACCAGTTGCCGTAGTTCGTGCGGCTGGCTGGGCGGATCGGGGTCCATGAGGTCCACCTGCAGCGGCTGGTGTTCGACGAGGCGGGGTTCGGGATGGCGCGCCTGGACAGCAGCTTGTTCGAGCAGACGCGGGCGGAGGAGGAGGCCGTCATCGCCGAAGCCCAGGCCATCGGGCGCGAGTTGGGTGTGACCCTGGACGCTTCGGGGGCGACGGAGCCGGGCTTGAGCCTGAAGAAGGGCGCGGGCGACAAGCCGTGGGCGACCTGCCGGCGGCCTTGGTCCCTGATGTACTTCACCGCGCATGGGCGGGCGCTGCCGTGCTGCATCGCTCCGTTCTCGGCACGGGGCTATGACAGCTACACGCTGGGCGATGCGACGCAGGACACCCTGCGCGAGATTTGGAACAGCCCGGCCTACCAGGGCTTCCGCACGGCACTGGTCGGCGACGTTCCGCCGAAGCCTTGCCAGGGATGCGGGCTGAGGTGGAGCCTGTAGGCTTGGACTTGCGCCGCGTTTCCGTCGTTATCCCGGCCTGGAACGAGGTGGAGGCCATCGGTCCCGTGGTGGCCGAGGTGCTGCGGGAAGCGGTGGGCGAGGTGATCGTTGCCGATGGCGGCAGCACCGATGGGATTGCGGAGGCCGCGCAGGCCGCCGGCGCCCGGGTGCTGGACGCGGGGCGCGGCTATGGCCGGGCCTGCGCCGCCGGCGCCGCGGCGGCACGGGCGGAGTGCGACGTGCTGGCTTACATGGACGGGGACGGGGCGGACTGCGCCGACCAGTTGCCGCGGCTGGCCGGGCCGGTGCTGGAGGGGTCGCAGGACTTCGTGATCGCGTCGCGCACGCGGGGCGTGCGGGCGCCGGGGTCCATGAACTGGCACCAGGTGCTGGCGGGCGACGTCGCCGGGCGGCTGATGGGGGCGCTGTATGGCGTGAGGTACACTGACATGTGCGCCTTTCGCGTCATACGCCGGGACGCCCTGGCGGGGCTGGGGATGGCGGAGATGACGTATGGCTGGAACATCGAGACGCAGATGAA
>DASWOJ010000244.1:0-11349 GCA_036398775.1 Acetobacteraceae bacterium
CGATGCCGGCGCCCGGCTCGACGCCTTCCCGCACCAGCTCAGCGGCGGCCAGCGCCAGCGCGTTATGATCGCCATGGCGCTGGCCAACGACCCCAAGCTGCTGATCGCCGACGAGCCGACCACGGCGCTCGACGTGACCATCCAGGCGGGGATCCTCGACCTGCTGGCCGCCGAGAAGGCGCGGCGCGGCCTGGCGCTGCTGCTGATCAGCCACGACCTCAACATCGTCCGCCGGGTCGCCGACCGGGTCTGCGTGATGAAGGACGGGCGCATCGACGAGAGCGGCCCGGTGGCGGAGGTGTTCCGGGCGCCACAGCACCCCTATACCCGCATGCTGATCGCCGCCGAGCCATCCGGCCAGCCCCTGCCCATCCCAGCCGGGGCGCCGGAGGTCGCGCGGGCGGAAAACCTAGGCGTGACCTTCTCCGTCCGCCGCGGGCTGCTGCGGCGGGAGGTGGGCGCGGTGCGTGCGCTGGACGGCGTGAACCTGCACATCCGGGAAGGCGAAACCCTGGGCCTGGTCGGCGAAAGCGGCTCCGGCAAGAGCACGGCCGGCCTGGCGCTGCTGCGGATGCAGGCGGCCACCGGGCGGGTCGTGGTGCTGGGCCGGGACATCACCGCCTTGTCGCAGTCCCAACTGCGTCCGCTGCGCCGGCGCATGGGCATCGTGTTCCAGGACCCCTACGGCAGCCTGTCGCCGCGCATGAGCATGGGCGAGATCGTCGGCGAGGGCCTGCAGGTCCACGAACCCGGCCTGCCTCGCGCGGCACGGCTTGCCCGGGTGCTGGACGCGCTGCGCGAGGTCGGCCTGCCCGCCGACGCCGCCGGACGCTACCCACACGAGTTCAGCGGCGGCCAGCGCCAGCGCGTCGCCATTGCGCGGGCGATGGTGCTGCAGCCGCGCCTGGTGGTGCTGGACGAGCCCACCAGCGCCTTGGACCGGTCGGTGCAGGCGGGGATCGTGGACCTGCTGCGTGGGCTGCAGGACCGGCACGGGCTGGCCTACCTGTTCATCAGCCATGACCTGGCCGTGGTGCGGGCGCTGGCGCACCGGGTGATGGTGCTGCGCGCCGGGCGCGTGGTCGAGGAAGGAGAGGCGGCCGCGGTGTTCGCCGCGCCGCGCGATCCCTACACGATGGCGCTGATGGCGGCGGCGTTCCCGGATGCGCCGGCGCCGGTGGAAGGGACGCCCGCGTGACGGGCGGCCACTTAGCAGATCGGCCCAGGAGCGTTTGATCCTAAGCTGGTGTGCTCACGGCTTCGGTTTCTTGGGGCGCTGCCGTGCCGGGCTGACCGCCATCATCCCGCAAGCGGATTGTCAGCAGCGCCAGCACGGCCGCAACCGCGAAAACCCCCATCGCCCCGAACGTCACGGCGTAACCCAGATTGGCCGCCGAGAACCCCCATGTCACTCCTGCCAGCGACGCGCCCCCGGCCTGCAAGGTCCCCATCCCGCCCAGCGCCGTCTGCGTCCGCCCGGTGCCATAGGTCAGGTCCGCAACCGCCACCGGCGCCGCCACGCTGAACAGCGCCGCCGCCAGGCCATCCAGCACCTGCACCGGGACCAGCCACCAGTCCGCCGACGCGAACGCCGCCAGAGCGCACCGCATCGCCACGATGCCGCAGGCCGTGATCAGCAGCCAGCGCCGCCCCACCCGGTCCGACAGGCGCCCGGCCACCAGGGCCACCGGCACCATCGTCAACTGCGATACGATCAAGCCGGCCGACACCCAGCTCGTCGCGTTCTGGCTGCCCTGCGCCACCAGGCGCTGGCCCAACAAGGGCAGCATGGCCGAGTTCGCCAACTGGAACAGCCCCACCACCGCCAGCAGCACCAGCAGCCGCCGGTTCTTGAACAGGCCGCGGGTCGCGCCGCGCTTCGCACCCTTCTCTCGCCGGCTGCGCCCACGCATCCGGTCGGCGTCCACGGCGGTGGCGTCCATCAATTTGACCATCACCAGCGTCGCCGCGGCCATCGCCACCAGCACCGCGACAGGCGCCGTCGGCCCGACTATCCACGCCACCACCCCGACCAGCCCGGCCGCCACCACGTTGCCCGCGTGGTTCGCCGCCTCGTTCGTGCCCTGCTGGCGCGGGTAGCCCTTCTTGCCCACCACCGCGAGCGTCAGGCCGCTGATGCTCGGGCTGCCCAGTGCGCCGCCGCCGGCCACGATCACCTGCGCCAGCAGCACCAGCCAGAACGCCCGCGCCGGCAGCAGCATCAGCACCCCGCCAACGATGATGCCGCACGCAACCGCCAGCAGCAGCCGCGGCCGGGCCACCCGGTCCACCAGTGCCCCTGCCGGCCCCGCCAGCAGCGCCCCCGCCAGCGACCCGGCGGCGATCACGGTGCCGATCTGCGCCGGGTCCCAATGCGCGGCCTGGGCCAGCCAGGTGGACAGGAACGCTCCCAGGCCCCCGCCCACGTCGGCCATGAAGAAGTTGACGGCTGGCAGAGCGATGTTTGCCTTCATGGAAGGCGGCAACGGGGGCGCTACAAGCCAGTTCCGGCGTAAAGCAGGCGTCGCGCAGAGTTGCCTTTGCCGGGCACGGGGTTACCTTGGCGGCACAACGCACGTGGGGCAGGCTGGCATGGGACCGACTAGACGCAACATGCTCGCCGCCATGCTCGCCGCGGGCGCCGCGCCGTGCGGCTGGATGTCCCGGGCCGGGGCGCAGACGCCGCCGAACGGACCGCACAGCCTGCCGCCGCTGCCCTATACGCCCGAAGCGAACGAGCCGCACATAGATGCCGAGACCATGACGATCCACCACGACCGGCACCACGCCGCCTATGTCGCCAACCTGAATGCCGCGTTGAAGGACCAGGGGACGCTCGCGGCGCTGCCGGTGCAGGACCTGCTGGCCCGGCTGACCGAGACGCCGGAGGCGATCCGCATGGCGCTGCGCAACAACGCCGGGGGACATGCCAACCACACGATGTTCTGGAGCATCATGGGCGGCAAGGGCGGGACTCCTACGGGCGCGCTGCTGGCGGCGGTGGACCGGGACCTCGGCGGCATGGACGCGATGCGCGCAGCCTTCAACCGGATGGGACTGGCGCAGTTCGGCTCGGGCTGGGTGTTCGTGACCGTGGACCGCGACGGCAAGCTGGCGCTGCAGGCGCGTCCGAACCAGGACACGCCGCTGATGGAGGGCGGCCGGGTGCTGATGGGCAACGACGTGTGGGAGCACGCCTATTACCTGAAGTATCAGAACCGCCGGGCGGACTACCTCCAGGCCTGGTGGAATGTGTTGAACTGGGACGCGGTGGCTGCCCGGCACCAGGCGGCGCAGGCGGGGACGCTGGGAGTATAGCGGCTGGCGTCTCCGGCTGCGGCGGTCTAACGCGGCCGTTGGCCTCATCTCCTTCGCACGGCGCTGACGCATCGTTCCGCGGGAGCCGCTGGACGACGCCGCTGCCTGTTCCAGAAGGGTTGCAGACGCCGGACGTGCCGCGCGCAACCGATTTTGCAACGGCCGGCGTGGCAGGAGGATGCGCGAGGAGCGGGTGCTGCCGGCCTCGCGGAACTGATGAGCCGAGGCTCATGCCTGCCACGCGCCATCCAGGCAGCCGGCTTCATCATGGCAGTGCTGGCCCTGTTTGGCTGATCGGAGTACCTTGGGCGAGAACTGACGGGCATGGCCCCTGCCCGCCCGGCCAACCCAACCCAACCCGCAAGACGCCCGCCCGGCTCAGCGCAGCGCAGAAGGACGCAGGATGGCACCGCCCCCCAACACCGCCGAGGCACCCGCAGCCGCCCCCGACGCCCGCTCCTGGATGGAGCGCCTGTGGTCCTCCATCGCCGACCGTGGCCGCTCCCATGCCAGCGCGCTGCGCCCCGGCGCACCCGTCGCGCCGTTCGACCGCACCCGCGGCCTGGCCGACGCGCTGCTGTCCGAACGCGGCGAGGCGTCCGGCGCCGCCGTCGCGCGGGAGCTGATGGCCTGCCTGCGCTCCCTGGCGCCAGAGGACCGGCTGGCCTTCTACCGCTACGTGTCCGAGGGGTTCCTTCCCGCCGAGGCCCCGCTGCGCGCCGCCGCCCAGGCCTATCTCGACGACCCCACCCCCGGCCGCGCCGCCGCCCTCGCCGACGCCGCCGAGCCATCCCGGCAGGAACTGCTGCGCCGCATGAACATGGCGCCCGGGGGCACCGCCGCGCTGGTGGAGCTGCGCAAGGACCTGCTGGCCCAGGGCCGCGGCGACTCTGCCCTGCATCCGCTGGACGCCGACATGCGCCACCTGTTCGCTTCCTGGTTCAACCGCGGCTTCCTCGACCTGCGCCGCATTGACTGGCAAACGCCGGCCGCCGTGCTGGAAAAGCTGATCGCCTATGAGGCGGTGCACGAGATCGAGGGCTGGGACGACCTGCGCCGCCGCCTCGCGCCGGACCGACGCTGCTTCGGCTTCTTCCACCCGGCCCTGCCCGGCGAGCCGCTGATCTTCGTCGAGGTGGCGCTCACCACCGGCTTGGCCACCGCCATCCAGCCCCTGTTGGCCCGCGAAGGCGAGGAGCAGGCCCAGCGCGACCGCGCGGCTGCAGACACCGCCATCTTCTATTCGATCTCCAATTGCCAGGACGGGCTGCGCGGCGTGTCGTTCGGCAACTTCCTCATCAAGCAGGTGGTGGAGGAGCTGCAGGCGGAGCTGCCGGGGATCACCCGGTTCTCGACCCTGTCGCCGGTGCCGGGCTTCCGCCGCTGGCTGCGCGGGCGGCTGGGCGCGGAGGATCGGGCCGGGCTGCTGCGCGATGCCGACGCGCAGGCGCTGCAGGCGGCGGATGGCGGGACGGAGGACGCCACCGAAGCCTTGCAGCACCTGCTGGAACGGGAGAACTGGCCGGGCGACCCCGCAATCGCCGGGGTGCTGGAGCAGGTGCTGCCGCGCCTGTGCGCGCTGTATCTCGCGACGCCCACCGCGGCCGGGCGGCCCGGCGATCCCGTCGCCCGTTTCCACCTCGGCAACGGCGCGCGGCTGGAGCGGGTGAACTGGCTCGGCAACACCGCGCCGCGCGGCATGGCGGAGTCGTATGGGATGATGGTCAACTACCTGTATGACCCCGCGCAGATCGAGGCCAACCACGAGGCGTTCGTGCGCGGCACGATCGTGCGGTCGCCGGCGGTGGATGCGCTGCTCGGCGGGCCGTCCACGCCGGAGGGCAGCCCGGCCCGGCGGAACCGCAAGGACACCCCGGCAGCCGCGTCCGCACCCGTCAAGACATAGGCTGGCCGCAACTGGGAGACGGCGGCGCAGGCTGGCACGCCGGGACGGTGGACCCGGCCGGCCGCAAGCTCCGCCCAGGCACCGCGCCCTGATCGGTCCCGCCACTGCAGGCCGCGCCCGCCGCCGCTCCCCCGCGATAACGGCCGAAGGTCCCGCCAAGAACCGTCGAGACAATGCCAGCCGCCATCTGCTCCGGCCGTATTCCAATAAGCCTCATAGGGCGTATAAGCGAAGCGTCATACGCCGCCTTGCAGCATAGCGTTGTGGCTGAAGGCGCTTGATCCTGTCCGCCCCGCAACGGCTGCCAACGCCAGAACGGTCAAAGCAAATGGCCGTTGATATGACACCTCCATGAATGCGGACGCCCGAGGACCCGGCAAGGCCGTGACCACGGCGGGAACAAAGCGCGCATGCGCTCACTGAGCCTGCGCCTGCTCGCCCTGTGGCTGCTGTCCCTGGCCGCCAGCATCGCCGTCGCGCTCCTGCTGCTGCAGCTATCCCGCCAGACCAGCGCGGCGCAGGCCGCACGCGCCGAGGCGGTGGCCGCACGCGCCTGCGGCCTGATCGGGGAACGCTACGCCTTCTACACGTCGGGCTGGCCCGGCCCGGCCGCCGTGCCGTCCGACGCGGCCTTCCGCGCCGGCCTGACCGCCGCTGTCTCGCTGGCGCTTTCGCAGCAGGACGGGGTGGAGGGCGGCATCTGGCAGGCCGACGCCGGGCCGCTCGCCTACGCCTACCCGACCTACAGCGGCAGCGGACCCAAGACGGACCTGCCGGCGGCGGAGCGCGGCCTCATCGCGGCGGTCAATGCCCAGGCGGTGCGCGACGACCAGCCGGCCGGCCGCTCGATTGCCTCCCGCACCGGCGTCCTGCTGCTGCAAGCCTGCCCGCTGGGCGGCCCGGTCCCGGACATGACGGCCTGGACGATGGCGCGGGTGCAGGCGACAGGGGACTTGCGGCCCTTGCAGGTGGGGCTGGCGGTGCTGCTGGCGTTGGCGCTGCTGATGTCGGCCTGGCTCGGGCGCCTGGTGCGGGTATGGGGCCGCCACGTCCGCGGGATCGAGGCAGCCCTGGCCGGCGCCGGCGCCGCCGGCATGCCCGCCGTGCGCCGCACCGGCGAACGGGAGCTGGACCGCATCGTGGACGCCCTCAACGACGCCGGACGCCGCCTGGATAACGCCAGGCGGGACGCCGACGCCCTGGCCGCCCGCATGGCGCAGGCCGAGCGCCTGGCCGGATTGGGCCGCATCGCCGCAGGTGTCGCGCACGAGATACGCAACCCGCTCGCCGCCGCCCGGCTGCAGGGCGAGAACGCGCTCGCCGGCGACGACGCCCGGCGCCGGGCCGCCATCGGCGACATGCTGGGACAGCTTGGACGTCTGGACGGCTTGGTGGGCGAGCTGCTGGCGATGACCCAGCGGGTGCAGCCGCGCCCGGTGCCGGTGGACCTCGCGGCCTTCCTGTCCAGCCAGGCCGCGTCCCATGCGGACGTGGCCGCGGCCAAGCAGGTGACCCTGTCCGTCCGGGATGCCGCGGGCGCCGCGGTGCTGGACCCGCAGGTCGTCGGACGCATCCTGGACAACCTGCTGGCCAACGCCATCCGCCACGCCCCGGCGGGCGGCACCGTCACCCTGGGGGCCGAGCGTGCGCCGGGCCGCCTGGCCCTGGTGGTCCGGGACACCGGCCCCGGCGTGCCGCCCGACCTGGCGGACCGGGTGTTCGAGCCGTTCGTGACCGGGCGCCCCGACGGCACCGGCCTGGGCCTCGCCATCGCGCGGGAGCTGGCGGACGCGCATGGCGGGCGGCTGTGCCTGCGTGGCGCCGGGCCTGGCGCGGTGTTCGTGCTGGAGCTGCCGCAGCTTCCCGCATCCAGCCAGGAGGACGGCGCATGGCCACCGTCCTGATCGTGGACGACGACGACGCCCTGCGCCGGGCCATCGCCACCACCCTGTCCGACCTCGGCCACCAGCCGGAGCAGGCCGGGGATGGCGAGGCTGCCCTGGCCTGGCTGTCCCGCCACCGCGCCGACGCCGTGCTGCTGGACCTGCGCATGCCCGGCCTGGACGGGATGGAGGTCCTGCGCCGCATACGCGCCCGCCCGGACGCGCCGCCGGTCGCCGTCCTGACCGCCGTCCCCACCGGCGAGAACACCATCGAGGCCATGCGCCTTGGCGCGGCCGACCACCTGGCGAAGCCGGTCGGCCGCGACGGCTTGCGCGCCCTATTGGCCCGTATGCTGCCCGTCCCCTGCCCGGACCCGGTGCCCGCCGCCCCCGGCGCCGCCGAGGGCAGCCTGATCGGCACCAGCGCCGCCATGCGGGACGTGCAGAAGGCGGTGGGGCTGGTCGCCGACAGCGACGCCACAGTGCTGCTGCTCGGCGAGACCGGCAGCGGCAAGGAGGTCGTGGCCCGCGCCGTACATCGCCATGGCCGCCGCGCCGCCGCGCCCTTCGTGCCGGTGAACTGCGCCGCCATCCCCGCGGAGCTGCTGGAGAGCCTGCTGTTCGGCCATGTCCGCGGCGCCTTCACCGGGGCGGTGGCGGACCGCGCCGGGTCGTTCCGCGAGGCGCAGGGCGGCACCCTGTTCCTGGACGAGATCGGCGACATGCCGCCCTCCATGCAGGCCAAGCTGCTGCGTGCCCTGCAGGAGCGCGTGGTGACCCCCGTGGGCGGGCGGCCCGTCCCGGTGGACGTCCGCGTGATCGCCGCCACCCACCGCGACCTGCCGCAGGCCGTGCGCGACGGGCGGTTCCGTGAGGACCTTTATTACCGCCTCGGCGTCGTCCCCGTCGCCATCCCGCCGCTGCGGGAGCGGTTGGCGGACATCATCCCCTTGGCCGAGCACTACCTGGCGCTCGCCACCCCCGGCGTTCCGCCCAAGCGCCTGGCCGCCGACGCCGCCGCCCGGCTGCTGTCGCATACCTGGCCCGGCAACGTGCGGGAGCTGGTGAACGCCATGACCCGCGCTGCCACCCTCGTGCGCCGCCCGGTGATCGCGGCGGCGGACCTCGCCTTCCTCGGCGCGGGGGCGGAGGGCGCAGGGGCGTCCACCGATTGGCTGGCCGGCTCCCTGCCGGAGGCGGTGGCGCGGCTGGAAGCGGAGATGATCCGCCGCGCCCTGGCCGCGACCGGCGGAAACCGGGCGGCGGCGGCGGAACTGCTCGGCATCCGGCGGCAGCTCCTGTATCAGAAGCTCGCGCGATACGGGCTGGATGCGTCCGCAAATGGGACGGACAATGTCCCCGATGCGAACGCGGGACCGGAGGATCAGGCCGATTAAAGCTCGATAAATCCGCAAGCTACGTCTGGCACGGTGATTGCGATGATGTCCGTGTCGGCCATGAGGCCCGGCACGGAGGACACCATGAAGACACGCAACATCCTGCTGGCAGGCGTGCTGGCCACAGCCGGCCTTGGCGCCGGGGTCGCGGTCGCCCAGAACGTCATGGGCGCAGCGGCGTACGACCCCGCCCAGCTCCCCGCCATCCAGGGCAAGGTCGCCCAATATAGCCTGACCCCCCGCGGCGACGTGGACGGCCTGATCCTGGCCGACGGCACCGAGGTCCACACCCCGCCGCACCTGGGCGCGCAATTGGTTGGGGCGGTGAAGCCCGGCGACGCCGTCACCATCCACGGCCTGCGCGCGCGCAACCTGCCGCTGGTGCAGGCCATGCAGATCAGCAACGACGCCGGCGGCGCGACGGTCACCGACACCGGGCCGAGCGAAGGCCCGCACGGCCCGCGCGGCCCGGATGCCCGGTTCCACGGCCCCGGCGCGCCTGAGCAGCAGGCGCTGACGGCGCAGGGCCGCGTCAAGGCGGCGCTGCACGGCCCGCGCGGCGAGGTCAACGGCGCGCTGCTGGAAGACGGCACCATGGTCCACATGCCGCCGCCGGAAGCGCAGCGCCTGGCGGCGCAGATCGCGCCGGGTGCGACGGTCTATGTGCAGGGGGCGGGTTATGCCGGGCCGCTCGGCCGGGTGATCGCGGCGCGGGCCATCGGGCCGGACGCCGCGAGCACGACGCCCATCGCCGCGCCGCCGAGGCATGGCCCCGGGCATGGCCCAGGACTGCGCCCGGGCAGCGGCCCCGACGCCGGCCCCGGCGCCCCGCCGTCGTCCGCCACACCGCAGTAGCCCGGTCCAGGCGTCCGTTGTCTCCCCGCCGTGGTAGGGCCTTTTCATCTGCCACGGCGGTCGGCACGGCATTGCCACGACCGTCGCCAGGGCGGCTGCCTGTCTCTTTCCCTCGGGAAAGGAGCAGGATGGACAACACTGACGGCATAGGCGCATGCCGGAGTGGGTATCCAGCGCGGCCCGAACCTCAAGGGGAAGACATGCCAGGCACCCCAACTACAGCCGCAGACGCCGGGCAAGCCGCCGGAGCAGGTAGGAATGCCCCGACCCCCTCCACCTGTTCGCTGCGCGGGCTGGACGCCATCAACGTGCTGATGGCGGACGTGCGGGACGGGGTGGGGCCATACCTCGCCGTGTTCCTCAAGGGTGGGGAGCAGTGGGACTCCGGCGCCATCGGCATCGCGATGGCGGCGTCCTCCATCGCCGCGGCGGTGTTCCAGGTGCCGGCGGGGCTGCTGGTGGACGGGACGCGGGCGAAGCGGCTGCTGATCGCCGGGTCGGGCCTGATGATCGGGCTGGGCTGCCTGCTGATCGCCGCCTACCCGCGCTTCCTCGCCGTAATTGCGGCGCAGGCCATGTTGGGGGCGGCGTCGGCCATCATTCCGCCGGCCATTGCGGCGGTGTCGCTGGGCCTGGTCGGGCGGCGGCTGCTGGACTCGCGGATCAGCCGCAACGAGTCGTTCAACCACGGCGGCAACCTGATCGCCGCCGTGCTGGCCGGGGCGCTTGGGACCTATCTTGGCTACGACTGGATCTTTTACCTCGTCTGCGCCTTCGCGGTGTCCAGCGCCCTCGTCGTCACCCTCATCAACCCCGCGGAGATCGACCACGAGCGGGCACGCGGCGGCGAGGACCCGGCCAACAGGTGCGAGCCGGTTGCCGTGCGCGACCTGCTGCGCCGGCGGGACCTGCGGGTTTTCCTGGCCTCCGTGGTGCTGTTCCACTTCGGCAACGCGGCGATGCTGCCGATGGCCGGTCAAGTCCTGGCGCAGGCGCACCCGGGGTCGGATACGGCGGCGCTGTCGGCCTGCATCATCGCGGCGCAGTTCGTGATGGTCGGCGTGGCCTGGCTGGTGGGCCAGGCGTCGGCGCGTGGGGTCGGGCGCAAGACGATCTTCCTGGTGGCGCTGGCGGTGCTGCCGGTGCGCGGCATCCTGTTCACGCTGACCAGCAGCCCCTACGGAGTGGTCGCCATACAACTGCTGGACGGGGTGGCGGCGGGCATCTTTGGGGTGATCTCGGTGCTGATCGCCTCCGACCTGACGCAGGGGACCGGGCGGTTCAACTTCGCCCAGGGCCTGATGGCGCTGTCGGTGGGCGTCGGTGCCACGCTCAGCAACGCGACGGCGGGATTTGTCGTGCAGTGGTTCGGCTTCACGGCGGGGTTCCTGTATCTGACGGCCATCGCCTGCGCCGGGCTGGCGTCCTTTGCGCTGCTGATGCCGGAAACCGGGACCGGGCGCACCGGCCAGGCCGCAGCCGCCCCGGCGGCGGCCTGATGGGCGCCCTGACCGCCTCGCCCTGGACCACCTGGGGCATCGCCGCGGCAGCGACCGCCGGGGTGATCGTGCGGCCGTTCTCCTGGCCGGAGTGGGTATGGGCGGTGGCCGGCGCGGCCCTGCTGGTGCTGCTGGGCCTGCTGTCCCCGTCGGATGCCGCTGCGGGCGTCGCCAGGGGCCTCGACGTTTACCTGTTCCTGGTCGGCATGATGCTCCTGGCGGAGCTGGCCCGGCAGGAGGGCCTGTTCGACTGGCTCGCCGCCCGGGCCGCCCGCCTGGCGCATGGATCGGGGACGCGCTTGTTCACCCTGGTCTTCCTGGTCGGAACCGTGGTGACGGTGTTTCTGTCCAACGACGCGACCGCCGTCGTCCTCACCCCTGCCGTCGCCGCGGTGGTCAGGACCGCCAAGGCGGAGCATCCACTGCCCTACCTGTTCATCTGCGCCTTCATCGCCAACGCCGCCAGCTTCGTGCTGCCGATCTCCAACCCG
>DASWOJ010000245.1:0-5370 GCA_036398775.1 Acetobacteraceae bacterium
CCCCTCGACGCGGAGGCCATGCTCATCATCGAGGTCGAGGGCAGCGTCGCCGAGCAGGACGACCTGCTGGGCCGCATCGCCAAGCTGTGCGAGCCATTTGAACCCATCAGCCTGCGCGTCAGCCAGTCGGTCGAGGAAAGCCTCGCCATTTGGAAGGGTCGCAAGGGTGCGTTCGGCGCGGTGGGCCGCATCAGCCCGGACTACCTGTGCATGGACGGCACCATCCCCACCGGGCAGCTGCCGTTCGTCCTGCGCCGCATCAACGAGATGAGCGACAGCTACGGCCTCAAGGTCGCCAACATCTTCCATGCCGGCGACGGCAACCTGCATCCCCTCATCATGTTCGACGCCAACCTGCCCGGCAGCTTCGAATCCGCCGAGCGCTTCGGCGCCGACATCCTCAGGCTGTGCGTCGAGGTCGGCGGCTGCCTGACCGGCGAGCATGGCGTCGGTGTCGAGAAGCGCGACCTGATGCCCGTGCAGTTCACCGCGGTCGAGTTGGACCAGCAACGCCGCATCAAGTCCGCCTTCGACCCGGATTGGCTGCTGAACCCCAGCAAGGTGTTCCCGCTGCTTGAAGGCGATGCCCGGCAATCCCATGAGCAGCCAGCGCCCGGCCAGCCCCTTGCCGCTTGACGCCCTGGCGCCTGGCGATGAGGCAGGCGTCATCGCCGCCGTCCTTGCCGCCCGGGCCGCGGGGGAGCCGCTGCTGGTCGAGGGCCGCGGCACCAAGCAGGGCATGCTGCGCCCGGTGCAGGCCGCCCGCAGCCTGAGCACCTGCAACCTGACCGGTGTCACCCTGCACGCGCCGCAGGAGCTGATCGTCTCCGCCCGCGCCGGCACGCCGCTGCCGGAGTTGGAGGCTAAGCTTGCCGAAGGCGGCCAGGGCATCATCGCCGAACCTCCGGACCTGTCGGGCCTGTTGGGTGCCGAGGGCGTGCAGACGCTAGGCGGCGTGGTCGCAACCAACCTGTCGGGTCCTCGCCGGGTCGCCTGGGGCGCGATGCGTGACCACGTGATGGGCGTCCGTGCAGTGAACGGCAGCGGCGAGCTGATTCGCTCTGGCGGCCGCGTGCTGAAGAACGTGACCGGGCTGGACCTGTGCAAGCTGCTGACCGGCAGCCACGGCACCCTGGGCATCCTCACTGAGGTGACGCTGAAGGTGCTGCCGACGGCGGAGCTGACCGGCTCGCTGCTGCTCCCCGGCTTGGAGGCAGTCCGCGGCGTGGCGGCCCTGTCGGCTGCGCTGGGATCGCCCTACGGCGTATCCGGCGCGGCTTGGCTGCCGGCCGAAGCCGCCGAGCGCGTGCCGGACCTGGCAGGGCAGGGGCCAGTCGCCCTAGTTCGGATCGAGGACTTTGCAGCCAGCGTCCACTACCGGCTGGGCCGTTTGGTGACGGAATTGGCCGCCTTCGGCGTTGCGCAGACCCTTGATGACGAAGCCAGCCGCACCGCCTGGCGCGCCGTGCGGGACGCCGTGCCGCTTCGGGCGGACGAGGGCGACGCGATCTGGCGCATCTCCGTCCGCCCCTCCGCCGGGCCGGCGGTGGTAAACGCGATCCATGCCGCCGGGGGACGCTGCTTCCTCGATTGGGGGGGCGGCCTGGCCTGGGTAGCGGGCGCGCCCTCGCTGCACGACGCGATGGCCGCGGCGGCCCGGGCTGGCGGCGGCACCTGGACCGTGCTGCGTGCTCCGGAAAGCATGCGTGCCGCCGTCCATGTCGTTCCGCCTGAGGCAGCGCCGTTGGCCGTCATCACCCGCCGGGTCAAGGCCGCGATGGACCCTGGCGGCATCCTGAACCCTGGGCGCCTCTACGCCGGATTATAGGACACCATGCAAACCAACTTCTCCGCCGAGCAGATGCTCGACCCCGCCATCCAGTCCAGCAACGGCGTGTTGCGGACCTGCGTCCATTGCGGCATGTGCACTGCGACCTGCCCGACCTTCGTGCTGCTCGGCGACGAGCTGGACAGCCCCCGTGGCCGCATTTACCTGATTAAGGACATGCTGGAATCCGGACGGCCTGCGACCGAGGAGGTCGTGCGCCACGTGGACCGCTGCCTGTCCTGCCTGAGCTGCATGAGCACCTGCCCCTCGGGCGTCAACTACATGCACCTGGTGGACCACGCCCGCAAGTATATCGAGAATACCTATACCCGCCCCTGGCACGAGCGGATGCTGCGCAACATCCTGACCGTCGTGCTGCCGCGTCCGGCGCTGTTCCGCGCCTCCCTGA
The DNA here is from genome assembly GCA_036398775.1 of Acetobacteraceae bacterium. Classification (GTDB taxonomy): domain Bacteria; phylum Pseudomonadota; class Alphaproteobacteria; order Acetobacterales; family Acetobacteraceae; genus DASWOJ01. The sequence goes on from DASWOJ010000245.1 coordinate 2,238, forward strand.
TCGGCGCCCGCCTGGCGAAGCCGTTCCGCGCCCTGGTGCCGCGCACCGGCACGCTGGGCGAGCGCCTGCACGCCATGCTGGATTTGGCGCCCGCCAAGCTGCCGCCGATGGGCGCCATGCAGTCCCCCCAGGTCCATCGCGCCCAAGGCGAGCGCCGCGGCCGGGTCGCCCTGCTCGCCGGCTGCGCCCAGAAGGTGCTGGACCCCGCCATCAACGAGGCCACCATCCGCCTGCTGAACCGCATGGGGATCGAGGTGGTGATCGCCCGCGGCGCCGGCTGCTGCGGCGCGCTGACGCACCACATGGGCCGCCACGACCCGGCGATGGCCAGCGCCCGCGCCAACATAGACGCCTGGACCCGCGAGATGGATGGCGATGGTCTCGACGCCATCCTGGTCAACACCAGCGGCTGCGGCACGACGATAAAGGATTACGGTTTCATGTTCCGCACCGAGGCGCCGGATGTGAAGGCGCGTGCCGAGCGGGTATCGGCAATGGCAAAAGACATCAGCGAATACCTGGCGGGCCTGGATTACCAGCCGACCCGGCCTGCGCCGGGCCTGCGCGTCGCTTACCACTCCGCTTGCAGCTTGCAGCACGGGCAGCGCGTGACCACCGAGCCGAAGACGTTGCTGAAGCGCGCCGGCTTCACCGTCGTTGACCCGGCGGAGGGGCACCTGTGCTGCGGCTCGGCCGGGACCTACAACCTGGTGCAGCCCACGATCGCCGCGCAGTTGCGGGAGCGGAAGCTGGCCAACATCGCACGCACCAAGCCCGACCTGATCGCCGCGGGCAATATCGGCTGCATCACCCAGTTGCAGGGGGACACGCCAGTGATCCACACGATCCAGCTCCTGGATTGGATGGCCGGCGGCCCGGCGCCCGCGCGCCTGCCGGCTGTCAAGCAGCCGGTGCCGGCTTAACCCCGATGCGCCGCGCGCTGCTGCTGGCCGGGCTGCTGTTGCCGGTGGCCGCGCTGGCCCAGGCGCCGGTTTTGCCTCCCGAGCCTGGCGGGCGAATGCCGAACCTCGCCCCGACCACGCCGCCGCCGCCGCCGCCTGCCCCCGGGGCGCCGGTGCCGAAAGCGACGCTGGACACCATGCTCGGCGCCCTGAAAGTCGCGCCGACTGACGAGTTGGCGGAGGCCCTGGAGGGCCAAATCCGGCAGGCCTGGTCCAACCAGGCCAGCCCGGCGGTCAAGCTGCTTCTTTCCCGCGGAGCGCGGGAGATGGAGGAGAGCGCCGGCGGCGAGGCAGTGGATAGCTTCGACGCTGCCCTGGATCTGGAACCGGACCTGCTGGAGGCATGGCGCGGCCGGGCGCAGGCGCGGCTGCGGATCGGCGACTCCACCGGTGCGGTGCGGGACATCGAGGAGGTGCTGCGGCGGGAGCCGCGGCACTTTGCTGCATGGGAAGACCTGTCGCGGATTGCCGAGAACCGAGGAGACTGGCAGGGCGCGCTGGCGGCCTGGCAAAAGGCGCTGCAGGTGAGTCCGCGTACGCCGGGAGGGCAGGATCGGTTGCATGATTTGGAGCGGCGGGCGTTGGGGGAGCGGGCTTGAGCGGCCTGATGGCTTGGTCAAAGTGTTGGACCAAGGTTGCGGGGGCGTGCGGCGGGGACGGCGTGCCTGTGCTCTGACGCGGGCGACCTTGGCTCAAGCCTGAATGTCCCCGGTCCATGCGGTTCGGCACTGCGTTATAGGCACTCGGCGGCGGCGAAGGCGACTTGTTTCCAGCGGTGCGCAGCCTGCGCCGGACTTGGTTTGCGAACACCAGGCTGAATTTCAGCTTTCACTGCCGCACAATCCCGTGGCTAACGAAAATGCCGCGCACGTCCCGCAGCCCGTCCGCCATGCACAGGCTGAGCGGGAAGCGGCGGCATAGCCAAGCTGCGTGGCTGATGACCTCGGTGGGGAAGCGATAGCCAGCGCAGATGGAAACGGCGGACGTTGTCCTCCACCCCGGTTGCCCGGCTCAACTCCGTTTTGCAAGCGGAAGAGCCGCAAGGCGGACGTTGCTCAAGCAGCTTGTCACCCCATAGCAGCATCCCGTCCAGCAAAGCCAAGTCCTGCTTGGTCGCTTGACGCTCCTGTGAGCTATCCGGCCATCACACGCCTGCTCGAGGGGCGAATGCGCCATCCAGTCACAAACGTGCGAGCACCAAATCAAACATTCCGTAACGATTGCAAGGAAAATTTAGATCATGCTTTAATCTGTTTCAGTAGCGACGGCACGGGCCGTCGCGCGGTGCGCCTTCAGGACCAACCCATGCACACGCTTGCAACTAAGCACACACTTGGAACTCGTCATTTTCATAGCCGTTCAGCGATTGGCTTACTGATTGGCGTGCAGGCGTTGCGCCACCCTGTAAACAAACGCGACCCTGGTTAGAGCTACTGTGGTGCGTCCATGAATTATCGTGAGTTGATGTGCAGTCGAGGCGGCAAGATGATTTTCGGAACAACGTTTAGGACAGAAGCTTGCGGGCCTTTGGGTAAAGCAGCGTCAAAGCCTCCTCCCGGCTTGTGGACAGATCGAGGAGGCATGATTTCTTTGGAATACGCCTTGCTCGTTTCCATCATCGTCACGTCGATTTGCATGAGTGGCTTCACTGTTCGAAATGCCGTGCAGATCTCTTTTTCAATGGCATCACAAGCTTTGTCGGCGTTGTGACTGAGGGGGCGGACCGCTGGATTCCACCCAAATGACCCAGATGCTTGCAGGACACCGTCAGCCATCGCCGCTTGGCGGCTGTTCCGTTTTAAAGATGGAGTTGAGCCGGGCAGCCGGGGTGGAGGACAACGTCCGCCGTCTCCATCTACGCTGGCTACCGCTTCCCCACCGAAGTCCATCAGCCATACAGCTTGCTTCTGCTGCCGCTTCCCGTCCAGCCTGCGCATGGTGGGCGGTGCGTTATCGCAACCGTCAAGCGGCCACTCCCACCGGACAGCCTCCGGACAACTCGCATCACCCATTCCGCCCCATCACCGCAACATAATTAACCCCTAAATCCGCCCCCATCCGCCACTCCCGCCGCCGCAAGTCAAAAATCATCCCCCCGACCTCCCGCACCCGGAACCCAGCCGGCTCAGCCAGCCTCCCCAGCTCCGCCGGCGTGATAAACCGCCCCCAGT
>DASWOJ010000246.1:0-4139 GCA_036398775.1 Acetobacteraceae bacterium
GCAGGCGCGCATTGATGGCGGGGGTTGCGCTGGCCGCAGCCGGCGGGGCACCCGCCGTGGCGCAGTCCAAGGCGATGGTAGGCGTCGCAATGCCGACCAAGTCCTCCATGCGCTGGATCGCGGATGGCGACGACATCGTGAAGGTGCTGCAATCCCGCGGCTACGGGACCGACCTGCAATACGCCGAGGACGACGTGCCGAACCAGCTTTCGCAGATCGAGAACATGATCACCAAGGGCGCCAAGGTGCTGGTGATCGCGGCGATTGACGGCACCACGCTGTCGGACGTGCTGGGCCAGGCGTCGCGGGCGGGGATCAAGGTGGTGTCGTATGACCGGCTCATCCGCAACTCGCCGAACGTGGATTACTATGCGACGTTCGACAACTTCCAGGTGGGCGTATTGCAGGCGCAGTCGCTGCTGGCGGGGCTGAAGACCCGGGAGATCAAGGGGCCGACCTACATCGAGCTGTTCGGCGGGTCGCCTGACGACAACAACGCCGCGTTCTTCTACAACGGCGCGATGTCGGTGCTGCAGCCGCTGATCGACAAGGGCCAGTTCGTCGTCGGCAGCAAGCAGACCGGGATGGACAAGGTCGCCACCCTGCGCTGGGACGGCGCCGCGGCGCAGGCGCGGATGGATAACCTGCTGAGCGCCTTCTACAGCGACAAGAAGGTGGACGCGGTGCTGTCGCCGTATGACGGCATCTCCATCGGCATCATCTCGTCCCTGAAGGGCGTCGGCTACGGCAGCGGCGGCATGCCGATGGCGATCGTCAGCGGCCAGGACTGCGAGGTTCCGTCGGTCAAGGCGATTATCGCCGGGGAGCAGTATGCCAGCATCTTCAAGGATACCCGCGACTTGGCGAAGGTCGCGGCCGACATGGTTGACGCGCTGCTGAGCAACAAGACGCCGGAGGTCAACGATACCAAGACCTACGAGAACGGCGTGAAGGTCGTGCCGGCTTACCTGCTGAAGCCGGTGATCGTGGACAAGTCCAATTGGAAGCAGATCCTGGTGGACAGCGGCTACTACAAGGCGTCGCAGTTCTAGGCGGGCTTGCGCGGCCTGCCGCACTGATGGCCTGCGGTCGTGCCGGGCCGCGCAAGCCGGCTTGGTTTTCAGTTGTATGCAAGCCTCTAGGGGATTGCTTAGCGGAGCGCCCGTCATGGCCGATCTCCTCCAGATGCGCGGCATCACCAAGCGGTTCGGCCCGGTGGTGGCGTTGCGCGACGTTAACCTGACGGTCCGCGCCGGCGAGATACACGCCGTTGTGGGGGAGAATGGCGCCGGCAAGTCCACGCTGATGAAGGTGCTGAGCGGGGTCTATCCCGCCGGCAGCTACGAGGGCGAGATCGAGTACGACGGCGCCCTTCGCAACTTCCAGGGCATCAACGACAGCGAGGCGCTGGGGATCATCATCATCCACCAGGAGCTGGCACTGATCCCGCTGCTCTCGATTGCCGAGAACATCTTCCTGGTGCGTCCGCCGGGCCATTACGGGGTGATTGACCGGGACGTGGAGCATGCCCGCACGCTCGCGCTGCTGAAGACGGTTGGGCTGCGGGAGGCGCCGGACACAAGGGTGGCGGACCTGGGCATCGGCAAGCAGCAGCTTGTGGAGATCGCCAAGGCGCTGTCCAAGAAGGTGCGGCTGCTGATTCTGGACGAGCCGACGGCGAGCCTGAACGAGCGGGACAGCGCGGCCTTGCTTGAGTTGCTGGTGGAGTTCCGGCGGCAGGGGATCGCCTCCATCCTGATCTCCCACAAGCTGAACGAGGTGTCGCGCGTTGCGGACCGTATTACGGTGCTGCGCGACGGGCGGACGGTTGAGACATTGGACTGCGGCGAGGGGGCGGTGGAGGAGGACCGGATCATCCGCGGCATGGTGGACCGCGACCTGGACAGCCGTTTCCCGCCGCGCAACCCACAGATCGGCGGCGAGGTGTTCCGCGTCGAGGACTGGCACGTCAACCATCCGCAGCAGGCGGGGCGGGAGGTGATACGCGGCGTGGATTTCCGGGTGCGGCGTGGCGAGATCGTCGGCATCGCCGGGCTGATGGGCGCGGGACGGACGGAGTTCGCGATGAGCGTGTTCGGCCGCGCCTGGGGGCGGGACATCACCGGGCGGGCGTTCATGGACGGCAAGCCGGTGGACCTGTCCACGGTGCCGCGGGCGATTGCCGCCGGGCTGGCGTATGTGACGGAGGACCGCAAGCACCTGGGGCTGCTGCTGGGCGAGGACATACGCAAGAACGTGACCCTGGCCAACCTGCCCGGCGTTTCCCGCCGCGGCGTGCTGGACGACATCGCCGAGCTGCGGGTGTCCGACAAGTTCAAGGGGCAGATGCGGATACGCTGCTCCAGCGTCTATCAGCAATCCGGCACGCTGTCGGGCGGCAACCAGCAAAAGGTCGTGCTGTCGAAGTGGCTGTTCAGCGGGCCGGAGGTGCTAATCCTGGACGAGCCGACGCGCGGGATAGATGTCGGCGCCAAGTATGAGATCTACCAGATCATCAATGCGCTGGCGGCGTCCGGCAAGGGAGTGGTGGTGATCTCGTCGGAGATGCCGGAGCTGCTGGGTTTGTGCGACCGCATCTACGTGATGAACGAGGGGCGGTTCGTGGGCGAGATGGCCGGGACGGATGCGTCGCAGGAGGCGATCATGCGAGCGATCATGCGAAACCAGCCGGTGCGGGAGGAGGTGCAGGCATGAGCGACATTACGGCTCCACCCCCGGCTGCCGCGACGGCGCGGGCGACGCGGGGGGTCATCCAGGCGAACCTGCGTCAGTACGGCATGCTGCTGTCGCTGTTTGCGATCATGCTGTTCTTCGAGATCGCGACCAGCGGCACCCTGCTGCGCCCGCTGAACCTGACCAACCTGATCCTGCAGAACAGCTACATCGCCATCATGGCGTTGGGGATGCTGCTGGTGATCGTCACCGGGCACATTGACCTGTCGGTGGGGTCGGTGGCCGGGTTCGTCGGCGCACTGGCGGCGGTCATGCTGGTGCAGTTCCAGGTGCCGTTGGTGGTCGCGGCGGTGCTGTGCCTCGGGGCGGGGGCGTTGATCGGGGCGGCGCAGGGCTACTTCGTCGCCTACATACGCATACCGTCCTTCATCGTGACGCTGGCGGGGATGCTGGTGTTCCGCGGATTGATGCTGACGGTGCTGGGCGGGCAGTCGGTGGGGCCGTTCCCGGTGGTGTTCCAGCGGCTTTCTTCCGGCTTCCTGCCGGAGTTCCTGGGGGAGCCTGGCGGTCTCAGGCTGTCGTCCCTGTTGATCGGCTTCGCGATCGGCGTGCTGCTGCTGGTGCTGAACCTGCGCGGGCGGCGGCGGCGGCAGGCACATGGCATCGAGGCGGAGCCGGCGGGGGTGTTCGCCGCCAAGAACGCCGTCATGATGGCGGCCATCGCCGGGCTGACCTGGCTGATCGTTTCGCACCGCGGGCTGCCGAACGTGTTGGTCATCATGGCGGTGCTGATCGCGCTGTATGGCTTCGTGACCACACGGACGACGGTGGGGCGGCAGATCTTCGCGGTCGGCGGCAATGAGAAGGCGGCGAAGCTGTCAGGCATCCGGTCGGAGCGGCTGACCTTCCTCACGTTCGTCAACATGGGCGTGCTGGCGGCGCTGGCTGGGCTGATCTTCGCCGCACGGCTGAACACCGCGACGCCGAAGGCCGGCACCGGGTTCGAGCTGGACACCATCGCGGCCTGCTTCATCGGTGGGGCGTCGGCCTATGGCGGATTGGGCACGGTGTCGGGGGCGATCATCGGGGCGTTCATCATGGGGGTGATGAACAACGGCATGTCCATCCTGGGGATCGGGATAGACCTGCAGCAGGTCATCAAGGGGCTGGTGCTGCTGGGCGCCGTCTGCGTGGACGTTTACAACCAGAAGCGGTAGGGCCGGGCGCCCTGGGGCTAGAACCGCTGCGAGATGCCGGAGTAGAGCTGCAGGTTCGACGTATCCTTGTTCAGCCCGACGTTCACCCCGGCGTCGAGTTGGATCGTTTGGGTCAGCAAGTAGGCAACTGCGGCATCGGCGGTGTAGGCCGGCGGGGTATGGGCGTCGGTGCCGGCGGCTCCATACACCTCGGCGAACACCGTCAGGCGGTCGGTGACGGCATAGCCC
>DASWOJ010000247.1:0-7140 GCA_036398775.1 Acetobacteraceae bacterium
GTGTGGCCCGTGGCCGTCTGGCTCATAGGCCACGCCCGGCATCCTGACGGTCGCTGCGCATCGGCTGGTCACATTTCCGGCATCATCGCTAAGCGCGCCCAGGCATTCCCGGCGCATCGTATCAAAGGGCTGCTGTCTCGATGCCGAGGCCTACCGTGATGGCTCATGGCCCGAGCACGCGCTCAAGAGGTCGCGGCGACATATAGCAAGTGGTGTGGGCCAGCACTGGAGCATTCATTTTCGATTGCCGTTGCTGCTGCGTCGGTGTGCTTAGCCCGGCACCGGTCGGGTTTTTGCCAACCATGACCTTGGCCTGCTGGGTCTGACGCCGGACATCATCACATGTTCAAGCGTTCCTGTCAGACTCCAGCCGAAGCCAGATGAAGGCGTGGTGCGCGATCAAAGGCTGACCGCTTATCAAGCAGGCGCCGATCACGAATTGCTGCACTGCCGCACAATTGCCCTGATTGCCTTGTTGAATGGCTGATGCCACAGCAACAGGACGTCAGGCCCATGCGCATTGCCCAGATTGCCCCCTTGCACGAAGCAGTGCCGCCCAAGCTTTATGGCGGCACCGAGCGTGTCGTTTCCTTCCTTACGGAGGAGCTGGTGGCCTTGGGCCATGACGTGACGCTGTTCGCCAGCGGCGACAGCGTGACGTCGGCGAAGCTGGAGGCGATCTGGCCCCGTGCCCTCCGCCTCGACCCGGCGATCCGCGACCCCATCGCCCCGCACATGCTTCTGATGGAGGCTGCACGCGCCAAGGCGGACGAGTTCGACGTGCTGCACTTCCACATGGACTACTGGTCGTTCAGCCTGTTCGGGCGCCAGCGCACGCCGTTTGTTACCACCATGCACGGGCGCCTGGATCTTGCCGAGCTGCAACCGGTGTTCAACACCTTTCCGCATGTACCCATCGTCTCGATCTCCGACGCCCAGCGCCGTCCGCTGCCGCAGGCGAACTATGTCCGCACCGTCCTGCATGGCCTGCCGGCGAACCTGCTGATGCCGCAGCCCGGCCCCAAGGATTACCTGGCGTTCCTCGGCCGTATCGCGCCGGAGAAAGGTCCGGACCGCGCCATACGCATCGCCCGCGCCTGCGGCATTCCGTTGAAAATCGCCGCCAAGGTGGACAAGGCGGACCAAGTGTACTTCGACAGCGTCATCCGCCCGATGCTGGCGGGCGGCGGAGTGGAGATGATCGGCGAGATCAACGACGCGCAGAAGCCGGAATTCCTCGGCGGCGCCCGCGCCCTGCTGATGCCGATCGACTGGCCGGAGCCGTTCGGCCTGGTGATGATCGAGGCGATGGCCTGCGGCACCCCGGTGATCGCCTTCAACCGCGGCTCGGTGCCGGAGATCGTCGAGCACGGCGTGAGCGGCTTCATCGTCGAGGATGAGACCGGCGCCATGTCGGCCGTCAGCCGCCTGGGCGAGCTGTCCCGCGACACCGTCCGGGCGCGCTTCGACGCCCGCTTCACCGCCAAGCGCATGGCGGAGGACTACCTATCCATCTACCGCTCGCTCGCCGCCGAGAAGCGCGGGGTGCTGCGCGCCATACGCTGACTTGTGCACCGCCCCGGCTGACCGCCGGGGCGGATGCGGACAAGGCGGGATGCCGGCCCGCCGTCACATTGCCCGGCAGTTGCCATGCCGGAGGTGGCCGATGCCCAGCAGCCTGCGCCTGAGAGTTGCCGGCCTGCACGATGAGCATCGCGTTGCCTCACTCAAGCGGTCCCTGGGCCTCGTTGCCAACGTGGAAAGTCTTACGGTGGATGAGGGGCAGGGTGAGTTGATCGTGAACGGCGGCGCCGACGAGCACCTGGTGCTGGTCCACCTGGCCAATGAGGGCTTCGAAGCTTATCCGGTCCATAAGGCGCCGCAGCACTCGAAGCTGTGATCTGGCGCATCTGCTGCTAAGCGAACCTTTGGAGGTTTGCGCACAGACGAAAAGCTGATGCCAACAGCCTTTCACAATGACTCTCATGCTGCAGAGATATTATTGGGAGCCGCTTGCGGCGCGGCGATCCAGATCCGCCAGCGCGATTCTTGCCGCCCTGGATTGCCGTGTCGCTGCGCTCCTCGCAATGATGGACACGGTTGGAGCGGAGGCCGGTTAATGTGATCAGGCTTGCGCTGCCTGGTATGGCCGCACCTCACATGTGCAACAAGCCGCGCAAGCCTGCTTAGGTCGCCGCCATGCCGATCCGTTCACCGAGCCTGCGTCATCGCCGGCTAGAAACGCCTTTGCGCCCACACTGCCGTTGGGAGAGCTGCTTCGTCCAACGGCGAAACCTTGGTCGCACTCGCCTTGATCTCGTCCGGTGCGCCGCATGGCATCCCCGGCGTGGCTGGGTCGCCTTTACCGCGCCGGCACCGCCGCCAGCGCCCGTGCGCTGATCCGCGCCGCTACCCGCTCAGACTCCTCATTAGCCGTCCTGAAGTGCGCTCCCGCCCAGATGCGGCTGTTGCTGCACTCGTGTGCCATTTCCGCCAGGCTGGGAAACTCCCGCCGGGCCGGCAGGCCGCTGTCGGCATATTGCGCGTGCTGCCCCATGCTGTTGGCATCCGGCCCTTCCGGCGGGCGGCCCACCTGCGCGACATAAGCCACCGGCCCTTGCAGGTCCGGAAACGCCCCCTGCAGCACGTCTGATCCAGTGAAACAGTCGCTTGCATGACCAGAGGGATACTCAGGATGCGCCGGGGTCTCAACGAAGGACAGCCAGTCCTGATCCTGCACCACGCCCGGCGTGCCCTCGCGGATGGTGGTAACGGGGCGCCAGGAGCCGAAACGCTCCTTCTCCTTCCAGATCAGCACCGCGCTGTCCGCCAGCGCCGACGCAAGCTGCGACATGATCCGCGCATGGGCCGCAACGCCGCCGGGCCGCGGGTGCAGATCCAGCAGCGCCGCCGCAAGATGCAGGTAGCCGCGCTGCGAGCTTTGGTAGGCCCAATACATCGCAGCATCCGACTGCACCTGGGTACGATCGGTGGAGTTCAGGCCGCCCAGCCGCTGCACCTCCGCCGCAGCCGCCTGAAACTGTGGCGTGCTGGCGTCCGGCGGCGGCTGGGGATCCACGTCGTTCCCCGCGGCGAACAGGAAGGGCCGCGAGTCCGTCGTGTAGCTGGTGCGGAACTCCGGTGGTGTCCGGCGCCAGCGGCCGGGCGACTTGTCCTCCAGGAATGGGCGGACCCGGCGGAAGCCGTCGTCCTGCCGCCGGGCAACGGCCGCGGCGCCAACCGCCTCTCCCAGTGCTGCCCCGGCCGCGCGCGCCGGTTCCGCTGGGGTGCGGGCCAGGGCGGTTCGGTAGGTTTGCTCGATCTCGGCCAAGTCGGTGGGATGTTCCGTGGCCAGCACGCGCCGGGCGGCGGCGGCCATCGCGGCGTCTGGGTCGGCGCCGGCCCCGGCAGGTTCATCCGCAGCGGGCGGGAACCAGCGGGCATAGACCGGCTCCGCCGCGTTACGCGCATCGTGCATGGCCTGGTGCATGATGGCCAAGCTGTGCCAGTTCGCGGACCCGTGCGCGATGCTGTCGGCCAGCAACGACCATTCCGTTACCGTATCCGCGGCAGCCGCCGGACAGGCGGCTCCAGCCAGCAGCCCGAATGCGGCAGCGACAAAGGCGGCGCGGCTGACGATAGCGGAACGCAAGCAGGCGACGTCTTGCAACATGGACTATCCGTGGTCAGGGCTGGCCAGCAATTCCAATAGGCCCGGGCGGGCCAGCGCCTGGCGCTTCCGATTGACAACCTGCCACGCGGCGCTGACGTTCCGCCACCCAATTCCGAGGCAGCCATGACCCAACCCACCGAGATGCGCCACATCGCCTATGTTCCCGGCGGACCAGAGGGCATGACGATGGCCACCGGCCCCGTTCCCCAGCCCGCCCCCGGCGAAGTGCTGATCCGCGTGCAGGCTGCCGGGGTGAACCGCCCGGACGTGCAGCAGCGCAAGGGCGCCTACCCGCCGCCGCCCGGCGCCAGCCCGCTGCTGGGCCTGGAGGTCGCGGGGGAGGTCGCCGCCGTGAACGGGACCAGCGCCTATGCCGTCGGCGACCGCGTCTGCGCCCTGGCCAATGGCGGCGGCTATGCCGAGTATTGCACGGCGCCTGCTGGCCAGTGCCTGCCCTGGCCCTCCGGCTACGACGCCACACGCGCCGGGGCGGTGCCGGAAACCTACTTTACCGTCTGGGCCAACCTGTTCGACATCGGCCGCCTGCAGCCCAACGAGCGCATGCTGGTGCACGGCGGCACCAGCGGCATCGGCGTCACCGCCATCCAGTTGGCGCACGAGTTCGGCAGCACGGTCTATGCCACCGCCGGCAGCGCCGAGAAGTGCGATGCCATCCTGCGCCTGGACGCCGACGCCGCGATCAACTACCGCGACGAGGACTTTGCCGCCCGGGTCAAGGAGCTGACTGGCGGCGCCGGGGTGAACGTGGTGCTGGACATGGTCGGCGCTTCCTACATCGCCCGCAACCTCCGCTGTTTGGCCATGGATGGCCGCCTGGTGCTGATCGCCTTCCTGGGCGGCGCCAAGGTGGAGGAATTGGACCTGACCACAATCATGACCCGGCGCCTGACTGTCACCGGCAGCACCATGCGCCCCCGCACCGCGGCGCAGAAGGCAGCCATCGCCGACAAACTGCGGGCGAAGGTCTGGCCGGTGCTGGACGCCGGACGATGCGGCCCGTTGGTGCACGAGGTGTTCCCGCTGGAGCGGGCGGCGGACGCGCACCGGCTGATGGAGAGCAGCGCGCACGTCGGCAAGATCATGCTTAAAGTGGCGGACTGACCTGGGGCCAAGTAGGGCTGCCGATGAACGTGACGTTGCGCCCGCGGCTGACCAAGCATGAGTTCCTGGCGTGGGAGGAACGCCAGGAACTGCGCTACGAGTTCGACGGACACAAGGTCACTGCGATGGTTGGCGCGACGCAGGCACATGAGCTGACCGTCGCAGGTACGGTGATCGCGTTGGGCGTCCGCCTACGCGGCGGGCCATGCCGGGTGTTCGGCAGCGGCATAAAGATCGAGGTAGCCGGCAGCATCCGTTACCCCGATGCGACCGTGGCGTGCGAGCCGGTCCAGCGGCGCGAACGGCTGCTGACCGACCCCCTGTTCATGTTCGAAGTCGAGTCCGACAGCACCGCCCTGTTGGACCAAACTGTCAAGAACCCCGAATAAGAAGCCACCCCGTCCATCATGCGCTACGTCACGCTGTCGCAGGACAGCATGGCAGCGACGGTGTTTGCGCGAGTGAAGAGCATTTGAGCAGGGTTGCTAGTGACGTACCCGGCCAAGATGCTGGCCATGCCGGAAATTGGGGCGGAGGTGCCGATGGGCGAGTTCTACGAGGGTGTGAGGCTGTAGGCGCCGGACACCGCCCGGCGCAGCCGTTACCGCCGGCGGTAAGGATTCAGGCTGCCTTCATCTCCACGCCTTCGAACTTCCGCCGCCGCCGCTGCAGCAGCGTCCACGTGAGCCGTGCCCCTGCCGCCGACAGGCGCCCGCGCGGCGGCAGGCCGACCGATTTCAGGACCATGCCCATTGCCCGCTCGATATGGCGGAAACGGTAGAAGCTGATGGCACGGCCCATGTAGGCCGCGATGCACCGTTTATGCTCGTAAGCCGTCGCTTCCGGCTCGTTGCCGCAGTGGTAGGCAAAGGCCAGCTCGTCGTCCTCGCTTTCGGTAATCCGCCCGGCTGCGATCTTCAACCGGTTCAGCATCCCCAGCCGCTCTCGCGCCAGATAACGGCGCATGTGGTCATAAAACAGCTTGAAGTGCCGATACTCGTCTGCTGCGATCAGCTTGCAAACCTGTTGCAGCACCGGCTCCCCGGTCGCCTCGGCGAGCGCCGTGTAGTAGCTGCTGGTTCCCGTCTCCACCATGCAGCGCGCAATCAGCTCCCCGGTCCGTGACCCGCGCACCGAGGCGTCGGCATCCAGCGGCAGCTTGTAGCCATCGCGATAACGCTGGAACGCCGCCTCGAAATCCCAGCCGGGATCGGCCAGCATTGCCCAGCGGCCCAGCGCATCTCCGTGCTGCACCTCCTCAATGGCCCAATTGTCGCTGGCTCGGCGGAAATCGGGGTCATCCGCGAACACGCGGCCGAGATACACCGCATAATCCACGCCGTTCCGCTCGACCATCGCGGCGGCTTTCACCAGCGGCACGATGCTAGGGTCAACCTGTGCCGGGTCGAACCGGTCCCAAGTCACGTCTTCCAAACGCCAATGCTTCATCAGAGTCGCTTCATGGGTGCAGACGACCGATCCTGTTGCACCACAAACATAATCCGGCCTGTCCGGTGCGCGAACCGGCCTAAAGCGTCTGTGAACGTCTCTGTTGCGGTTTGGTGACAGCCTAGCAGGCGCTTACGCCGATCAGCCCTGACCTTTGATCCGCAACTGCAGTAGGAGCGGACATACCTTGACCCAAGCTTTACAGGCGCACGCTCCACAAGGCCTGGATGCCGGCATCGTCAGCAACGCGCGAGGACAACTGGGCGCACCACGGCTCAGTCAAGCCGACGATTAGGGCGCCCCGGCTGCCGCCAGCATCGCCCGTGCGGACTGCACCTTGGCCGCTGCCAGGTCATACGCCGCCACATCGGTCCCAGCCGCCGTCACCTCGGCCTGTGCCGCCTGCAACCGCGTCTCGGCCTGTGCCCGCGACACCTCCGCCACAGGGATGGCCTCGTCGGCCAGCACCGTGCACCGCTCCGGCGTGACTTCGGCAAAACCGCCGCTCACGTAAAGCTGGCTCGTGGGCCGCCCGCCTTCATGCAGGGTGATCGTGCCGCCCTGCAGCAGCACGATCATCGGGCTGTGGCCTGGCAGCACACCCATCTCGCCCTCGGCCGCCGGAATGACGGCCATGTCCACCGGCTGCGACAGCAGCAGCCGGTCGGGGCTGACGATCTCCAGCAGCGTCGGCATTAGGCGGCGACCTTCATGCCCTCGGCCTTCTTCACGGCGTCGTCGATCGTACCGACCATGTAGAACGCCGCCTCGGGCAGGTGGTCATACTTGCCGTCCACGAAGTCCTTGAACGACCACACGGTGTCGGCGGCCGACACGAAGATGCCGGGGCTGCCGGTGAACACCTCGGCGACGTGGAAGGGCTGGGACAGGAACCG
>DASWOJ010000248.1:0-2919 GCA_036398775.1 Acetobacteraceae bacterium
GACGAGCTGCTCGCCGTCCCGGCCGGCGGTGGCGGACCGTCCCGGGTCGCGTGGCTGCGCCAAGCGCCGGGCTCACCCGCAGCTCGGAACCTGGCTGGCCTGATCGAGCGGCTCCGGTCCGTGCGTGCGCTCGGCCTGGACCGGGACCGCGAGGCCGCGGTCCCTTCGGCAGCGTTCGATGCCCTCGCCGGCGAGGGCCTGCGCATGACGGCGCAGCACCTGCGCGACCTGGCCCAGCCCCGGCGTGCGGCGACGGTCGCCGCCACCGTGCTGCGGATGGACACGGAACTGACCGACGCGGCGCTGTTAATGTTCGACAAGCTCATGGGCGGCCTGTCGCGCCGGGCGGAGCGCAAGGCCATCGACAACGCCGCGGCTGCGCTGCGCGATGCCCAACGCCACCTACGGCTCCTGGCCCGTGCAGGACGCGCCCTCATCGCTGCGCGGGAGAATGGAACAGATGCGACTGATGCGGTGGAGGGCGCCGTAGGCTGGGGACCATTCCTCCGCGCGGTCGCCGAGGCCGAGCAGATCGGGCGACCCGAAACGGTGGACATACGGACCGAGCTGGTCCAGCGCTGGCCGGCCATGCGCCAGTTCGCCCCCGCGCTGCTGGAGGCGTTCGCCTTCGAGGGCGCAGGCAGCGCCTCCGGCCTGCTCAAGGCCGTGTCGCTGCTGCGGGACATGAACCGGGCCGGCAAGCGCGCCCTGCCCGGGACCACGCCGCTCGGTTTCATCCGCCGCGGCTGGCGTCCCTTCGTGGTGGACGCGGGCGGCAAGGTGGACCGCCGGGCTTGGGAGGTGTGCGTGCTGTCCGAGCTGCGCGACCGGCTACGGGCCGGGGACGTGTGGGTGCGGGGCAGCCGGCGCTACCGCAACTTCGAGGACTGCCTCCTGCCCAAGCCGACCTTCGCGGCCCTGCGCGCCGAGGGACCGCTGCCGGTCGGGGTGGAGGAGGACGTGGAACGCCACCTCGCCACCAGGCGCGACGCGCTCGCGGCGGCGATGGCGGACGTCGCTGTCCTGGCCAAGGCCGGCCAGTTGCCCGACGCCGTGCTGGACGAGACCGGCCTGCGCATCAAGCCGCTGAAGGCCGAAACGCCGCCCGAGGCGCAGCGGGCGGCCCAGGACGCCTACGGCATGCTGCCCCGTCCGCGGATCACCGACCTGCTGCTGGAAGTGGACGGCTGGACCGGGTTCTCGGACTGCTTCACCCACCAGCGTAGCGGCCGGCCCGTCGAGGAACGGGCGGCCCTGCTCACCACGGTCCTCGCGGACGGCATCAACCTGGGCCTGAGCCGGATGGCGGAATCGTGGCACCATCAATTTGGCAGGAGGGTGATCCGGTTCTGGTGAGTTGCTTCTCAGGCCCCATGTAGGCGCCGGCTTCATCGTGCGCGAGCACGGCCGCCACCCGCGGCTGGCTGGGCAAGGGACGTGGCAGGGCTGTGGCCGCACAGGGACGGGCAAGGTGCGCGAGTAAGAGATTGCAATCGCCCAAGCGCAAGCGCCCCAGTCAGCTTCGCTGATATCACTCCATGGGATCGCTTCGCGATGGCGGCGCATCGAGCTTGCGCTGGATCGGCCCACCGAGGACGGCAACACCACGATCCGGTTGTGGAGCAACCTGCCCGAGGCGGTCGGCGCACAGCGCATTGCCGAACTCTACCGAACGCGCTGGCAAATCGAAGGCATGTTCCGGCGACCGGAAGCCGTGCTGCACAGCGAGATCAGCAGCCTCGGACATCCACGCGCGGCGCTGCTGGGCTTTGCCACAGCCGTCCTGCCCTATAACGTCCTGGCCCTGCTGCAACGGGCAGTAGAACAAGCACACCAGCCGCTCCCCAACCGCGCCGTCTGCCCCGGTGTGTCCTGCTTCCATCTCGGACCATGGCAAGGATTCCTGCGCGATCCTCACACATCTAACGCCGACGGCCCATAACCGCCAGTTTACAGCCTCTACAGCGCCAAGAATGCTGGGTGGCCAGCACTCTCGTGGACTTATGACAGGGCGGAACGGTGAAGGCGCTCCGCACTGAGCGAGCGTTCCGTGCATCATACTACAGGTTCGTGCACACCTCCGGCAGCCCCGGAAACAGCCCGGAAATGCTGGGCGCGGCAAGGCCAGAATCAGAGGGGGTTAGTGCACAGCCCACATTCAGCAGCAGCGGCATGCTGCACCGACTCAGCCGAACAGCGCCGATGTGTGAGGATCCCGCTCGAATCCTTGCCATGGTCCATGACGCTATCAAGACGCTTCGACGTTGCCTGTTCCGAGCGTTCGCTTAACCACGTCCAGCAATTCAAGGAGCTTGAACGGCTTGTGCAGGAAGGCGGCGTAACCTGAATAGCACTTGGCGACGGCTGCCTCGCGCATCGCACTCATCATCACGACCGGAATGCTCCGCAAGCTCGGATCAGCCGCCATCGCTTCCAGCATCGTGGCACCATCCATCACCGGCATCATGTGGTCACACAACACCAGTTGCGGCGGCTCTCGGGCCAGCAAGTCCAAGCCCTCCCTGCCGTTCATGGCGACCAGCACCTGGTAGCCCTCCCCCGTGAGCACGGCGGCGAGCAGTTCCGCGATGTTGCGCTCGTCCTCCACCACCAGCACCTTTGTCATGTCAGCCCTCTCACTCGGCTGCCTTACCCTGTAAATCCCGGTGCGTGGGGGCTAATCAGCCCGTATAGGTATATTCCGAACCCCGCGGAGATGAGTGGTTACGACCGACCTTCTACGGCGGAAACAGGCGCGTGGCGGCCTACAAGGGGGTCCGGTAGATGCCGTAATGGGCCGGCACCGGCGACTAATTGCTGACCTCCGGCGCAGGTCTGTTCAGAGTGGTGGCGTGACGTGCGGACCCGGGTGGTTCGGGTCCGGCCATCAGGAGGACGGCCATGGAACATCATGTTGGG
>DASWOJ010000249.1:0-1640 GCA_036398775.1 Acetobacteraceae bacterium
TGCCGAACTGGCGGGCCATTGCCTGGCCCATGTCGCGGCCACCCTTCTGCAACGCCTCGATGGCACGCTGCTGCGCCGCACCGGCGAAGTCGTCGCGCCCGTCCTGCAAGGCCTGGGTGGCGTCGCGCATGGCGGTGTCGGCTTCGCCGAGGCTGGGCGGCACCTGGCCGGTCAAGTCGCCGAAGCGCTGCATCAGCTCGCCCAAGGCCCGGCGCATGGCCCGCTGCTGCTTGGCGTCGGTTTGACGCTGCGCCGATCCGGGCGCCGGACGCTGGGCGGGATTGCCGGGCGGCTGCTGCGACGGGTCGCCCGGCTGGTTTTCCGACGGGTCGCCGGGTTGCGGCTGCGGCTGGTTGCCGGATTGGCGTTGTGCGGCGTCGCGCTGGCTGGGCAGGCGGCGGTCGGCATTTGGCCGGGACTGCGACCGGTCAACCAGGGCGCCCTCGCGGCGGACCATGTCCTGGACGGCGTTCTGCTGCTGCTTGCCGCGCTCGCGGCGCTCGGCATTGCGCTGCTCGCGCGCCTCGCCGCTTTCCGGGCGGGCGTTCTGCAACTGCTCCAGCAGCCGCTCGAGTTCCGCCATCTGCCGCTTGGCATCGTCCATGCGGCCTTCCTTGGCGGCCTTCTGCATCTCCTGCGCCATGCGGTCGAGTTCCCGCTGGTTCATGGCGGGCGAGTTGGGATCGAGCGGGATCTCCGTGCCGTCCTTCTGCGCCTGCTTCGTCAGCGCCTCCATGTGGCGCTGGATGGCTTCGCGCAGCTCCTCGATGCGCTTCTCCAGCTCGGCCTGCTTCTCCGGGGTGTCGGGCTTGGCCTCGACGGCGTCGCGCATGGCCTGCCGCGCCTCCTCCAGCGCACGGGCCGTACGGTCCGGGGCGCCGTCCTCCAGCGCCAGCGCCAGCTCCCACATGCGGGCCTGGGCGTCGTCCACTGCGTCCTGCCCGCGTCCGCGGCGCAGCAGGGAGGAGACCGCGCGCATGTTGAGGGCCACGCCGGCCGAGTAGTCGTATGTCTTGGGCTGCTCGGCGAGCACGTCCAGCAACTGTGCCGCCGGGTTGCGTTCCTCAGGGGTCAGGCTGAGCTGCCGCCGTATGTCCAGCACGGCGCGGGCGAGCGGGTTGTCGAATTGGCGTTCCGGCAGCACGAACTCCGCATCGGCGCTGTTGCCGGCCTGGCCCGGCGCGTCGCGCGCCACCACGCGGCCTTGCACCGGCAGCCCGGCCCAAGGATGGGCGGACAGGTCCTGCGTGGCGGCGCCGGCGGCGGTCTTGGGCGTGCCAGCCAGCGGCACCGGAACCTTGACCGGGGGGGCATCCGCACGGTCCCGCAGGCGCAGCTCGATGCCGACGCTGGCCAGGCCGTAATCGTCCGACGCGCGCCAGGGCAGGCGGACCTGCGGCGTGCTGCCACGCGTCGTCCGTGCCGGTCCTGGCGGCTCCGGGAACGCGGTGGTTGGGGGCTGGTCAGGGATGGCGGTCAGCGTCCAGGACTGGGCGCCGCCCCGGCGCTGCACCGACAGGATGCCGCTGACGCCGATATCCCGCTCCGCCTGCCAGCTTGCGGCGTCCAGGGCGTGGAAGGATGTTGCGTCGCTGTTGAGGGTCAGCGACGGCTCGCCGCTGCCGCCTGTGACGTTGACG
>DASWOJ010000250.1:0-6899 GCA_036398775.1 Acetobacteraceae bacterium
GGGCGGGCAAACGATGTTCTTGCCTGGTTCAGGACTTCAGGCCGTAGGCGCTGTATGTTCCTCGCTCCGCAGCCAAGACCCCCTCACCCCGACCCTCTCCCGGAGGGAGAGGGAGGAGTATCCGTCAGTCTCCGGCCAGCCGTGCGCCGCCCAGTGGGGACGCTAGGCGCATAGCGGCTCCGACCCCCCCCGCCGTGTCCAGGCCCAGCACCGCATCCGCCAGCCGCTCCGTCCGCTCCTCGCCAAGCACCGGGGCGCTCAGCCCGGCGAACTTGCTGCGCAGCTCCGCGTCGCTGAGGAAATTACCCGGCTCCCCCTTCGGCACGACGACCAGGCGGCTGAACGTCTGCCCTCCGGCCGCCACCGTCAGCCGGCCCGCCATGTTGGCTGGGGCATGCGACTGCACCTCTGCGTCCCGCTCGCAGCGGATGCGGAGCATCAGGACACGCAGCGCCGGGTCGTTCAGGCGGGCATAGCTGTCCCAGGTCATGCTGCCAGACATCAGTGCCGTTGCGATGACAAAAGGGCCGCTGAACTGCCCGTCCACGACTGCCTGCGGGTTGGACTTCTGCTCCGCTGGCTCGCCGATCAGCCGCATTCCCGCCTCGGGGAGTCCGAGGACGACGCTCTCGATGGAGGCCGGGTCAATCCCATGCTCCGCCCGCAACGCCAGGGCGGCGTCTATGCCGGCATGGCCGTAGCGGCAGGACGGGTATGGCTTCACCGCGGTCTGCATCAGCTCGAACTGGATGCCGAGATCCTGCGTGGCCCGGGCCGGGTTGGGATTCGGCGCATAGGCGTGCAGGAAGCCGTGCGTGCCCTCGATGCCGTCCGCCGCCCCCTTGAAGCCTTCCCGAGCCAGCACCGCCGCCGACAGGCCGCCCATGCAGGCCCAGCCTACCTGGAACCGCTTGGTCCAGGCGCCGTTCGCCAGGAATTGCAGGCTGCCGGCGGACTGGCTAAGCGCGATGCCGAGCGCCGACGCCACTCCGTCCGCGTCCAGCCCGAGCACTCGCGCCGCGGCTGCTGCGGCCCCAAACGCGCCGCAGGTGCTGGTCGGGTGGAAGCCGCGGGCATAATGGTCCGCCGCCGGAAGGGCAAGGGCGATCCGGCACGTCACCTCGTAGCCGGCGATGATGCCGGCCAGCACGTCCGCGCCGCTCGCCCCGGTCATCTCGCCGGCAGCCAAAGCAGCGGGGATCACCGGGCATCCCGGGTGCAGCGACCCGGCGGCGTGGGTGTCGTCGAAATCCAGCGAATGGCCGAGGGCGCCGTTCAGGAACGCGGCGCCGACCGGGGTATATCGCGCGCAGTCGCCGAACACGGTGCTGCTGCCAGCCGCGACGCCCAGGGCGCGGGCGGCTGCAAGCAGGGACGGCGTGCTTTCCGCATCATGCCGCGCCCGCACGATATTGCCCACGAGGTCCAGCACGAGCAGCCGGGCGCGCTGCACCACCTCCGGCGGCAGCCGGTGAAGCTGGATGGCGGCGGTAAAGGCCGCTAGGCCGGCAGTGACGCCCATTACGCTTCCTCCATGACTTTTTTTGACAATGCTCCCTACCCGCATGACCCTTCAAGCGGATTGCCGGTCATTGCTGCACTGTGGCACATGAAAGGCATGTTGAACCGACGCAGCCTGATGTTGTCCGCGCCTGCACTCCTGGCGGCGTCGCCCAGCCGGGCGCAGGACGCCTTCGCCGCATTCGTCGCCGGCGTGAAGGCGGAGGCGCGCCGGGCTGGCATCCGGGACGCGACGCTGCAATCTGCCTTCGCCGGCGTGCAGCCGAACCCGCGGGTGATCGAGCTGGACCGCAAGCAGCCCGAGTTCACCTTGACCTGGCCGGAGTACCGCGCCCGGGTGTTGCCCAATACCCGCATCCAGGCGGCGCGCGAGAATTATGCCCGGGAGCGGGACCTGCTGGCCCGGGTGCAGCAGCGCTATGGCGTGGACCCCGGCGTGGTCATGGGGATATGGGGGATCGAGAGCGGGTTCGGCGCCAACAAGGGCAACTACCGGCTGGTCGAGTCGCTCTCGACCCTCGCCTTCGAGGGCCGCCGGGCCGCTTATTTCCGCGGCGAGCTTATCAATGCGCTTCGTATCCTGGATGCGGGCGACGTAACTCCGGCGCAGATGACCGGCGGCTGGGCCGGGGCGATGGGACAGCCGCAGTTCATGCCCAGCTCCTACCTCAAGCTGGCGGTCGATTTCGACGGCCAAGGGCGGCGGGACATCTGGAACAACAAGGCGGACGTGTTCGGCTCCATCGCCAACTACCTGGCAAAGAGCGGTTGGCGGCCCGGGGAGCCTTGGGGCCAAGCCGTCCGGATGCCGCCGGGCACGTTCGGCGGGCGCGAGACCAAGCGCAGCCTGGGCGAGTGGATGCAGGCGGGCGTCACCCGCGACGACGGCACGCCGTTCACCCGGCCCGAGCCGGTGGGGGCGCTGGTGACTCCAGACGGCATCGCGCCCGGAGAAGGCTACATGGTGTATGCCAACTTCGGCGCGATCCGTCGCTACAACCCGTCCGACTTCTACGCGCTTGCGGTGGGTCTGCTGGGCGACGCCGCGGTGTGAGGGCCGCATGCCTGCTGCTGGCACCGCTCCTGCTGGCGGGATGCGGGCCGCGGAAGGCAGCGAATGCGCCCGCGCCGCACTACACCGTCGGGACGGCATACGAGGCCGGGGGCGTGTGGCGCTATCCGGCCGAAGACTTCCGGCTCGATGCCACGGGGATTGCTGCCGTCCTGCCGGACCGGACGGGGCTGACGGCCGATGGCGAGGCATACGACGGGGCTGCCATGGCCGCGGCGCACCCAACGCTGCAACTGCCGGCCATCGCCCGGGTGACCAACCTGGAAACCGGCCTGCAGGCGCTTGTGCGGGTGAACGACCGCGGCCCGGCAAATCCGGCCCGGCTGATCGGCCTGACGCGTGGCGCGGCACGGCGGCTCGGCATACCGCCGGACAGTCCGGCGCGTGTGCGCGTCCAGATTGAAAGCGGGCCGAGCCAGGCGTTGCAGGGTGCGATGCAAGGCGGTGCCGCGGGCGTTGCGGCAGCGCCGCGCGGCGCCGTCACCAGCGAGACCTTGGAGCCGCTATCGGGCGTCGGCCGATCCAGCCGTGGGCGCAGTGCGGCCGCCGCCGTGCCTGCCGCCGTACCCGCCCTGGACGCGGACGTCGTGCCTGGCCGCCTACCCGATACCGTGGTCCAGGTGGAAGCGGCGCCGGGACAGCTTTGGATCAGGGCGGGCGAGTTCGGCCTGCGGCGTTATGCCGACCAGGTCAGCAGCCGGCTGGGCGGCTTGGCGAGGGTGGAAGCGGCACGGGCGGGCAGGGGCCAGGTGTTCCGCGTGCGCGCCGGGCCGTATGGGGATGTGGCCGCGGCCGACATGGCTCTGGACCGCGCGGTGCGCGCCGGGTTAACCGATGCCCATATCGTCGTCGAATAGGAGCGCCGGGCCATGCTAGATCGCCGAACCATCCTGGCCGCCGGCGCAGCGCTCGCGCCCGCCATCCTCCCGTGCGCGGCCCGGGCCGCCGAGCCGCGCCGCTCCTCCCGCGGCGGCCATCACCAGGAGCAGGCCGCACCGGCCGGCACCCCGGCGCAAACGCCGCTGGGGCCGATAGACACCGCGGCGAAGTATGCCCTCATCATGGACTTCACCACCGGCGCCACCCTGCTGGACAAGGAGGGTGACGCGCCGATGCCGCCGTCCTCCATGACCAAGCTGATGACGGCCTACATCGTCTATGGGATGCTGAAGTCCGGGCGGTTCAACCTGACCCAGGAGCTGCCCGTCAGCGATAAGGCGTGGCGGATGCAGGGCAGCAAGATGTTCGTGCCCCAGGGCGGCTCGGTAAAGGTCGAGGACCTGATCCGCGGCATGATAATCCAGTCTGGCAACGATGCCTGCATCGTGCTGGCGGAGGCGGTGGCCGGGTCCGAGGAAGGCTTCGCCGAGCTGATGAACCAGAAGGCCAAGGAGTTGGGCCTCACCAACAGCACATTCCGCAACTGCACGGGGTGGCCGGACGCCAATCAGCAGATGTCCTGCCGCGACATTGCCACCCTGGCCCGCCGGCTGATCACCGACTTCCCGGAATACTACAAGTATGACAACGAGAAGTCGTTCAGGTACAATAACATAGACCAGCAGAACCGCAACCCGCTGGTTCAGAAGGGCCTCGCCGACGGCTTGAAGACCGGGCATACCGAGGCCGGCGGCTATGGCCTGGTCGCCAGTGCGCAGCGGGCCGGGCGCCGGGTGATCGTGGTCGCCAACGGCATGACCAGCATGAAGCAGCGTGCCGAGGAAAGCGAGCGCCTGCTGGAATGGAGCTTCCGCGAGTTCGAGAACGTGACCCTGTTCACCGCGAGCGACACGGTCGAGACCGCGAAGGTGTGGCTCGGCGCGAGTCCCTCAGTACCGCTGGTCGGCGGCAGGGACCTGGTTCTGACGATGCCGCGGCAGTGGCGCAAGAGCGCGAAGATCGCCGTGGAATACGCCAATCCCATCCCGGCGCCGGTGAACCGCGGCGATGTGCTGGGCAAGCTGACGGTGGCCGGCGAGGGCGTGCCGGCGATGGAGATGCCGCTGCTGGCCGGCGCCGACGTGCCGCGGCTGGGCGTGCCGGGCCGGGCCATGGCGGTGATGTCCCGCTACATCCTGGGGTCGTGACTCACCATGTCGCCGACGTAAGGTGTTCATCACCCTGGAGGGCGGGGAAGGGGCAGGGAAGAGCACCCAGGCCCTGCGGCTTGCCGCTGCGCTGGACGCCGCCGGACGCCCGGCGCTGTTGACCCGCGAACCCGGTGGGGCGCCCGGCGCCGAAGTCTTGCGCGGGCTTCTGCTGTCCCGCGAGCACGACTGGTCGCCGCCGGCGGAGACATACCTGCACTTCGCCGCCCGTGCCGAACACCTGGCCCGGACCGTCCAGCCGGCGCTAGAGGCTGGAACGGTGGTGGTGTGCGACCGTTTTGCCGACTCCACCATGGCATACCAGGGTTTTGGCCTCGGCGCTGACCGGACGCTGATTGCGGCGCTGACGCGGCTGTTGCCGGTGCGGCCGGACTTGACGCTGGTCATGCAGGTCTCGCCCGCGGTGGCCGCGGCGCGCATGGCCGCGCGCCGGGAGGCGTTGGACCGTTATGAGGTCATGGATGCCGGGTTCCATGCGCGCGTCGCTGCCGGTTTCCTTGCCATTGCCGCGGCGGAGCCGGACCGCTGCGTGGTCGTGGACGCCGATGGCAGCGTGGACGAGGTGCAGGCGGCGGTCTGGGCCGTCGTGTCTGCCCGGCTGCACTGATGGAGCCGCGCGCCAACCCGGCTCTGGTGGGCCACACCGACGCCGCGACGGCATTCGACGAGGCGATCCGGGCGGGGAGGGTGCATCACGCCTGGCTGATCACCGGGCCGGAGGGCATCGGCAAGGCGACGCTCGCCTACCGCTTTGCCCGCCACCTGCTGGCGCCGGCCGGCGTAAGCCCTGATGCGCCGGAATCGCCGGTGTTCCGCCGGGTCGCCGCCGCAACGCACGCCGACCTGCTGACGGTCGAGCGCGCCTGGGACGACAAGCGCAAGCGGCTGCGGGCGGAGATCGTGGTGGACGACGTGCGCGCCGTCGCCGACTTCCTGCGGCTGACGCCAGCGGAGGGCGGGTGGCGCGTCGTCGTCGTGGACGGCGCCGAGCACCTGAACCGCAACGCCGCCAATGCCTTGCTGAAGGTGCTGGAGGAGCCGCCGCCGCGGGCCGTCCTGCTGCTGGCCTGCGCCGCGCCGGGCCGGCTGCTGCCGACGATACGCAGCCGGTGCCGGCACCTGCGCCTGATGCCGCTAACTTCGGGCCAAACCGACGAGGTCCTGGCCCTGGCGCTGCCGGACATGGCTGCCGAGGAGCGGGCCGGTCTGGCCGCACTCGCAGCCGGGTCGCCGGGCCGCGCCGTGGCTCTGGCCGGGGAGGGTGGCGTCGCCATCGCCGGGCTGGTCGCCGACGTGCTGCGGGAGGTGCCGCGAGGGACGGCGCCGCGGGCCTATGAGGTTGCAGATAAGCTGGCGCGCAGCGATGGCGGCTATTCCACCTTCATGAATCTGCTGCGGGCCGCGATCAGCCGGGCCGTGCGCGAGGCGGCGCGGGGCCAGGGCGACCCGGCGCAGCAGCGGCTTGCCGCCACGCGCCCCCTGGCCGAATGGGGCGATCTGTGGCAAGCGCTCACCCGCCTGCAAGACGAGACCGAGCGGTTCAACCTGGACAAGCGGCACGCCATCGTATCGGGCCTGGACCTGCTGAACACGACATGAGCCGCTTCTACGTTACTACCCCGATCTATTATGTGAACGGCGCGCCGCACATCGGCCACGCCTACACCGCGGTGGCCGCCGACGTTCTGGCGCGGTGGCACCGGCTGGACGGGCACGAGGTATTCTTCCTGACCGGCACCGACGACCACGGGCAGAAGGTCGAGAAGGCGGCGATGGATGCGGGGATGGAGCCGCAGGCGTTCGTGGACAGCGTATCCCAGCAGTTCAAGGACATGTCGGCGCTGATGGGCGTGTCCAACGACGACTTCATCCGCACGACGGAGGAGCGCCACAAGCGCGCCTGCCAGGCCCTGTGGCGCCGGCTGCAGGACGCGGGCGACATCTACCTCGGCGCCTACGAGGGATGGTATGCCGTCCGCGACGAGGCGTTCTACGACGAGACCGAGCTTGTCACCCGGGCCGACGGCAGCCGCGCCGCGCCGACCGGCGCGCCGGTGGAGTGGGTACGGGAGCCGTCCTACTTCTTCCGCCTGTCCGCCTGGGGCGGGCGGCTATTGGAATCGTATGAGTCCCATCCGGAGTTCATCCAGCCGGCCAGCCGGCGCAACGAGGTGGCCAGCTTCGTCCGGGGGGGCTTG
>DASWOJ010000251.1:0-6873 GCA_036398775.1 Acetobacteraceae bacterium
TCAGGTCGGGCGTGAGCGCGACCGGGCGCGACCGTTCGGTCTCGTAGGTGCGGCGGAGAACCGGCTCGGGCAACCCGGTCAGCGCGGCGTTGTAGCGGGCGTACTCCAGGATGTGGCCGTCCGCCCAAGCCCAGGCCGCGCGGAACCGGCCGAGGAAGTCATCCAGCGCGGCGTGCTTGGCGGCAATCGCGCCCTCGTGCGCCGCCACCAGCATGACCGCTGGCGTCAGGCCGCGCCCATCCACCAAGACGCGGGCGCCGAACTGCAGCACCTCCAACGACACGTATGGGTCCCACACCGCCCAGGCGTCCACCGCCCCGGACCGGAAGGCGAGCGCGGCGTCCACGGGCGGCATCAGGACAAGGCCTACCTCAGTGGCCGGGATGCCTGCCTGCTTCAGCGTCGAGCGTATCAGGTACTGCCCCCAGCCGCCCCGGTTGCCGGCGGCCTTGCGTCCGCGCAGGTCGGTCACGGTGCGGATCGGCGAGTCTTGCCTGACCAGGATCGCCTGCGCCGCCGCCGACGGACGCGCCGCCGCGATGGCCCGCACGGGCGCCCCCGCGGCGAACGAGGTCAGGAACGCAAGGTCGCCCTGGTAGCCCAGGTCCAGCGCGCCGGCGTTGAGCGCTTCCAGCAAGGGGGCCGCCGCAGAGAACTCTGACCATTGCAGCTGATACGGCAGGTCCGCCAGCACGCCCGAGCTTTCCAGCAGCGACCGCAAGCCGCCCTTCTGGTTGCCCACGCGCAGCACTGCCTGACTTTCGCCCGCCCCCACAGTGCCGCTCGTTGCCGCAGCAGCAGCGGCCGTTAGCAGAACCCGCCTAGAGATGCCTTGTGTGCGCACTCTGCTATGCTCCTCGATGCTGCTGGCTCAGCCGCCGACGGCCAGCTCGGCGAATTCGGTGTCGGTCAGGGATGTGGCAGGACATCGCGAGGTTTCACCTGCCAGGAACCGGCCCAGCCGGGCTGGCAGGGTCCCGAACCGGCCGGACGGATCGGCGGCGATGCGAGCCGCCGCAGACCACAGGGCCGCAACGTGCACGGCGTGCATCGTAGCGGTGCCGTCCCGCAGGCTGCCCAGCACGCCGATCAGCTCCGTCTCTGTGACCTCCTGCGCCTCGCCGGGACCGCCCGGCTGCGGCAGGGCACGGCGGACCAGTCCTGTGGCGAGGAAGCAGTGGGCCGTGTTGGTCTGATTCGAGGGGTTGGGGTGAACGGCGGCGAGGCGCTCGATCCTGCCGCCTGAGTAGCCCGTCTCTTCCTGCAGCTCACGGCGGGCCGCAGTCTCGGCCGCCGCTGCACGGTCGTTGCCGTCGCCCGGGTCCACCAGGCCGCCTGGCAACCCGGTCAGCACGGCGCCGACCCCGTGCCGGTACTCCCGCACCATCAGCAGCCGCTGGCCGTCCCTGGTGAGCGGGACGACCGTGACCCAGTCCGGGGCTTCGATCACGTGATACGGCCCGAACACGTCGCCGTCGGCCGTGCGGACATGGTCGCTGCGGATGCGTAGCCAGGGGTCGGCGAAGGCGACCGTGCTGTCCAGCACCGTCCAGGGGGCAAGGGCAGTCATGGAGTCGCCGTCGGCAGGCAGGACACGAGGCGTGCCGGGAACGGACCGGTGATGTGCTTCGTCATGCCGGCCTCATGCTGTCGGGGGTCGAAACGATGCTGTCCAACCCGCATGGCAGCAGGCGTAGGCTGCTCCTAGGCTGTGCGCCGGCAGGCAGATCCAAGCGAAGCAGCACACGGTCGGTGGCGCCCCAGGCGTGCTTGTAGCGTTCGGCCCCGCGCAGGAAATCCAGCTCCCGCGCGCCATCGGCCCGCGCAGTGCTGATGGCGGCGCCGATCAGCACCGTGCCTAGACCGAGCCGTGCATAGGCCGGGTGGATGCCGCTGAGATACGCATAGGCCCGGTCCCGGAGCTGAAAGCCATACAACACCGCCACCGTGCGTGCGCCGTCCCGCAGGCGGTGCAGGCGCAAGGTATCCGTCCGGGCCAGCGCCCGGGCGGCCTGGCGGTGGAAGGCCTGGACGGGTGCTGACGCCAGCACGCCCGCTTCGCCTCGCGCCTGCCACTGTGCGGCGTGCAGGGTGAATAGGTCATCCATCGCATCCAGGCCGGGCTGGTCCAGCAGCAGCCCGGCCTCTGCCGTCATGCGTTGCGCCCGTGCCAGCCGGCGCCGCGGGCCGGACCGGGACGGCAGCGCCGCGAACCGCTCCAGGTCGAGCGCGGGCGACACGCTTTGCAGGACCGCCTTCGCAGCCGGACCGTGCAGGGCGCTGCTGCACGGAACCTCGTGCAGCTCGCACCGGTCCCACCCGTCCTCATCCGTCCGGATCGCGCGCACCAGCGCCGCGGCGGCTTGGCGGGACCAGCCTGGCTCGGCCACCAGGTCGAAGGCGTCCGACACGCTGATGCCAAGCGGCAGCAGGCGCGACACGCCGCTATCGGGGTAGATGAACATAGACAGCACGGCCACCAGACGCCCGTCCGCCCGGACCGTGAAGACCCGCAGCGCACCGCCGCCCAGGGTCCGCCACCAAGCCAGCATCCAGCCGGGATGGGTGAACGGCAGCGGCGCCTCCGCCCGCGACCAGAGCGCCACCCACTCGGGCACGAGGCGTTCCAGCGCCGGGAGGGTGCTGAGCACGTCAAGGGCGAGGCTAGCGTCGGGCAACCTGGCCGGATGCCATGCGCCGTCCACCCGGTTCTGCACGGTCACACCCATGGCAGGCTCGTGAATAGCGCCAGCGTGTCGTCCAGGTCTGGCCCGTTTCCATCGTCCGGCTTGAGGGCGATGGTCACCAGGGCGATGATGCCCACGAGCGAGGGCAGGAATACGGCCAAATCAGACGGGGTCACGGCGCGTCCCCTGCTGGCGCGCCCGGTTGTCCGGCCGGTAGGCGTCCAGTGCGCATCAAATGCGTGACGGCCTGCTGCACGGCGGGCAGACTCGGCCACAGGCTGCGGTCCAGTTCTCCGACCTGCGGGTCGATTGCGACGAAGCGAAACGCCCCGTCCTGGCTTATGGCTGCCCCGGCGAACCGGCCGGAAACCTCGATAACGTGTGACTGGTGCATGATGACCTTCCCGGCACCCGCGATGCGGGGCCATGTTTCTCGGCTGCGACGGCGGCGGGCCTGTCAGGCCCGCGCGCAACACTCGTGGCGCCGACACGGTCCGCTAGCGGCAGGGAGGGCGGCAGGTGCGATCCGAAAATTGTGAGGCATGGGATGCTCCCAAAGGCAGCGGCACCCAGGCCGCGGCAATGCACAAGACGTCGGCTAAAACATCAGTCTGCTCAAGTATAGAATGATCCGTGCAAGCATTATGCAAGAAGCGGCTACAAGCGGAACGGAAAAGGGATGAGCATCCTCCCGCAGCACCATCCGGTGCAAGCTGCGGCCAGGCGGCATCCGCCAGGCAGGCGCGGTCAGGCGTCTGTATCGGCGGTCCGGCGGTCCCGGAACGCGCCGGCCGAAAGCGGGTAGGCCGTGGTGCCTTTCAGCCGTTCCATGGCGAAGCGGGACGTGACGTTCTTGAGCGGCACGGCGGCAATCAGCCGCATGTAGAAGCCATCGAAGGCCGCCATGTCGGCGACCGCAACCCGCAGCATGTAGTCCACCTCACCCGCCATGCGATAGGCGTCCATCACCTCCGGCATTGAATCCATGGCGGCGGCAAAGCCGGCCAGCCAGTCTGGCGTATGCTCGTGCGCCTCGATGGCGACGAACACGATCAGGCCGATGCCAACCTGCTCAGGGGCCACCAGGGCCACCCGGCGCAGGATGACCTCGGCCTGCTCCATCTTCTGGATGCGCTTCCACACGGGCGTTGCGGACAGGCCGACCTGCTCGGCCAGATCGGACATCGCAACCGTCGAGTCCTGCTGCAGGAGGGCCAGCAGCTTGCGGTCAACCTCGTCCATCACCGATCCCCTGACGCCGCACCTGCCCAGTGCGCCAGCAGCAAGCCTCTGTCGCGCCAGGGTTGCAACTGACGTCCCCTGCCGAAGGCGGGTCAGGCTGCCCCAACCGGTTGCAGAAGCCGGAGCTGCGGAGTTTGGACATTTGTCCAGACCAGCTTCGGCACCATCCCATGCTCCGGAATGCCGGCCGGATGGCATGAGTTGGCGAAATGGGCCGATCCGGCATGCCAGCGTCCTGGTTCATTAGTTCCGCCGTCGGCAAATGACTGGGTCGAACAGAAGAATGGAATACTGCGATGGACTGTTTGGACGAACGTGCGTGCTTGGACAGGCCGAAAGTTTGCTGAACGTTGCTGTTGAATACTGCGACGGTCAATGGCCATGCTTGAAGTCATCCTTCCTGGACGTCCCGGACCCATGCCCCTTGCGACCACCGCACGACCATTGCCCGCCATCGCGCCTGCCGTGCTGCATCCGAACAAGCCGGACGGGGCAAAGGGCCGCAGCTGGGCACGTGTCCGCAGGTTCATGTCCCCGCTCGCCCTCGTGCTGCTGTGGCAGGCAGCGTCCACGGTCGGGCTGCTGTCGCCGCGCACCCTGGCGGCGCCCAGCACGATCCTGCTGACGGCGTGGGACCTGCTGGCGTCGGGGCAGTTGCCCTGGCACATCCTGGTGTCGCTGGCCCGCGTTCTGGCCGGGCTTGGCATCGGCCTGGCCGCTGGCATCCTGCTCGCGCTGACGGCCGGCCTGTCCCGGCTGGGAGAAGACGTGGTGGACGCGCCGGTGCAGATGCTTCGCACCCTGCCGTTCCTGGCGCTGGTGCCCTTGTTCATCCTGTGGTTCGGCATCGGCGAGACGCCGAAGGTCGCGCTTGTGGCGCTCGGCACCACTTTTCCGATCTATCTCAACCTGTTCGCCGGCATACGCGGGGTGGAGCCGCGCCTGGTCGAGATGGGCCGGGTGTTCGGCCTGGACCGCCGCGGCCTGGTCCGGCACGTGATCCTGCCCAGCGCCCTGCCTTCCGCACTGGTGGGCCTGCGTTACAGCCTCGGCGTGGCCTGGCTGTCCCTGGTGGTCGCCGAGCAGGTGAACGCGACAGCCGGCATCGGCTATCTGATCAACGACGCCCGCGACTTCCTGCGCACGGACGTGATCCTGGTGGGCCTCGTGCTGTATGCGCTGCTGGGCCTGGGCGCCGACAGCCTGGTGCGCCTGCTGGAGCGCCGGCTGCTCGCCTGGCGCCCGCAGCTGGTGGGGGCTTGAGCGCCATGGATGGCTCGCAACACCCCCGTGCTCCCCGCTCCGGCGGTGCCCGCGTCCGCAACCTGACCCGGCGCTTCGGCGGCTCTTTGCCGGTCTTGGACCAGTTGGACTTAGACATCGCGATGGGCGAGTTCATGGCGCTGCTGGGCGCCAGCGGGTCGGGCAAGACGACCTTGCTGCGCACCTTAGCCGGGCTGGACCCGGCGCAGGACGACGCCGTCGTGGACTTTCCGCATCCCGCCGCTGTCGCCCCCCAGCAACCCCTGCTGCTGCCGTGGAAGACCGTGTGGCGCAACGTGGCACTGGGCCTGCCCGGGCCGGACGCGCTGACGCGGGCCGAGGCGGCGTTGGCCGACGCCGTCCACCGCGCCGGGCTGCTGCACCGCTCAGTGGATGTGTCGCCGCCGTGGGACCGCCCATTCGATTTGGGAGATGTATGATGGACGGGCTGATCCTACGCGCGCCCACTGCCGACGCGATCCCGTTGGAACTGGCGGAACACGCCGCGGAGGTGGACCGCACCGGCGCCTTTCCGTGGGACGGCCTGGAAGCGCTGCACGCAGATGGCCTGCTGGCGCTGACGGCGCGCGGCGTGGACGGCGGACAGGAGGCCGGGTTGGCGCGGGTCGCGGACTTGGTGCGGCGGGCTGGGCAGGGCTGCGCTTCCACGGCGCTGATCCTGGCGATGCAGTTGACGCACCTGCGGACCGCGGCGCGCTCGGACTGGCCGGAGCACCTGCGCGCGCTGGTCGGACGCGGCGCCGGGCGATCTGGGGCATTGATCAATGCGCTGCGGGTCGAGCCGGCGCTCGGCACCCCGGCCCGAGGCGGCCTGCCTGCCACCACGGCACGGCGCACGGCGGATGGCTGGTCCATCAGCGGCCGGAAAATCTACAGCACCGGCGCGCCGGGCCTGACCTGGATGCTAGTGTTCGCCCGCGTCGAACCGGGAGGTTCGCCGGATATCGAACCAGGAGGTTCGCCGGGCACGGACGAGGACACGCCCCGCATGGGGTTGTTCCTGGTTCCCGCCCATGCCCCCGGCGTGCGGATCGAGGACACCTGGGACCAGCTCGGCCTGCGCGGGTCCGGCAGCCATGACGTGGTGTTCGAGGGCGTGACGGTGCCCGCCGACCACGCAGTGGACCTGCGTGCCCCGGCGGACTGGGCGCGTCCCGACCCGGAAGCCACCGCCTGGAACGCCCTGCTGATCGCGGCCATCTACACCGGCGTGGCCGAGGCCGCGCGGGACTGGACCGTCGGCTTCCTGCGGGACCGCGTGCCGGCCAACCTCGGCGCATCCCTGGCCACCCTGCCGCGGATGCAGGAAGCGGTCGGCCGGATCGAGGCCTTGCTGCTGACGAACCGCCGCCTGGTCGCCTGCGCCGCCGCCGACACCGACGCGGGCCGCCCGCCGGCGCCGTCCGAAAGCGGCCTCATCAAGACGGTCGCCGCCGAGAACGCCATCAAGGCGGTGCAGCACGCGATGCAGCTCGCCGGCAACCACGGCCTGTCCCGTGCCAACCCGCTGGAGCGGCATCTGCGCGACGTGCTGTGCGCCCGCGTCCACACGCCCCAGCTTGACGCCGCCTTCACCGCCGCCGGACGCGCGGCACTTGGCCAATAGGAGAACCAGCATGACCCTAGAATTTATCGGCATGATCCAGCCGCGCGAGCAGTC
>DASWOJ010000252.1:0-14507 GCA_036398775.1 Acetobacteraceae bacterium
CCCACTCATTCGTGGGCCGCCGCGTCCCGCAGGTCCGCGACGTGACCTTGCATCCGACTTACTCCGGCATGGAGCCACCCAATGGACGTCCCTAGCACAGCGGGGGCGCCCGTGGCGCCGTCCGTCGCCACGCCTGCGCCGGCGCTCGCCGCCGCGCCTGCGCCCCACTCCTTCCCGACCAGTTTGGACGAGTTCTGCGTGCGGCACAGCCGCGTCGAGCGGTCCGTCGAGCTGCTGAGCGCCTTCCGCACGATGGAGAGCGCCGCCGGCCGGCTGCACGCCACGGAAGCCGACTTCGTCGCGCGCCTCGGCGCCTTCGCCTCGCGCCCCGTCGGCTGATCCCCCGCCCCCTCCTGGAAGGAACGCGCCCCCATGGCGTCCAAGCTCTTTTTCAACGGCCAAAGCACGTCCACGCCCGCCACATTCAGCCAGGTGGACGACACGGCGGAAGCCCCGTCCCAGCCCACCGTCGGCAACGTTTTGGCATTGATCGGCACCTGCACCGGCGGCCAGC
The DNA here is from genome assembly GCA_036398775.1 of Acetobacteraceae bacterium. GTDB lineage: Bacteria > Pseudomonadota > Alphaproteobacteria > Acetobacterales > Acetobacteraceae > DASWOJ01. The sequence continues at coordinate 515 of DASWOJ010000252.1, forward strand.
CGGGCGTGCCGCTCAGCTTCGGCAATCCCAACGAGGTTGATGCCGTCCTGGTGTCCGGCCCGCTGGCGACTGCGGTCAAGAAGGCCTTTGCGCCGTCGCAGGAAACCAATGCGCCGTCCACGGTCATTGCCATCCGCGTCGGCCAGGCCACGCCTGCCAGCCTGACCCTGCTGGACAGCACCGGGCAGCCTTCCATCGTCCTGACCAGCTCGCAGTTCGGCCTGCCGGCCAACCAGGTCAAGGTCAAGGTCGAGTCCGGCACGATCCTGGGCAAGCGCGTCACGACGCAGGTTGGCCAGGCCTACCAGTCTCAGGACAACATCAGCCGCACCCCGCTGACGGTGAGCTTCACCGGCCCCGGCCCGTCGGCGACGGTCGCGGTATCCAACTCGCAAGTCATGCTGATGGCGCCGGCCGGCACGGTCGTTGCTACCATCGCATTCGCCGATGCGCCGACGATGGCGCAGCTTTCCGACCGGATCGCCGCCACGGCTGGCTTTGCCTGCACGATCACCGGCGGCTGCGAGCTGCTGGCAACGAGCAACGGCTTGGACGCGCTGGCTAGCGGCGACTGCAAGACTGCGCCGCTCCGCCTGTCCGCACATCTGGCGGCCGTCGTGGATTGGCTCAACAGCCTGGGCGAGACGTATGTCACGGCCAGCCGTCCGGCCGGCGCCGGGCTGCCGCCCGCCAATGTGCCCTACACCTACCTCTCGGGCGGCACATCGCCGGCGACGCTGATGTCCGATTGGACCGCGGCGCTCGCGGTTCTGCAGGGCGTGGACTGCCAGTGGATGGTGCCGCTGACCGGCGACCCGGCGGTACACGCCGCGGCGGACGCCCATGCGGCTTACATGAGCACGGTCGGCCGCAAGGAGCGTCGCAACCTGTGCGGGCCGGTTGCCGGCACGTCCATGGCCACCGTGATGGCAATGCCCATCGCGCTGGACAGCGACCGCTCCTCGATCTGCTGGCCCGGCTACTACGATTACAACGACGCCGGCGTCCTGACGCTGTTCGATCCGTTCTACACGGCCGTCCTGGTCGCCGCCGGCTTCGCTGGGTCCAACCCCGGCGTGCCGATGACGAACAAGAGCCTGCGGGTGCGCGGGCTGGAAACCAAAATCCGCAATCCGACGGACACGGACCAGCTCATCAACGCGGGCGTGCTGTGCGTCGAGGCGACGTCGCAGGGTTTCAAGGTCGTCCGCTCGATCACGACCTGGCTGGCCAACGACAACTTCAACCGCGTCGAGGTGTCGGTCGGCGCCGCAACCGATTTCGTGGTGCGGAACGTCCGCGAGAAAGTCGATCCGTTGCGCGGCAGCGAGGCGGCGCCCATCGCCATTTCCCGCTGCAACAGCCAAGTCGAAAGCATCCTGCGCGAATTGGCCCGGCCGCAGCCGGAAGGCCTCGGCGTCATTGTCGGCGACGATGCAAACCCCGCTTATCGGAATATCCGCACCACGCTCGTAGGCGATGTCCTTTCGCCGTTCTTCGAGTGCAGCCCGGTAATTCCGATCAACTTCATCCCCGTATCAGTCGCCATACAGCCGTATTCCGGCTCGGCCGCGGCATAAGGAAACACGCCGATGGCAACGAGCAATGTGCAGACCCATACCGGCAACAGAATTGTTGTCGAGCTGGATGGCGTGCGCGTCGGATTGGTGCAATCCGCCCGGGCCAGCGATGGCTACGGGCTGGAGGGCGCCTCCGGCATTGGCGACATCCACGTCGTGGAATACGTGCCGACAAAGGCATCGCATTCCGTATCCGTGGGCACGATGGTTCTTTTCAAGAAGAACCTTTTGGATGCCGGCGTGGTCCCTGAAAACGGCGACGCCGCTTTGAAGGGCATGGTTTTCGATTTCGTCTATTATTCCCGCGACACCGGAAAGGTGCTGCGGAAATACACGAAGCTGTCTTATGACAGCGGCGACCTGGACGTTTCGGCCCATCGCATCGTCACTCGGAATGCCACATTCCGCGCGATTGATGCAGTCGGCGCGGGCATGTAATTATGCCCGTCGAGCGGACGCACCGTATCGAGGTTGAAGGCGTCGGGAGCTTCGTTTTCCGGCGCCGGACGCTCAAGCTGCAAGCGATGCTGGAAGCCCGCATGGAGCGCATGACGGGCGGCCCGGTGCAGTCCCCCACTCTCTCGCGTTTCTGCGCAGCCCTGGCCACGCTGGAAACCCTGACGGTGGAAGCGCCGGAAGGCTGGGACCTCGAAGAAGCGGACCCGCTGGACGACGATACGTTCGGCAACGTGGCGAAGGTGTGGGAGGCGCTGCGGGAGCAGGAGGAGACGTTTCGACGCGCACGTCCTGGCTACCGCGAGCCAGACAGGCTTGCAGCTTAGCCAGACCGCGGAGTTTCACTTCCGCCGGCGCTACCTGCTATCGCCGGCGGACCCGCGCTTCCTGGACTGCACCCCGGAGCAAATCCTGGTGGATGTGTGGGCGCACCGTCACACGGACGATCCCAAGCTCCGCGAGGAGATGGTGTCTGAGCACTTCGATGAGGACTTGGCGGAGATGGAGGCGGAGCTGGGGCTTCCGTCGGATCGTTCGCCCGGTCCCGCTCCAGATCCCGGTGATTTCGATGACGTGCTCGCCAATGACACTTTCTAGGGGAGCATAGCCGTGTCCGTCGTCATCCCGATTGGCGCCAATGCCAGCGGTGCAGTCAGCGCGATTGACCAGGTGCGGGAGGCATTGCAGCGCGCCGGCCAGGAAGGGCGGCGGCTGCAGGACATTGACCTTTCGCACCCGGAGCTGGGCCGCGTCGCCGGCGATCTGGCGCAGATGCAGCAAAACCTGGAAAACCTGCTGCAACTTGGCCGCGGCGGTACGGCTACGGCCGCCCGGCACATGGACAGGGTCGGCACCAATACCTGGCAGCAATGGGTTGACCGCCAGGATCAGTCTTGGGAAAGGGCTTACCCGGACCCTGCGGAGCGCAATCGTGTGCGCGACCGCTCGCAAAACTACGTCACGTCCGGGACGTCGCTTTCGCCTAACGCAGTGAACGGTGGTGGCGGGGCCTCTGGCGCCCCGCCGCCGCCCGCCGCGGCGCCGCCTCCGCCGCCGCCGCCTGCGCCGCTCACGGCCACGGGTGCGCCGCCTGGGCCGGTGCGGACGCGCACGCCAACTTCGGGGGACAGCGAGGAGGAAGGCCCCGGCCTGCTATCGGCCGGGCTGGGGCTGCTGAAAGGCCCGGCGGGAATGCTGATGGGGCTGGCCGGCATCTCCGGCATCAAGAACATGGTCGGCTCGGCGTTCTCCGCCGCATCGTCCGAGAGTTCGAGCAACGACGTCCTGATGCGGCACATGGGCGATATGTCCGTGGACTTCGATCAACTGCGCGATTCCGTGCGCAAGGCGTCGGAAGGCCTCGGCCTGACCTACCAGCAATCGCAAGCCCTCGCCCTGTCCTACGAGCGCCAGGGCGCGAACATGAACCGCGAAACTTCGGGCGAACAGGTCCAGTTCACGAATTTCATGGTCCGCATGGCGGCCGGCATGGGCCGCAGCACGGGCGTTGATGCCGGCACCATGATGGGCGGCTTCGCCAAGGCGGACGCGGCCGGGATTGATCCGCGCGCCTTCGCCGGGATGATTGCCGATGCGTCCACGCAGGGCGGCATGTCCGGCAAGGTCGAGTCCGTCATGGACTCGGTCAACTCGTTCGTGGCTGCCAGCAACCGCGCACTGCCGAAGGGCGACATGACGGGGATGGCGGAACGCTTCCTCGGCATGTTCACGAGCATGAACGCCAGCGGTGCGAGCGGCCTGCACGGCGCCAACGCCGCGGCGCTGCTCGGCACCCTGGACCAGTCGGTGCGCGGCGGCGGCGGCGGCGGCATGGCATCCACGGCGCTCAACTATCGCGCCTTCGCCCGCAACGGCGTCACCGACCCCTACAAAATGTTGTTCTCGCAAGAGGAGGGCATGTTCGGCATGGCGGGCGGCAAGACGCTGTTCGAGGCGCAGAAGGGGGAGATTGACCGGCAATACCAGGGGCGCGACCCCATGGAACGGCTGCACGCCATGTCCCGGCATTTCGGGATCACCATGCACCAGGCGCAAGCCCTGGACGGGCTGCGCCCCTCGGACATGAAGCGCACGTCCGCCGGCATTACTCGGCTGGGCCTGTCGAGCGAAAACTTGACGCCGGACGCCTATACCGACATCGCCAAGGTGCTCAACCCGGACGCCGATTTGGAGGCCAACCGGACCAAGATGCTCGGCCGGTCGGACGTGACGGCGGAGGAAAAGGAGCGGATCAAGGGCGCCAACGGGGAAGGCCTGCGCGATGAAATCGTGAAGGCGCTCGGCGCGCACGGCATGGAAAAGACGGAAGCAACCCGCTTCCAGGATGCCTCCGCGAGCATGACGAACAGCATCACCGCGCTGGGCACGCACTTGATTGAACCCCTCACGGCCATCAAGGACATTCTGACAAAGGTGCTGGGGGCCGTGGAGATCGCGGCCAAGTGGTTCACGACCGCGGGCAACGGTCCCGGCCTGGCACGGCCTGGCGCTGGCGCGGCCGGGACGGGCACGGACGGGGTTGTCGCCCCGGAAGGCCTGCCCGGCGTTTCAAACGGTGCCATGGCGATGACCATTGCCTATCGCATGGGCGCCGGGGGCATGGGCGGCTTCCGCCTGGCTGGTGCTGGTGGCGCCGGCATGGGCCGCGGCATGGGCGGCGGCGGCGGCGACATGAGCGGCGGCGGCGCGGTGGCGCACCTGCCGGACGGTGTTGCCGCCAGCCGCTCGCAACAGGCATTCGACTACTTCCGCAGCCAGGGTTGGACCGCGGAACAGGCCTCCGGCATCGTCGCCAGCACGTTCCAGGAAAGCGGGATGCGGACGGATGCGGACGGGGACAAGCACCGTTCCGGCGGCATCGGCCAGTGGAATGGCAGCCGCCGGGCGGCGTTCGCAAGCCAGTATGGGCATGACGTGCGGCAAGGCAGCTTCGCCGAACAACTGGCCTTCATGCAGTGGGAGCTGACCCATAGCGAGAAGGGCGCCGGGGACATGATCCGCCGGCAAACCACGGCCCGGGGCGCCGGCGGCGCGCATAGCCGGTATTTCGAGAGGCCGCAGGACGTCGAGGGCAACGTCGCCGTGCGCGGCAACATGGCGGAACAGATGCTGCCGGGCTTCCGGGCGCATGAAGGCCAGTCCGGCGCCTCCGGCCCGTCCACCGATGACACGGGCCGCGTTATGCACATCATGGCGCACACGGGCGCCAACGGGGCAGGGGGGGCTGCGGTGCAGCACCAGATTGCGCCGCTGCGGGTCATCCACGAGGACAAGCGGGGCAACACCCTGCGGTCTGAGTCGCTGCCGGTGCAGGCTGTGGACGGGCCGCGGCCCTACGGCCGGGAATTTGCGACATGAGCGTCCCGGTCTATCGCTGGGCGCTGGATGTCCGCCTGCTCAAGCTGGTGGACCGCAAGGACGGCGTGGCGGCCCGCTATACCAAGGCGGACCGCAGCATTGACCTGACGCCCTTCCTGGGGGACGGCGGCGCCGTCTCCACCACCAAGACCCTGCGCGGCGAACCCAGCGGCGCCTTCTCGGTGTCGTTTGGCGACCAGATCGAGCCAAGCGTCCGCGACACGGTCTATGCCTTGGTGGAACCCATGGACATGATCGAGATACGGGCGTCCCGGGAACCTCATAAATACGCGGGCAAGGACCTGCCGCTCATCATGCGCGGCTTCGTGTCATCGGTCCGGCGCAGTCGGAACATCTCGGACGACACGCCGCAGCGCGGCGTCGTCATTTCCGGGCATGACTTCGGCAAGCTGTGGATGATCCACCAGGTCTGGCAGGAGCTGGCGACGGTGACGGAGCAGCCGGTGCTGACGGTGTTCGGGCTACAGGCGGCGCTTGGCATCAAGGTGGCCGTCATGGACATTGAGGAGTTCATGGCGGAGTTCGTCAACAAGGTCATGAACCCCAAGATCGCCAAGATGGCCGCCTTCGCCAACCGGCAGATCAAGCCCTTCGTGCTGGAAACCTCCGTCAAGGAAGGCAGGCTTATCCCGAACGTCATCTCCTCGATGGCGCAAGGCCCCTACTGGAACATCATCGCGGCCGTCTCTGACGCCCCCTGGAACGAGCTGTTTGTCAGGGACGAGGAAGATGGGCCGCACCTGGTTTTCCGCCCGGCACCGTTCAAGGGCCTGGATGGCAAGCTCATCCTGCAGGACGCAAAGGACCCGGGGACGGTGTTCGTCCCGGATGTGCAGATCGTGCAGTCGGACGAGTCGCGCACGGACTCCAGGATCGCCAACTTCTTCTGGACGCCGCCGGGCACGTCGAGCCTGGACACGAACCAATATGCGACGGCCGGCGCCCTGATTGACGGCAGCGCCTTGGACTTCAAGCACCCCAACAATGCGCCGGAGCTGTATGGGGAGAAGAAGATGGAGGCCGGAACCTCCCTCATCCCCGATGACAGCAAGGGCCAAACCGGCACGCAGGCCATCGGCGACCGCCCGGCCGAAGCAACCCGCTATGTGCAGTGGTATCGGCACCGGGCGGACCAGCTCCAGGCGATGAACCGGGACAACGGCGTCCTGGAAGACGGCTCCCTCGCTGTCATGGGGCGGGAGGATTACGTCATCGGCAAGTACGTGCGGATCACGGAAGGCGACCTGGACCGGGAGGCTTACGTCATATCGGTCAGCCACACCCTGGCGCCGCTGGGGTCCTGGGACACGACGCTGCAGGTAGAGCGCGGGACGGGCTTCCTGGAACGCAACAAGGCGCAGGGGTCGCCCTACTACGCCGAAGGCCGGAAGGGGCCATACAGCAAATGAGCCTGCGCAGTGCGAAGGTCGTCCGGGTCAACCACGCCCGCCGAACGGTTGATCTGGTGTTCAACGACAACGGCGCCCGGGTGGCGGACGTCCAGGTCGTGGGCAACGCCTCGTCGGATAGCGGGAGCTGGTCCGTTCCCGATGTGCCGATGCCGGCCTCGGAAGCCGGGCCGGACCGGCTGAGCAACACGGGGCGCAACCTGGTCGCCAGCGTCGCCATGATGAACGGCCGCCCCGTGGTGACGGGGTTCCTCCATCCGCTAAATACGCAGGTATCGTTCAACGAGCCGAACCGGGAGGTCCACCGGCATCCGTCGGGCGCTTATTCGACCGTGGCGCCGGACGGGTCAATCGAGGCGTTCCACCCGTCGGGCGCCTACCTGCGCATCGGCACCGGCGACCATCAGGACCTGGCCACGGTGTCGGCCGACGGCAACTGGTCCACGCCGGCCGGGGCGGCGCCGGCGCAGATCACGCTGGCGACGGCGGGGTTCACCCTAACGATCCTGCCGAACGGTGCCACCACGCTTGCCACCACCAGCAAGGTTTCGATGACGTATGCCGACCTGGAGCTGCACGGGCCTGTCAAGATTTTCGGCGACCTGGCCGTCACCGGCGATGTGACCGGGGGCACAGTTTCCCTGCGGAACCACGATCACATAGGGGTCCAGGGCGGCACCGGGACGAGCGGGCCGCCGGCGGCATAGAGGGGCAAGTCTGATGGGAGTTTGACGGCCCCCTACACTCCAAAACTGGTCGTGACGCCATGGTGTCCATCGAGGCGACGGAACGGCTGAGCTGCGGGTAGCGGCGAGCGCGCCTCCCCACCCGGTTCCCCGGGTCCACGCGCGATGCGGGATAGGGCACAAGCCCAAGCGGGTGCTGTGAGACGGCCGCGGGGAAGCAGGGGCTTCCCCGCAGGTCGTGACGCGACCATGGGGGCATGGCGCCCCCCTCCCAGCGATACCGGCAGATAGGCTTCTACCTGACCGGCGGCGCCGGGCTGCCGGTCAAGTTCGACCTGGCCATCCGGCCGGAAGACCTGACGGTGACGGAGCCGTCCCGCCTGGTCGTGCAACAGACCCTGGGCGGCGCCTGGTGCGACAGCTACGACCGCGGGCTGGTGTCCATCGCGCTGTCCGGCACGCTGGGCTGGCGCGGCAGCTTCCTCCTATCGGGGGAGGATGCCTTTGCGCAGCTCCGGCAGACGGTGCTGGTGGAATGGCACCAGCGGCGCCAGGACGCGATTGACGCCGGGACTGACCCGTCCGATGTGACGCTGACCTTCATTGATACCCTGGACGATGTGACCTACGTGGTCGCGCCGCAGCAATTCGTGCTGCGCCGGTCCAAGTCCTCGCCGCTCCTGATGCGCTACCAAATCCGCCTGCTGGCGGTATCGGATGCGGACGCGCCGATTGGCTTGCTGGACGAAATCAGCAAGGCCTTGTCCAACCCGCTGCGCTGGCTGGCCGGCGTCACCGGGCTGGGCGGCACCCTGTCCTCGCTGGGGGGCTATCTGGCTACGGCACAGTCCTACCTCGCCACCGGCAAGGCCTTGTATGGGCAGTTCACGTCCGCGGTGTCCGGCTACGTGTCCACCGTCGTCGGCGTCCTCGATGCGGTGCAGGACGTGGCCAGCACGTCGCGCGGCCTGTTCACCGGGGCGGATGCGCAGCTCCTGGCGCTGGCGTCCTCGATCACGCGCGCCGGCGCCAACGCGCTGTCCGCCATGTCGCCCAACGACGATTTGCCCGACTTCCTCATCCTGCCGGCGCTGCGGCTGCCGGCGGTGCTGCGCGATGCCGAATGCAACATGGCCAACTCCTTTTCCACCGGGCAGCAATACACGACCTATGAGGACCTGATGGGCGCCTCCACCTGTTCGAGCACCGGCGGCGGCGACCCGATCAGCTTCTACACCGCCACCCAGCTCAACCCGTTCGAGACGATCTTCCCGGAGCTGGACACGCACGCCACCGTCACTGAGGAGGCCACGGCCGCCATGTCGGCGCTCGGGCGCGATCCGCTGCTGCTGCGCGGGCAGGACGCATTGATCGCCGATCAGCTCGCCAAGATCACCGCCGGCGTGGTGCTCAAATGAGCGTCGTAAAGCGGGTATCGGGCTACCGGGAGGTAGAAACGAACGTCGGCGACACGATCAAGCTGATAGCCCTACGCGAGCTGGGCGACGCCGCGCGCTGGACGGACATCGTCGCACTGAACAGCCTCCGGCCGCCCTACCTGGTGGACTCGCTGGCGCTCGCCGGCCCCGGGGTGCTGCTGGCGGGCCAGCAAGTCCTGAAGGTGCCGGCTGCACCCCCTCCTACCTCTGGCGTGGCCGACACGGACTCCGTGTTCGGAACCGACGTGCAGCTTATCGCCGGCCGGATCACGGCCGCACCCGGCGGCGACATGCAGACCGTCTCCGGCGTCAAGAACCTGGACCAAGCCATCGGCAACGCGCTCGCCACGCATCCCGGCGACCTGGTCTATTACCCGCGCTACGGCTGCGAGGTTTACAGCCTGATTGGCCAGGGCGGCAGTGCCACGTCGGACCGCCTGGCCGCGGCGATGGTCGCGCGCACGGTGCGCGCTGATGGCCGCGTGGCCCGGGTGCGCAGCACGGTCGGCAGCATCGCCGGGGACACCATCCGCGTGAGCTGCGACGCCGTGACGGTCAACGGCAAGGTCATCTCCGCCACTCTACCTGCCGCGGCTGCAACGCCTGGCGCCGCCGTGAAGGGCTGACCATGTTTCAAACCAAGCGGTTCCTGTCCATCGTCGCCTCCATGATAAACCGGGTCCGGCTGGGCACGGACCAGTTGACCGACTTCTCGGTCGGCGCGGTCAACCGCGTCATGCTGGAAGCGCCGGCGCAGGAGATCGAGGAGCTTTACCAGCAAATGGTCGCCGGGCTGGTGGAAGCCGTTCCGGTTTCGGTTTACCGCAGCTTCAGCTTCACGAAGCTGGCGGCGCAAGCGGCCGGCGGCCTGGTGCGGGTCAACGTCACGCCGTCGCAGGCCACCGTCATCATCCCGGCCGGGGCCATCCTGTCCCAGCCCACCAGCTCGGTGCAATACCGCGCCGTGGTGGACAGCGTCGTCCAGCCGTCCAGTAGCTTCGCGGACGTGCCGGTCGTGGCGCTGTCCCCGGGGCTGGCGTCGAACCTGCCGGTCAACACCGCTTTCGAGTTCGATCAGCCGCCGGCGGGCTTCGTGTCGGCCTCCAACCTGGTCGCCTTCGTGTCCGGGTCGGACGATGAAACCGATGCGGAGCTGCTGTTGCGCTTCAACGGCTACATCAAGACGCTGGCGCGCGGCACGCCGGACGCGCTGCGCTTCGGGGCCAAGGAAGCGGCGTTCGTAACCGACGTGAACGGCAACCTGGTGGAACGGGTTGCCTTTGTCAGCATCGAGGAACCCTACCTCGAAAATCCGCTCAACCCGGTCGGGCTGGTCAAGGTTTATGTCCACAACGGAGTCGGCGGCACGTCGCCGGCGCTGATCGCCCGCGTGGCGACGGTGCTGCACGGCTACCGCAACCCCGATGGCAGCCGGGTGCCGGGCTACAAGGCAGCCGGCGTCCAGGTTTTGGTCTATGCGGCGACGGAAACGCCGGTCCCGGTGTCGGCCGTGCTGACGGTCGGCCCGAACGTCCTGCACTCGGACGCGGCGCTCACTGTCAGCAATCTCGTCGCGGGCTACATCGCCGGGCTGGACATCGCCACGACCTGCATCATGGCGGAGATTGTCTCCCTCGCCATGGCGGTTCCCGGTGTGGTCAATTTCCAGATTGCCTCCGACGTGGACGTTCCGGCGGTGATTTCGGAAAAGTTGGTCCCCGGCGCCATCGTGCTGACGTAGCCATGCGCCTGACAACCAAGCTCCTCGGGCACATCAACCGGGCGTTCCGAAAGGACCCGGACGCCTTCCTCGCGCTGCGCCTGTCATACGACGGCGGGATGCAGTGGCAGGTCGCCGAAGGCGTGTTGACCACCACTGTCCGGGGAGGGTCGGGGGCGCCGCTGTCCATCCCGTTGGCCGGGCTGACGGTGGCGGAGCTGGCCGGGGTGCTGTCGGTCCAGCGCGGCTACACGACGCCATGGGTTGTGCCGGCCCCGCAAAGCGGCGCCGCGGCGCTGCGGCTGCTGGACGGGCAGGGGGACATCTACGACTCCAATGGCGACCACCTGCTCGCCTACGGAAGCATTCTGTACGCCTACCTGGACGCGATGACGCAAGAGCTGATGCTGGCGCAGTCGGCCATCGTCGCCATGCCGGACCAGATGAATACCGCCACGGCCGCCGGCGATTGGCTGGATCTGCAAGGGCTGATGTATGCGGTGCCGCGCCTGGGCGGGGAGCCAGACGGGCTGTATGCGCGGCGTATCATCGTCGAGGTCCTCCGGCCGAAGGGCAACAACGTCGCCATCGAGGCGGCGATTGCCGACTACATCGGCCAGGACGTGACGATCAACGACGTCACGATTTTCCGCGGCCCGGAGCCATCATTCGACGGCATCCCGGCTTTCGACGGCAGCTACAATTTCAGCCCGGCGGCCGTGCCGGTCTATGGCCTGTTCGATGCGGTCGTGGGCTATGACTTGATCGGTGGCGGCGACCCGTCCAGCTACATCGCCACGCTGCGGGCGCTGGTGGAACGGCTGCGCGATGCCGGCACCCAGCTCCGTAGCGTGACGCTCGGCGCCGCGGCGCTGTCCGACCTGGCGGAGCTGCCGACGGACGATACGGACACCCTCGTCACCACCCACTACAACCGTTTCGACGGGTCGTTCCTGTTCGATGGCAGCCGGACGTTCGGCGGCGACAACGTGATCTATGGCACCATCGAGGAGGACGGCAACGCTCCGCCGCCGCCGGTGCAGCCATATTTGCAGGTCCGCTATGGGGGGGTGCCGATGGGCGTCCTGATAGAGCTGCCGGACGGGTCGGTCAGCCGGGTGCTGCTGCCGCACTAAAGGGGGTCCAACGCTGGGACACGGAACAGAGATGTTCCGCGGAGGTCGTGACGCGACCCTGGCGCTATGCCCACGTCTCCCTCTGGCTTCCGTGATCCCGGCCCGCGCCCCGTCCAGGGGCGTTTCGTGCTGGACGTGTATCGCGGCGGCCGGCTGGTCGAGCATGTGGACGAGTCCAACCTGGTCGTCGTCAACGCCGGCGTGATCCTGGCGGGCCTGCTGGGCGGCAGCATCGCCGCCCCCGGCCTGACCCAGCTCGGCGTCGGCACCAGCATGATCCCGTCGGACTACGGCAACACCACCCTGACCAATCCCTACCTGCGCCCGCTCAACGCGGCGGACTACCCGGTGCTTGGGTCGGTCCGCTGCGCCTTCGAGCTGGATGCGGAGGAGGCGAATGGGATGTCCATTGGCGAGTTCGGCCTGTTCTCGGCCGGCGGCCTGCTGTTCGCGCGGAAATACCGCTTTTTCGCCCCGATCCCCAAGGATGCGTCCACGTCGCTCCGGGGGACCTGGACCATCGCCTTCTAGGAGCCGCCATGGCCAACCAGCCCGAAACCAGCACGTTCCCCGACGTCCACCAGTGGGAGGTCACTGAACCCGTCCAGGGCGGCGTCGGCGGCGTGGCCAACCTGCCGCTGCTGCAGCTCACGGCGCGCACGCGCTACATCCTGGACATCCACAATGCGTTGCTGCCTGTGGTCAACGGCAAGGCGCCGAACGACTCGCCGACCTTCACGGGCAGTCCGCAAGCTCCCACGCCCGCCAGCACGGCCGCCGGGACGGAGGTCATCACCGCGGCTTGGGCGCGGGGCCTGGCCGGGAATGTGACCAGCGTCACAGTTGGGGGCAACACGCTGCTGACGGCCGCGCAAGCCTTTGCCGGCGCGATCATCGTCAACGGCAATCCGACGGCTGACTTCTACCTGCTGTTCCCGCCGGGTCCGGGCAAATGGTATATCGCCAACCTGACCCCGTTCCACCTGCTGGCGCGGCTGGCCGGCGGCGGCAATACGACCTTCATCTCGGCCGGGCATACCAAGCCGGTGTTCACCGACGGCTTCAACTTCGCCGACGGATACAACGACTTCGAGAACGTGACCCTCACGGGGCAGCCGCAGGCGCCGGTGGCGCCCCCTGGCGACGACGGGACGGCGATTGCCAACACCTTTTGGGTGACACGGGCTATCGCGCCCCTGGCGCCAATCCTGTCCCCGGCCTTCCAGGGCGTTCCCCTTACCCCGTCCCCGCCGGACACGGACGATAGCGGCGCCATTCCGAACACAAACTGGCTGCGGCGCATCGTCGCCGGCCTCATCAACGCCGCGCTCGGGTCGTTCGTGACCAACAACCTGCGCGCGTTCCCGGGGGAGGGCTACATCAAGATTGGCCCGCTGATGATCCAGACGATCACCACGGGGCAGGTTCCGGTGCCGGTCGCCCCTGCAAGCCAGGGGTTTGACATCGTCTTCCCGCAGCCGTTCCCGAATGGCTGCATCTGGATGGGCGGCGTGGACGGCGGCGCCTCGATGTTCAACTGGAACGCCTTTTCGGCCGTGACGCGCTTTGGCGCCCGCGGCTACGTGAGCGGCAGCGTCCAGGGCGCCAATGCGGAAGGCCATCTTATCGCCGTCGGCTGGTAGCTCCTCGGGTCGCTGCCGTGCCGATCTCGCGTGCGATGAAAGGGCTATACCCGGCCGATTGGCCGTCTATAGCCCGTGGGGTTAAGGAGCGTGCGTTCTGGCGATGCCAGCGGTGCGGGGCGCCGCATGGCGCCTGGGGGTCGCGCGACCGGCGCGGACGGTTCATCACGGTTGACCCGGCCGAAATGGCGGCGCTCGGGCACGGCAAGCCGCCATTCCGCCGGCGCTTGTCGCGCGGGGGCTACGTCAAGGTTGTCGCGGTCGTGCTTGCGGCCTGCCACCTGGACGGGCACCCCCCCAACTGCGACCCCTCCAACCTGGTCGCCATGTGCCAGCACTGCCACCTGGCCCACGACGAACGCCAGCACGTCCGCAGTGCCCACGCGACGCGCCGGACGGGCATGGGCACCGGGGACCTGTTCTAGCCTCTGGCAGCCCTTGGGAGGCCTCTTAGGCGCAACTCCTCCGGCCAGTATTCGGGCTGGTCGCCCTTTCCGGGGATGCCGTCCGGCCAGTCGTTGGCGT
>DASWOJ010000253.1:0-7171 GCA_036398775.1 Acetobacteraceae bacterium
GAAGATCTCGGACTTGGCGGGGTCGCGCTCCTGGCAGTCCGCCAGCTTGCCCGGCAGGCTGCTCACGTCCAGCACGCCCTTGCGCCGGGTCAGCTCGCGCGCCTTGCGGGCGGCCTCACGCGCCGAGGCGGCATCCATCACCTTCTGGATGATGGACTTGGCCTCCTTGGGATGGGTTTCGAACCAGTGGGACACCGTGTCGGCTACGGCGGCCTGCACGACGGGCTGCACCTCGCTGCTGACCAGCTTGTCCTTGGTCTGGCTGCTGAACTTGGGATCGGGGACCTTTACCGACAGCACGGCGGTCATGCCCTCGCGCATGTCGTCGCCGACCAGGTCCAGCTTGTCCTTCTTGCCCATCCCCTCGGCATACTTCGTCACCACCCGGGTCAGCGCCTGGCGGAAGCCGGCCAGGTGGGTGCCGCCGTCGCGCTGCGGGATGTTGTTGGTGAAGCAGAGCATCGTCTCATGGAAAGAGTCGTTCCAGGTCAGCGCGAACTCGACGCGTATGCCGACCTGGCTTTCCTCGGTGGTGACGCTGATGGGTTGGGCCACCACGGCGGTCTTGCTGCGGTCCAGCCAGGCGACGAAGGCTTCCAGGCCGCCGTCATACTTGAACTGGGTTTCCTGCGCCGGCGCATGGCGCTCGTCGCGCAGCGTGATGGCCAGGCCGCTGTTCAGGAACGCCAGCTCGCGCAGGCGCCGCTCCAGGATGGCGTAGTCGAACTCCACCTTGGTGAAGGTACCGGTGCTGGGCTTGAAGATGACCTCGGTGCCGCCGGGCTTGTCGCTGGGGCCGATGACCCGCAACGGCTCCGTGGTGTCGCCGTGCTGGAAACGGATGAAGTGCTCCAGGCCGTTGCGCCAGATGCGGACTTCCATCCATTCGGACAGGGCGTTGACGACGGCGGCGCCAACGCCGTGCAGGCCGCCGGACACCTTGTAGCTGTTCTGGTTGAACTTGCCGCCTGCGTGCAGCCGGGTCAGCACGACTTCTGCGGCGCTGATGCCTTCCTCCAGGTGGATGTCGGTCGGGATGCCGCGGCCATCGTCGCGCACGGTCACGCTGCCGTCGCCGTTCAGCGTCAGCGAGCAGGTCGTGGCATAGCCGGCCTGCGCCTCGTCCACCGCGTTGTCTATGATCTCGAACGCCATGTGGTGCAGGCCAGAGCCGTCGTCGGTGTCGCCAATATACATGCCGGGACGCTTGCGGACAGCATCCAGGCCCTTCAGGACGGAGATGGAGGCAGCGTCATAAGCATCAGGCAGATGGGCTTCGTGCTCAGGCTGCGGCGCAGCGTTTTCGGACATGCCGGCGGGTGACCTCAATGGGGGGTGATTCTGCATGCAATATAGGTAGTTTCGCAGGAGAAAGACAGGGCAGGACGCCCTTGGCCCGCGGGCGTCCCCTGGACAGGAGACGGTGTTTGCCAACAGCCGCGATCCCGGTTTACCCGGCAGAACTGGTTGCGGTCCTGATCGCCGTCACGGCGGGCCAGCCGCGCATCCTGACGGTCCAGGCCGGACGCGCGTTGCCGTCCGGACCCTTCGAACTCGGCCATAAGTCCCTGCAATCCAGCCTGCGCGCCTGGGTAGAGCAGCAGACCCATCATCCCCTGGGCTACGTCGAGCAGCTATATACCTTTGCCGACCGCGGGGGGCCTGGAATTGAGTCCATCCCCCACGCGATCTCGATCAGCTATCTCGCCTTGACCCAGGAGGGGCGGGCGTCGGGCGGTTACGAAGCGGGCTGGCAGGGCTGGTACGACTACTTCCCATGGGAGGACCAGCGGACCGGGCCGTCCCCGGCGACCTCCTCCCTGGTGGCAGGCCTGCGGGACTGGACCGGTGCCGCGCGCGACCCGGCCGCGTCAGGCGACCGTTGGCAGCGCGCCGCCATCACCTTCGGCCTCGATGGCCGCGAGTGGAACGAGGAAATGGTGCTGCAACGCTATGAGCTGCTCTATGAAGCCGGGCTGGTGCCCGAGGCGCCGCAGCCGCAGGCTCAACTCGCTCCCGGACGGCCGATGTCGCTCGACCACCGCCGGATTGCCGCCACCGGCATCGCCCGCCTGCGCGCCAAGATCAAGTATCGCCCCGTGGTCTTCGAGCTGCTGCCGCCGGAGTTCACCCTGCTGCAACTGCAACGGACCGTCGAGGGCATCGCCGGACGCCTGCTCCACAAGCAGAACTTCCGCCGCTTGATCGAGCAGCAGGACCTGGTCGAGGACACCGGCGTCATCTCGTCCGGCACCGGCGGGCGCCCGGCAAAGTTGTTCCGCTTCCGCCGAGAGGTCCTGTCCGAGCGCGCCGTCGCCGGGACCAAGCTGCCGCTCTCCCGTCCTTGACACCTGTAATGCTCATACCCAGCATAACTTATAGTGCTCTTGGGGAGTATATCATGGGTGCCGCATCAGCCGTCCTGTCCCGTACCGACGCCCTCTACGACCGGGTCAAGCGGGTGGTGATGCCCGCGGAGTGGCCCAGCTTCGCAGAGGAAATCGAGGCGATCCTGACGCTCAAGCAGGAGCGGAACGCGGTCATCCTCGCCCATACCTATCAGACGCCGGAGATCTACCACTGCGTGGCGGATGTCGTGGGGGACAGCCTGGCATTGGCGCGCAAGGCGATGACCGTCGAGGCCGATGTGATCGTTATGGCCGGCGTGCACTTCATGGCCGAGACGGCAAAGCTGCTGAACCCCGGCAGGACCGTGCTGATCCCGGACCAGAGGGCTGGATGCTCGCTGGCTGAATCCATCACCCCGGCGGACGTCCGCCTGCTGCGCCAGCGCCATCCGGGCGTGCCCATAGTCACCTACGTGAACACCTCCGCGGCGGTGAAGGCGGAGTCCGACATCTGCTGCACTTCGGGCAATGCCCGAGAAGTGGTGGAGTCGCTCGGCGTGCCCGAGGTCATCATGCTGCCGGACGAATACCTGGCCCAGAACGTCGCCAAGGAAACCGGGGTGCGCATCATCAGTTGGGCCGGCCACTGCGAGGTCCACGAGCGGTTCACCCCGGCAGACATCCAGCAGGTGCGGGACGGGCATCCCGGCGTCGTGGTGCTCGCCCATCCCGAATGCCCGCCGGACGTGGTTGCCGCAGCCGATTTCGCCGGGTCCACCGCCGCCATGTCGGACTATGTCGGGCGCCGTCAGCCGCCGCGCGTGCTGCTGCTGACGGAGTGCTCGATGAGCGACAACGTCGCCGTGCACCATCCGGACATCGAGTTCGTGCGCCCCTGCAACCTGTGCCCGCACATGAAGCGCATCACGCTGGCCAACATCCGGCAGTCCCTGCAGGGGATGCGGCACGAGGTGGTGATTGACCCGGCAGTGGCCGCACGTGCCCGCCGGGCCGTCGAGCGCATGCTGGAGGTTTGACCATGGACGCCTCGATGGAAACGATGGCGGCGGCCCTGTCCCCGCTACCCCGCGTGATGCTGGAGCCGCTGGTGCGCGCCGCCCTGCTGGAGGATCTCGGCCGGGCAGGGGACCTGACCACGGACGCCATCGTGCCCGCCGGCCGCTGGGCGGAGACGGCGCTTGCCGCCCGACAGCCGGGAGTGATCGCGGGGCTGGATCTGGCCGCGCTGGCCTTCCAGTTGATCGAACCCGGCATCAGCGTCGCCGTCAGCAAGCCCGACGGCAGCCAGGTGTCGCCCGGCGACGTGATCGCCACCATAAGCGGCCCGGCGCGGGGGATGCTGACCGCCGAACGTACGGCGCTGAACTTCCTATGCCACCTGAGCGGCATCGCCACGGTCACGGCCTCGATCGCTGCCGCCATCAACGGCTATGGGACGCGGGTCACCTGCACCCGCAAGACGACCCCGGGACTGCGGGCAGTGGAGAAGTATGCCGTGCGGGCCGGCGGCGGCAGCAACCACCGGTTCGGCCTGGATGATGCGGTGCTCATCAAGGACAATCACGTTGCCATTGCCGGCGGCATCCGTCAGGCCGTGGAGCGGGCGCGGCGCGGTGTCGGCCACCTGGTGAAGATCGAGGTGGAGGTGGACACCCTGCGCCAGCTTGAGGAGGCGCTGGCGCTCGGCGTGGATGCCATCCTGCTGGACAACATGACCCCGGAGATGCTGGCTGAAGGCGTGGCGATGGTGGCGGGGCGGGCGGTAACAGAGGCGTCGGGCCGGGTTACGCCGGCCTCGGCGCCTGCAATCGCGGCCTCTGGCGTTGACCTGATCTCAGTCGGCTGGCTGACGCACAGCGCGCCGGTGCTGGACATCGGCCTGGATTTCCAGGCTTAGACCTGAATGCTGTCAGGCGCGGGGCGGGTCTTCCGGAACCAGCGCTCCGTCGCCCGCCCGCAGCCACTCCGCTTGGCCGTCCAGCGCCGAGAGCGGCGCCGGGTCGGTGCCGGTTATCAGAACTTGGGCGGACATCGCCGACAGGGCATTCCATAGCGCCGCCCGGCGCGGGGCGTCCAAATGCACCGCAGGCTCATCCAGCAATAGCAGCGGGGCCGCACCACGCTCGTCGGCGATCAGTGCGGCGTGGCCCAGTATGACCCCGGTCAGCAGCGCCTTTTGCTGCCCGGTGCTGGCCAGCGCCGCCGGCAGCCCGGTCTCGGCGTCGGACAGCGCCATGTCCGCCCGGTGTGCGCCCAGGGATGCCGATCCCGCAGCCGCGTCCTGTCCACGGCTATCGGCCAGGCTGGCGCGGAGCCAGTCTTCCACGGCAAGCGCGGGTTCTGCCGCCAGCCGGTCCGCCACACGGTCCAGCAGGGTCAATTGGGCCGCCGGGAACCGTCCGTTGACTCCTGCTGCCAACACCTGGTTCAGCCGCGCCACCAGGCCGGCGCGTGCGGCCGTAGCGGCGACGGCATGCCGGGCCATGCTGTCCTCCAGGCCCGCTAGCCAGGCCGGGTCGGCGCCTCCCGCCGCCAGCAGGCGGTTCCGGCCGGACAGCGCCGTTTCATATGCCGAGACTTCCCGGGCATGGCCCGGCTCCAGCGCCCAGACCAGCCGGTCGAGGAAGCGGCGGCGTCCGGACGCGCCTTCCTGGAACAGCCGATCCATCTGCGGCGTCAGCCAGACTGCGGCCATCACGGCAGCGATCTCCGCCTGGCCGCGCGGCGCGGCGCCGTTCAGGCGGAAGACGCGGCGGTCCGATGGCCCGTCCGGGGATGTTCCGGTGCCGAGGTCGGCCTCGGTGCCGGCGTGCAGCACGCGGGCCGCGACGCCCCATGTGCCCGGCGCGTCCGGCGCCTGCCGGGCCAGTTCCGCGATGCGTGCCCCGCGTAGGCCGCGGCCGGGCTGCAGCAGGGACACGGCCTCCAGCAGGTTGGTCTTGCCGGAGCCGTTCGGGCCGGTGACGACCGAGATGCGGGCCGTGGGCCGCCAGGCCAGCGCAGGATAGTTGCGGAACTGGGTCAGGGTGAGACGGGTGAGCCTCAGCATCGCGTCAGCGGCAGCAGCCCGCTCGCCGCTTCATGCGCCGTCGCTGCGAGTGGATCGGCGATGCAATTTTCCGACCGCTGGATTGCCGCGCCGGTTGGGCGGCCGGCAATCACGGGCGCTGGCTGGTATGTCTTGGCCCGGCCCCGTCTCAGACCCGCATCGGCATCAGCACATACAACGCGCTGCTGTCCCCGCCGTCCCGTACGACCGTCGGGGCCGATCCATCGGAGAAATGGAACTCCACCTTCTCCGCGATCTGGTCGGTGATGTCGTTTAGGTAGCGCGCCTGGAAGCCGATCTCCAAGGGCGCGCTGCTGTAGTTGACCCGGCCGCCGTCCAGCTCCTCGCTCGCCGTGCCCTGCTCGGGGCTGGCGGCAGACAGGGT
This sequence comes from Acetobacteraceae bacterium, assembly GCA_036398775.1. Lineage (GTDB taxonomy): Bacteria > Pseudomonadota > Alphaproteobacteria > Acetobacterales > Acetobacteraceae > DASWOJ01. The sequence continues at coordinate 5,804 of DASWOJ010000253.1, forward strand.
CAGCAGGTCCGGGGCCAGGGCCATCTTCACCGGACGCGACCGCTCGCTGCTGATGGCGGCGACGCGCGCCACGGCGTCGGAGAAGTCCTTCTTGCCCACCTTCAGCACCTTGTCGTTGTCCTTGGGTATGACGCGCTCGTATTCCGGGAAGGTGCCGTCAATCAGCTTGCTGGTGAGGGTAATCGGACCCGCCTTGAACTGGATGCGGGTGTCGGACAGCGCGACCTCGACCTCGCCAGCCTCCTCGTCCAGCAGCTTGCGGAGTTCGGCGACGGTCTTGCGGGGGATGATGACGCCGGGCATCCCGGCGGCGCCCTCAGGGATCGGCTCCTCGACGCGCGCGAGGCGGTGGCCGTCGGTGGCGACGGCGCGCAGCACCGGGCCGGCGTCGCCCTCGGCGGCGTGCAGGTAGATGCCGTTCAGGTAATACCGGGTTTCCTCCGTGCTGATGGCGAACCGGGTGCGATCGATCAGGCCACGCAGCGCCAGGCCGGTCAGGCGGAATTGGTGCGGCAGGCTCCCGGCGGTCATGTTGGGGAAGTCGTCGGTCGGCAGCGTCACCAGGCTGGTGGCGTAGCGTCCGGCGCGCAGCGTCATCTGGGCGCCTTCGCCGGCTACTTCGAACTCAAGCTCGGCGCCTTCCGGCAGCTTGCGGACGATCTCGTATAGGGTGGCGGCGGGTGCCGTGGCAGCGCCGTCGCGGGACACGCTGGCGGCGACTTCCTCGACGATGGCAATTTCCATGTCGGTCGCGGTGAACGACAGGCGGCCGTCGCGGGCGCGGATCAGGGCGTTGGCCAGGATGGGGATGGTGTTGCGCTTCTCGGCGACGCTTTGAATATGCGCCAGCGCCTTCATCAGCGTGGCACGGTCGGCCTTGAACTTCATGGCATCCATCCTGTTGGCCACCGCCAGGAGGCGCGGCTGGGGCGCGCACCTTAGCGGATGCCGTGCCGGTGGCAAACGCTTGTGTGGAATTGCTTGCTGCTCCCTCTCCCTCCGGGAGAGGGTCGGGGTGAGGGGGCGGGAAGGTATCAAGCAATCCAAGGCGTGACTGCGTTCAAGCAGCTTGTTCGGTTCTCCGCGCCGCAGCCAAGACCCCTCACCCCAACCCTCTCCCGGAGGAAGAGGGGGAAGGTCAGCTTTCCAGCATTCGCCGCAGGAGTTCCACCCGCTCGCTGAAATCTGCGTCTGTTTCAATCAGTTCCGCCACTACCTTCACAGCGTGCATCACCGTCGTGTGGTCACGGTTGCCGAACTTGCGGCCGATCTCGGGAAGCGACCGGCTGGTAAGCTGCTTGGCCAGGTACATCGCGACCTGGCGGGGCCGGGCGACGGCGCGGGCGCGGCGGGCGCTGCTCATGTCGG
>DASWOJ010000254.1:0-3388 GCA_036398775.1 Acetobacteraceae bacterium
GCCGAGCAAGCCGACGATGGAGCCGAGCAGGCCCTCGGCTTGCCGGTAGGCCAGGCGGAACACCGCGCGCAGCGTGAGCGCCGTCAGGATAGCCAGCGGTGAATACCAAGGCTGCCCACCGCGGGTCGTGCGTGGTTCGGCTGACTACGACCCGGCCACAGGCGCTGCGGACGGGCGCCGAGTGTTCGCGCAGGTGGACGAGGGTGGCAGCGAGGGCGGCCCAGACGGCGCTTCGGTGGACCGGGACGGATTTTACTGGTGCGCGGTGTTCGGCGGCGGCTGCTTGTTGCGTTTCGATCCGGATGGACGGCTGGAGCGGCAAGTTTTAGTCCCGGCCCAGTATCCGACCATGCCGGCCTTTGGCGGCGCAGACCTCGGCACCTTGTTCGTGACCTCGGCGACCTGGAAGCTGCCCGAAACGGAGCGGAAACGGCGCCCTCAGGAAGGCGGCTTGTTTGCGTTGGAGGTGCCTGTTCCCGGGCTGCCGCCTGCGCGGGTGCGGGTCGCACAGCAGTCCGCCCCTGAACTCGTTATCTCGCCTGCTCCGGAATGGCGTCGTGCAAGACGATAAGAGCTGAGAAGCCCAGTTCGCGGCGGCTGCGGCGGTCCGCGGCCGAACGTCAGGTCAAGTTCGGTGGCGGGATTGGCAAGCATGCCGTTGCCCTCTGCTCACCCGCCAACACCAGGCCCCGGATGTCGGGCCGCCCGATCAAAGCCGCCTTGGCGTCGAGGTTCAGCGCCTTAAAAATGTCGGTGGCGCCCCACGCCGGCTGCGAAGTAGGCAGCGGCGTCGCGGCTGAACTTTCGCAACGCCGCGGATGCCAGCTGCTCCGGCGAGGCCGGGACCGGCTGCCAGCGCCCGGCGAACCCGGCGATGTAGATGCCCTCCTGGCGCTTGCGGCCAATGTTTGTTGCGCTGTCACGGGCCGGCGGATCAGCCAGCGCCTCGCCTATACGGTCCATCGTACGCCTCCACGTTAATATGGGGAAAGCGGACAGACGCGTCGGTGTCGGGACCCGCCCCAGGTCGACCGGGCGCCGACACAGACCTTGCCGCTGCGATCAAACAGCCCCGGATCGCCGCTGAAACAGGCCGTCCGGCGGCCCGTTCACCATCGGGTGAAACTTACCGTCGAACAAGCTTAACGGCTGGCGCCCGGTATGCCAGGTACTTAGGGTCCCGCTCCATGGCTGCCATCTTCCGCCCAAGCGCAAACCTTTGGATGAAGCTGGCGATGCTCTCCGCGGCTGCGTTCGTCGTAGGCGGCTGCGGCTGGTGGTGGATCGCGCCGCGGACGGATTGGGCGCGCGGCGTTGGATTCGTCGTGGACCAGCCAGTGCCGTTCAGCCACCAGCACCATGTCGCCGGGCTGGGCGTGGGCTGCCAGACCTGCCACAGCCACGTCGAGGTCGGGGCCAACGCCGGGCTACCGCCGACGCATACCTGCATGACCTGCCATTCGCAGATCTGGACCAATGCTGATGTGCTGGCCCCGGTACGCGCCAGCCTGGCGCAGGATAAGCCGCTGCAGTGGCAGCGGGTGAACAACCTGCCGGACTACGTTTACTTCAACCACTCGATCCACGTGACCAAGGGCGTTGGCTGCTCGTCCTGTCACGGCAACGTCGCGGAGATGCCGTTGATGTGGAAGGCGGCGCCGATGACGATGGAGTGGTGCCTGTCCTGCCACCGCAACCCCGGGCCGAACCTGCGCCCGGCGTCTGAGATCTACAACACGACCTGGCAGCGCACGCCTGACACTCCCTCGGCAGAGGCGTTGATCCAGCAATATCACATTGGCGGGCGCAACCTGCAGGAGTGCTCGATATGCCACCGCTGACTCCCGCCCAGCGTTGGCGCCAGGTGCTGGAGGACCCGGCGGAGGCAGCGCGGGTGTTCCCGTCGCTCGCGGCGGCAATGACCCATCCGACCCGGCGCCGCGGCCTGCTGAAGCTGATGGCGGCGAGCTTCGCGCTTGGCGGCCTGTCCGGCTGCGGCAATCCCGCGGAAAGCTGGAACAAGTGGGTTCCGGCGGTCGAGGCGCCACCTGGCATCGTGCCAGGCCTGCCGAACCGCTACGCCACTGCGCTGCCGGTCGGCGGCGCCGCGCTGGGCGTGGTGGTGGAGCACCGGATGGGCCGCCCGGTGAAGGTGGAGGGCAACCCGCTGCATCCCGCAAGCCTCGGCGCGACCGATGCGCTGGCGCAGGCGGCGATCCTGGATTTCTACGACCCCGACCGCGCCGTGGGCGTGCTGCGCGGCGGCCAGCCCGCCACGCTGGGCGACCTGCTGAACCAACTGGTCCCGGTGCGGGAGCGGCTGCTGGAAACCCATGGGGCGGGCCTGCGCATCCTGACCGGAGCCTGTGCGTCGCCCAGCTTGGGCGCAGCGATTGACGCGGTGCTGGCCCGGCTGCCGGAAGCTCGCTGGCACCAGTGGGAAGCCGATGGCCGGGACACGTCGTGTGCCGGCGCGGTGCTGGCCTATGGTCAGTCCCTGGTTTTCACCCCGCGCTGCGACGCGGCGGATGTGGTGGTGGGGCTGGACAGCGATTTGGCCTCGGGCGCTCCCGGCTGGGTGCGGCATGCCCGCGACCTCGGCAGCCGCCGCAACCCGGTGCGCGGGCCGATGAGCCGCATCTATGCGGTCGAAAGCGTGCCGACGCTGCTGGGCACCCTCGCCGACCATCGCGTAGCTGCCGCCCCGGCCGAGCTGCACCGTGGGTTGATGGCGCTGGCCGCCGGCGTGCTGTCCGGCGCCGCGCCGTCCGACGCGCCGCCGTGGGTCGCCTCCGCCCTCGCCGATTTGCGCGGCGCGGGAGGCCGTGCCCTGGTCCACGCCGGGCCGTCCCTGCCGGCGGAGGCGCATGCGCTGGTCCATGCGGTCAACGAGGCGCTGGGCGGGCGCGGGCGGACCTGGGACCTACTGCCGCCCTTCGAGCACCGGCCGGTGGACGGCGACGCCGGGCTGCGCGCCTTGCAGGACGACATGGCGGCTGGCCGCGTGACGGCGCTGGTGATGTTGGACACCAACCCGGCCCACACGGTGCCGGGCTTCGCGGCGGCACTCGGCCTGCTGCCGCTCAGCATCCATGCGTCGGCCGGCTCGGACGAGACGGCCTTTGCCGCCGGGTGGCACCTGCCGATGGCCCATGTCTTCGAGGCCTGGGGCGACCTGCGCGCCCATGACGGCACGGTGTCGGTGCAGCAGCCGCAATCGCTGCCCCTGCACGGGGGGCAGAGCGCGATCAGCCTGCTGTCGCTGCTGTCCGACGGTGCCCCTCGCGATGCTCAGGTGGCGGTGCGCGACACCTGGCGCGAGCGGCTGCCGGACGAGGACGCCTGGTTCTCGGCCCTTGCCGACGGCATCGTGCCCGGCACCCGCGCC
>DASWOJ010000255.1:0-15417 GCA_036398775.1 Acetobacteraceae bacterium
CCTGCACCACCCGGTCGCGTATGGCGACAGCTGATTGCAGCGCCAGTTCGGCGCGGGACACCGCGGTGACGACGTCGGTCAGGTTGCCCTGGCCGGCGATGGCCTGCATGGACTTGGCATCCGCCTGGTGCCCGGCGTCCACGACGCCCGACAACGCGTGGCTCAGCATATCGCCAAATCCGCCGCCCGACGCGCCCGACGCCCCGCCGAGGTCGCCCGACTGCACCCGTGCATAGGCGCCGGCGGCGCCGGACGGCGTGACGGTGATGCTGGGGATCGTCACTTCAGCAGCTCGATCGTGCGGGTCAGCATGGAGCGTGTCGCCTCCATCACGTTCAGGTTGGCGGTGTAGGCCCGCTGCGCCTCGCGCATGTCCATGACCTCGACGAAGCTGTTGACGTTCGGCGTAAGGACATAGCCGGCCGAGTCCGCCGCCGGATGCGATGGATCGTAACGCTTCGGCAACTCGCCCCGGTCAGGCGCGATGCTGCGGACCCGCACGGCCTCGGTGCCCAACGCGGAATCCATCCGGTTCTCGAACGTGATGAGCTTGCGGCGGTAAGGTTGCGCGCCAGGCTGCGAGCCGGTCGTGTCCTGGTTGGCGAGGTTCTCGGCAATGGTCCGCAGCCGGGCAGTCTGCACGTCCATGCCCCGGGCGGACAGGGCCAGCGCCTTGGCGATGTCCATCGGCCTAGCCCGCCCGGCCCAGCGCGGTGTGGAACAGCCCTTGATACTTGCGATACAGGTTCGCCACCAATTCCTGCGTGCTCGAGGTGTCGGCCACCTTCATCAGTTGATCCTCCAGCGAGACTGCGTTGCCGTCCGGCGCACGCTCCCGCGGGCGGCTGTGCGCCATCCCAGCCGTGCCTGCCGTCGGCTGCATGTGGCCAGGGTCGGTCGTAGCCAAACCCGGCGACACCGCGCCGAGCGCCGCAGCAAAGGGCGCGATATCCCGGGGCTGATAGCCCGGCGTGTTGGCGTTGGCGACGTTTTGCGCCAGCACCGCCTGCCGCTCCCCCGCCCAGGCCAGCCGGCGCTCCGCCAACTGGAACAGGCCGATGTCGGTCGGAACTTGCCCGCTTGCATCCATCCCACGCCCCCATGCCGCATACCGATGCCGCATGGAGCAGGATCGCATCGAAAGGTTAATGGATGGTGTAATATCAGGCGGCGTTTGCTCCGGCCCGTCTGCCGGCGCGCATGGCTATTGCGAGCCGCTTGCGACGCGGCGATCCCCGGGCCGGCAGCACGATGGTTGCGGCCCCTGGGGGGCCTGGGCGCTCTGCCCCACGCAGTCACTGGAACAGCCATAGCAGGCGGCAGTTGGCACAAAAGAACAGAAAGGGATCGTTAACCCTTTAATGCCAAGCTGTTCCCGTGACCACAGCATTTGATCCCTGGCCGACGCCGCCTTCCAACCCCATCGCCCAGCAGCAGGCCTTGGCGGAGCAGGTGCAGCGCATCGTCGCCGTCACCCGCGCCCTGGCCGAGTCCGGCCGGCGGGTGGACCTGTCGGGATTGGATGGGGCCGTCGGCCTGCTGTGCGCCAAGACGCTGGATCTGCCGCCGGACCAGGGCCGCCTCGCCCGTCCGCAGTTGGCGGCGATCCTGGCCGAGCTTGACCAGCTCGGCGCAACGCTGAGGGCGGACGCCCCGGCATGACTCAACCCCGGCAAAAGGCCCTGACATGGATTCGCTGCAAACCCTGACGGCGTTTGGCGCCCTGGCCGTCGTGCTCGGGCTGGTGTGGCTCGGCGCGCGGGGCGTGCGTGCCGCCGGGCTGGCCCGGCCCGGCGCCGGACGGCGGCTGCAACTGCGGGAAGCCCTGGCGCTGGACCGGACCCGGCGCCTGCACCTGGTCGCCTGCGACGGACGCGACCTGCTGCTGCTGACCGGCGGCGGTGCGGACGTGGTGGTCGCATGGCTGCCAGCACGGGATGCCGGGGCATGACCCCGCGCCGCTGGCCCCTGCTGCTGGCCTGCCTGACGCTCACCGCCGCGCTTCTGCTGGCCGGCCCAGCCCAGGCGCAGTCGCTCAACATAGACCTGGGCGCCGCCGGGCAGGCCGGGGCCACAGGGCGGCTGGTCCAACTGACCGCGCTGGTCACGCTGCTGTCCCTCGCCCCCAGCCTGCTCGTGATGGGCACCGCATTCACCCGCATCATCATCGTGCTGTCCCTGCTGCGCAGCGCCATCGGCGCACAGGGCACGCCGCCCAACACGGTGCTGGTCGGGCTGGCGCTGTTCCTGACGTTCTTCGTCATGCAGCCCGCGATGGACCAGGCCTGGACCGCCGGCCTGCAGCCCATGACCCAGGGCACGGTGGGCGAGATCGAGGGGCTTAAGCTCGCGGCCGAGCCGTTCCACCGCTTCATGGCCGCAAACGTCAGGGGCGCCGACCTGCAGCTTTTCCTGGACCTGGCCAACATGCCAGCGCCCGCCACGCCGGATGCGGCTGGCTGGCGCGCCCTGGTGCCGGCCTTCATGGTGGGCGAGCTGCGCCGGGCGTTCGAGATGGGTTTCCTGCTTTACCTGCCGTTCCTGGTCATAGACCTGGTGATCGGCAGCGTGCTCATGAGCCTGGGAATGATGATGGTGTCGCCCAACGCGGTGTCCCTGCCGTTCAAGCTGATCTTCTTCGTGCTGGCCGACGGCTGGCGGCTGGTGTCAGGCAGCCTGGTGCAGAGCTTCGTGCTGTCCTGACGTCGGGGGAAACCTGGGCGCAGCGGCGCGTTGGCATGGTCCAGCCAACAGGAGCGCCACCGTGAAGCAGCCCCACACCGAAGAGACGATCAAGCACACCGACGACGAGCAGGACACCGGCAATCACAAGAAGCCCGGTGCCGAGGACGCCGGCGGCGCCGACAAATTCGGCGGCACCCGCAGCGGCGCCGAAACCCTGGAGCCTGGCGGCAGCAAGCACGAGCAGGCGCCCGCAAAGGATGAGCGTGGCCGGCAGTAGGCGCGAACTCCGCCACGCCCCTGTTGACCCACATGCCGGCCACCCGTTCGGCAAAGCCAGCCCGGCCTGCTCAAGGCAGCAGTTCCGAGATGTAGGGCGGCAGGTTGAAGGCGCCGGCATGAATCTCCGGCGTCCAATACCGGGTCTGCCCGAGGATGCCGGCCCTCGCGGCACGGATCCGTATCTCCTCGGCGGGCACCCGGTCCAACCCTGGCGCCTTTGCGGCAATCCCGAGCGCCATCAGCCCCCCTGCATAGGTCGGCACTGCCGCAACGTATGCAGACACGAAGGGAAATGCCTGCGCACGCCGCAGGCTAGTCACGCGCAACTCTTCCGGTTGCATGAATGGCACGCCGGACTGGTTGACCACCATTCCAGCCGGAGACAGCACCCGGGCGCAATCGGCGTAAAAGCCCTCTGTGAACAACGCCTCACCCACTCCGGCCGGGTCGGTGCTGTCCACGATAATTACGTCATACGACCCTGGCGCGGCATCAGCCACATGGGCAACCCCATCGCCAACAATCACCCGGGCGCGTAAATCGGTCCAAGCGTCACCGCCGATGCCGGGCAGGTGCTCGCGCGACAGGCGTATCACCTCACCGTCAATCTCGACCATGACGGCCTGCTCGACGCCTTGGTGCTGCAGGACCCGGCGCAGCACCCCACCGTCGCCTGCGCCGATGATGAGCACGCGCCGTGCCGCGCCATGCGCCAGCAACGGCACGTGGGCAATCATCTCCTGATAGAAGAATTCATCCGCCTCGGTGATTTGGATTGCCCCGTCCAGCACCAGCACCTTGCCGTGCGAGGCCGTCTCGATCACTTGGATATCCTGGTACCTGCTGCGAACCCGGGCCAGTTCGCGCACGACGCGAAATCGCTGGCCCCAATCAGGATAAAGCGTTTCGTTCAGCCATTCAGTCATGCCGTGACCCGCCTAACAAACGCATAGCGCCGCCCTAGCCCGGTGAAGGCCGGTTCAGGACGGCGCTATGGTAGGATGTTGTTAGGAAACGCGCCCGCGCCGTTGCTCGTCCAGCACGACGCGCTCGGGATGGAACGCGTTCCGCAGGACGGGCACGGCATCATGCGGATCGCACGCGCCGCACATAAAGATGTCCACCGCAGCGAAATTCCGCTCCGGCCAGGTGTGGATCGAAATGTGGCTTTCCGCCAGCACGACCACGCCCGACACTCCGCCATTGGGCGTGAAGTGATGGAAATGGCTGTGCAGTATCGTTGCCCCTGCACGAATCGCCGCGTCACGCAGTGCCGCGTCAATCAGTGAGGGATCGGCCAAGTTGGTCGCTCCCCAGAGATCAACCAGGAGATGGGTGCCGGCAAACTTCATGCCGTCCCGCTCCACAAAATAGTCTTTTCTGTCCTCGCCCTCAAAGGACCGAAAGCTTGCAATCGTCTGGTTTTCGCTCGGAAGTTCCGAGACCATCCCCAGTTGAGCAAGTGCGTTCATCACGTACCCCCAAACCAGTAGACGGCCTGTTGTGCGGGATCGCACCCTTGGGCCAAGAGCCGACGATCTAAGGCTAAGGGCACAGCAACGCAAGTGAATTTGGGGCTGCGAGCCGTGCACGTAATGAGGAGCGGCCAATCGTTGAAGTTACGCAACATAGATCAGCGGATTGGCCCAGATGCGGCACGAGCCAATGCAATCTCCCGGCCTGCACGCGGCAGGTCGCTGATCCCGCCGACCGGCGATGCCGTCAAAAGCCGGAACAGGTCTGCGCGCGCCCCAGACAAGCGTGCAGCATAACGTCCGTTCAGTGCGCGCAGCACGCCAGCGTCGCCTAGCTGGACCGCAGCACTGGCCTGGCGCAGCACCAGCTCGGCCTGGCCGTCCGGCACCGGGCCATCCGCCGGCAGGACCCGGCCCGAAAGGCTGTCGAGCGCCGCCAGGACGCCGCGCCAATCCCCTGCCTGCTCCAGCACCCTGGCGCGCAGGTCGTCCGCCGCCGCTGTTCCCGCCGTGGCCAGCAATGCCGCCGCGCCGGACGGATCGCCGCGGGCCGCCTTGATGCGGGCGCCCAGCATCAGACGCTCACCCACCAGCCGTTCAGGCAGCCCCGCCAGCTCGGTCGCAGCAAGCGTCCGTCCCGCCGCCTCGGCTTCGCCAGCCTCCAACTGCAGCGCCGCCAACCGATGGCCGAGGACGGACCGCACGGGACCCGGCGCCGCCGCCGCGACACGCGGCTCCAAAACCGCGCGGGCACGGGCGGGCAAATCCAAGTCCAGCAGCTTGTCCGCCAACAGCCCAGCCAGGTCCGCGTCGGCCGGGATGCAGTCGGCGTACTCGGCAACAAGCGTGATGACGTCCAGCGGCGCCACCACGTCGGCCCCGGCCAGGAAGCCGTTGAACACCGCCGCCATGCGCGCCCGTATGGCCACTTTGGCATCCGGGAATAGCGCCTCCGTTTCGCGCAGCAGGTCGAGCGCGGGGCGCCAGGTGCCGGCCTTGCCGTACAGCTCCGCCGCACGCATCCGGGTTGCCGCCTCCCGCGCATCGCCGCGCCAGGTTGCAACCAGCCGCGACATCGCCGCCGCGGCCTGGGCGGCATCCATCCTGCCCGATACCAGGCGCAGCTCCACCGCAGCCGCGCCGGCGCGCACCTGGTCAAGCTGGTCCTGTCCAGCCGCAAGGGCGTCATACGCCGCAAGCGCCTGAAACTCCTGCCCGCGCCGCTCCATCTGCAGCGCGCGGGCAAAGCCGAGATGCGGCAGGTCGGGCAAGGACGCCGCAGCGGGATGGTCGGCCAGCACCGCCGTTTCCGCGACAACCGGCAGCACCCGGTCCCGCAGCGGCGCCGGGTAAACGAGCGCCAGCGGCATCAGCCCCGGCAGGACCCGCGCGGCTGCCTCCGTACGCCCCAGCATCGCGTCGCGCACGCCCCGCCACAAAGCGATCTCGTCCGAGCCGTCCAAGGCAGCGGCATCCAGACCTTGAGCGGCAGTCACACGCCCAGCCAGCAGCCCGGCGATGGCGGACAACGCCGCCACGTCCGGCGGCGGCGTAGGATCGTCGGCGGCGACCAGGGACAGCACCGACTGCGCCTCCGCCCCAAGGCCCAGCGCCAACATGGCTTGCGCAGCAGCGACACGACCCGGCGTGCGCGCACGCGGCGCCGCTGCCGCCGCTGCCGCCGTAGCAGCGCGCAGGCGCTGCATCAGCGCCGGAACCGGCTGGTCAGGGAAGTCGAACCGCCGGGTCAGGGCGGCCGGCGGGGCGGGTGCAACCGCTGCCGCGCCGGATGCCGACAGCACGAACCCGACCGGCGCGGCGCGCAGCACCAGGTCATCGGAAAACGGCTCGACGGCAACGCCGGCCCAGGTCGGCAGGATGGCCGCGCCCGGGACATTGGCGCCGGCCGGCAAGCCGGCAGCAGGACCGGACGCCGGGTTGACGGTGCCGACCAGCAGGCCTCCGCCGGTGACCGGATCGGCGACAGCAACCACGCGGCCGGGCTGCGCCAGCTTGAACACGACGTCGTCGCCGGCCTGCTCCGGCACGACCGCCCCAGCCGCCTCGACATCGCCCGCCCTGCGCAGCGATGGCGACGGGACGATGCGCCAGCCCGGCGCTTCCCGCGACAGGGCAACGGAGCCGGATGCCAGCGGAACCTGGAGCGTCGTCGCCGCCGGGCCGCGCTGCACCGTTGCGTCGGCAAATCCGGGCAGGCGGCGCAGCCGCGCCTCGTCCACCTCGGCTGGGCCGTCGAACACGATCAGGACGCGGTCGCCACGCCGCAGGGCCGCCGCACCGGTGCCGGGTTCGGCAAGCACCACCACGGAGGCAAGCATGGACGTTTCCGGCTTGGACGGTGCCGGTGCTTGCGGCGGTGCCGGTGCTTGAGGCGGTGCCGCCTGGGCGGCAGCACCCTCCGCAGCGGCAGGAAGGCCGGCATCCCCGCCGGGCACCGGAGGCTTGGGCCCGGGCTTGGCGCCCGGTGACTCCGGAACCGCTTCCTTCTTCGGGCCGGGTAGCTTGGGCGCGGGCGCCAGCTCGGCCTGCGGTCCCGATGCGGTCTTGACCGAGGCGGCCGGCAACGCGTTCAAAGGCGCCTCCTGTGCCACTGGCAAGGCTGGCGCGGCGTTCGGCGGGGTTGCCGCCGTTGCGGCCGGCGCCGGACGCAACGGCATCGTCCGGCCAGCCGGCCCGCGCGGCCCCCGCGGCGGATCCAGCACGTCAATGACCACCCGGTTGCCGATCACGGTCGGCCGCGCCCGGGCGCCGGGGCTGAGCAGCAGGGTGGCCGCCCCCTGCCCGCCCTGGATGCCGCGCACATTGCGCGGCAGGACGCCGGGGCTGGTGATGACGGGCGCCCCCTCGAACACGACCATCACCCGGTCGCCGTCCACCGCCAGGTTGTACTCGGTCGGTCCAGCGAACTCGAATACCAGGCGGCCGAACCCGGGGTGGTTGACCGTTTGCACCACGCCGGCATCACCGGCGAAGGCAGTAGAGGCCGCTGCTGCCATGATGGAAGCCAGGATGGCGGCCCGGCGCCGCACGGCGCTCATCCCGCTGCTCCCGCCGCAGCAGGAGGCGGAGCAGCAGGAGACGGCACGGCAGGGGGCGGCACGGCGTCTGGCAGCACGGGCGGCGCGACCGAGCGGCTCCGCATCGCCGCCAACTGCACGGTTGCGGTCCGGGCGCGGTCGGGCAGCATGGCGGCCAGCAGCACCGCGGCCTTGGCCTCCTTCATGCGGTCCAGCACCTGCAGCAGCACCGGCATCTCCAGCTCGTTCAGGATGGCAGCGGCGTCGCGCGGACGCATGACCTCATATGTCTTGACCAGGCCGCGCCAGTTCGCATCATCCCGCTCGCGCCGCGCAGCCTCCATCGCCTCCAGCTTGGCTTGCAGCGCCTGCAGTTGCTCGACACGCTCGCCGATCCGCTTCTCGGCAGCGGCGGCCACGCCGTCGCGCGTGGCCAGGGCCTGCTCCCGCGTCTCGATCTGGCCGCGCCGGGCGCGCAGGTCCAGCAGCAGGGCACGCTCGCTTTCGCTGATCGGCGGGTCCGTCGGCACGGGCGGCACGGATGACACCGGAGCGGCCGGCGCAGCCGCGGGCGCATCGGCGCGGGCATCCTCCGAGTGGGCCGGGGCGTGGGACGCCGCCGGCTTAGCAGGCGCCGGTGGCGCCGCCTTCTCGTGCGCCGCAGCCGCCGCGACGGGCACCATGGCCCGGCCGGCGCTCAGCAACGCCGCCGGAGCGCCACCAAGGGCGTGCACGACCTCCCGCGTCTTTACCCCCAGCAGCAGGACCATCGTCACGCACGCCAAGGGGAGCGGGCGGAACACCGGCAGCCCCCCCGGACGCCTGGTCGCGATCACCGACAGCCAGCGCCGGCTCATCGCGAGCCTCGCATGGCATGCTGCAAGTCGCGTTCGGCGCTGCTGCGCGGACGCGGCTGGGCGTCGCCGCCGGGCGCCGCCTTCATCCCTTCCATCGCCCGGCCGGCACGCACCGCGGCCTCCAGCCGGTCGGCCAGGTGCTCGCCGCGTTCAGCCAGGAAGGCCAGGTCGTCCTTGAGCGCAGACGCCTGCTCGATCTTGCGGGCCACCTGCTGCGCCGCCTCGCCCGTCAGGCTGTTCAGCTTGCCGATGCCCTGCTCCGCCGCCCGTGCGCTTTGGTCGAACCCGGCGACCGCATCCCCCAGCGCCGTCCGGTCGCGCCGCAACACAGCCAGCGCGCGCTCCAGCCTCAAGGCGTGCAGCAATGTCACCAGCAGCAGGCCGATCAGCACGACCTCCAGCACCCAATCCAACGTTCCCATCCTGGGATCTCCTTCCTAGTCCGCTATTGGACCAGCATTTCCGAAAACAGCACGTTCAGCACGCGCGCCGGCGGGGCGGCGATGTTGGCGCGGGCGATCAGCTCCTCCCGCAGACGATAGGTGCCGGCGGTGCCGCGCAGCTCCTCCGGACGCATTTCGCGCAAGTAGGACTGGAACAGGTCCACGATCCGCGGCATGGCGGCCTGGATCGCGACGGCGTCCTCCGGCTTCGACAGCTCGAACTTCGCCTTCAGCTTGATGAAGGCGGTGCGGCGGCCGGCATTCAGGTTGGCGACGATGTCGGGCAGGTCCATGAAGGCAGGTGCCTTCGCCGCCTCCGCCTTCTCGCCGCCCTTCTCGCCGCCCTTCTCCCCGGCCGGAGCGCCGTGTTCCCCATGCTCCGCATGTTCCCCGTGCGCCGCCTCCTCCCCGTGGCCGAGCAGCCGCGGCAGCACGCCGGAGAACCACGCGCCCGCGCCGCCGCCCAGCAGCAGGACGGGCACCAGGATCAGCAGCAGCTTCTTCTTGCCGCCCTTCTTGGCAGCGCCGTCCGCCGCCCCTTCCGCCGCCTCCGCCTTCGCCATGCGCCGCATCTCCGTTGCTGCCTGCACCCTGGCCCGAAACAATTAACGAAAGGTGTGCGACGGTTGTGACCCGGCAATTTCAGCCGAGTGACGGCTTGCCAAGGCAGGAAACGCCCATCCGGCAGGCCTCCAGCGCTGGCACGAACCTTGCGCTAAGCCCTGCAAAAGGCCCTGCAAAAGGCCCCTGCAAAGCACCCCGCAAATCCTGCAACGTCTTGGAGACCCGCATGGAACTCACCACCAACGTCGCCCTGTCCCGGCTGATCGCGCAGCAGCGCGCGCTGGACGTGACCGCCACCAACCTGGCCAACGCCAGCACCCCCGGCTTCAAGGCGGAGCGGGTGGTGTTCAGCGACTGGCTCAGCCGGCAGCCCCGCACCGACTCACCACGCGGCGGCGCCACGGTGGCCTTTACGCAGGACCGCGCGACCTATCGGGACCAGCAGCCCGGCCCGGTGCAGCACACCGGCAACCCGCTGGACCTGGCCGTCGAGGGCAACGGCTACTTCACTGTGGACACGCCGCGCGGTCCGCGGCTGACCCGCGCCGGGCGGTTCACGCCGATGCCGGACGGGCGCCTGGGCGACGCCGACGGCAATGCGCTGCTGGACCGGGTGGGGCAGCCGGTACGGCTGTCGCCGGCGGATACCAGCATCACCGTCACCGCTGACGGCAGCATCAGCAGCCAGAACGGCCGCCTGGGCCAGATCGGCCTCGTCCAGCCGGACAACCCCAACCGCATGACAGCCGAAGGCGCGCGGACCCTGCGCGCCGACGGCCCGACCACCTCCGTCGCCCAGCCGCACCTGATCCAGGGCGCCGTCGAGGACAGCAACGTGCAGCCGGTGATCGAGATGACGCGCATGATGAACGACCTCCGGCAGTTCCAGTTCACCAGCCAGCTCGTCCAGGGCGAGGCCGACCGCATGCAGTCCGCCCTGGACAAGATCACCAAGCGGGGCGCCTAGCCCATGCGCTCGCTGGATATCGCCGGCACCGGGATGCAGGCGCAGCAGACCAACGTGGAGGTCATCAGCAACAACATCGCCAACATGACCACGACCGGGTTCAAGCGCCGCCGGGCCGAGTTCCAGGACCTGATCTACCAGAACCTGCGCCGGGTCGGCTCCAACAGCTCGGACAACGGCACGGTCGTCCCGTCAGGCGCGCAGGTCGGGCTAGGGGTCAAGACCGCGGCGATCTACCGCATCAACGAGCAAGGCAACCTGCAGCAGACCAGCAACAGCCTGGACCTGGCGATCAAGGGCAACGGCCACTTCCAGGTGACGCTGCCGAGCGGTGAGACGGCCTATACCCGCGATGGCACCTTCAGCCTGTCGCCCGAGGGGCAGATCGTGACGGCCGACGGCTATCCGGTGGCGCCCGGCATCACCATCCCGACCAACGCAAAGGACGTGACGATCAACGCCGCCGGCGAGGTGCAGGTCAAGATAGACGGCACCACGGCGCCGCAGACCGTGGGAACCGTGCAGTTGGCGACCTTCCCGAACGACGCCGGACTGGACGCGCAGGGCGACAACCTGCTGATCGCCAGCGCCGCCTCGGGCGCCCCGGTGACCGGGGTGCCCGGCAGCCCCGGCTTCGGCAGCGTCATGCAGGGCTTCATCGAAACCAGCAACGTCAACGTGGTGTCGGAGATCACCAACCTCATCACGGCGCAGCGCGCCTACGAGATGAACAGCCGGGTCATCACGACCTCGGACCAGATGCAGTCCACCCTGACCAACCTGCGGTGAGCATGATGACGCATGAGACCAACGCCCTCCGCCCCCGCGGCGATCAGGCCAGCGACGCCCCTAGCGGCAAGCCGCCCGCAACGGAACGCAAACCGGCAGCAACCTGCTTCCTTCTCCCTACGGAAGAGGGCCGGGGTGAGGGGGCCTTGGCTGCGAAGCGGAGGACCGCCAACACCGCGAAACCCCACTCCCCCAATCTGCAAGGGCGGCGCCGGCCCGCCCCCTCACCCCAACCCTCTCCCGCATTGCGAGGCAGAAGGCGCCCTCGTCGTCCGTCCGCAATGGCCCTTGGCAGCCTGCTCGCATGCCTGGCCCTGCCCGCCGCCGCCGCCACCCTGAAACCCTTCACCACCCTGACCGGCCCGGTCGTGCATCTGTCGGACCTGTTCGAGGCCGCGGGATTGGACCGCCCGCTCGGCCCAGCCCCGGGACCAGGCAGCCGGATCACCGTGGAGGCCGCGCAGCTCGCCGCCATCGCCCGGCAGTTCGGCGTGGACTGGCAGCCCGCCAGCCCGGCCGACCGCGCCGTGCTGGACCGGCCCGGACGCAGCCTGGGGCGGGACGACGTGCTGGCGCCGCTGCGTGCCGCGCTGGCCGGCAACGGGGCGCCGCGCGACGCCGACCTGGAGCTGCCGGGGTTCACCACCCCTATGGTGCCGCTGGACGCCAAGCCGTCGCTGGACGTCACCCAACTCCAATTCGACGCCGGCACCGGCCGCTTCACGGCGCTGCTGTCCATCTCGGCCGACGGCGTGCCGTCAGCGCAGATCCGCCTGTCCGGCCGCGTCCAGGAGATGGTGGAGCTGCCGGTTCCGCGCCGGCGCATGCTGCCCGGCGACGTCGTGCTGGCGTCCGACCTGCAATGGACCCGCATGAACGCCGTCCTGGCCCGCGGCGAGATCGTCCGCACGGCGGCCGAGGCAGTCGGTCAGGCCCTGCGCCGCCCGGTCCAGCCAGGCCAGCCGCTGCTGCTCGCCGACCTCGGCCGTCCCGTGCTGGTGACCAAGGGCATGCCGATGCTGCTGGCGCTGGACGGTCCGGGCATCCAACTGACAGCCACGGGGGTCGCAACCGAGCCTGCCGGCCTGGGCGAGCGCGTCCGTGTGATAAACCCCGCGTCCCGCGTCGTGGTCGAGGCCGAAGTGACCGGACCCGGCAAGGCGCGCGTGCTGCCAGGCTCGCAGCCAGTCCAAGCCGGAAACGCCGCCCTGCCCCGGATGGCATCACGATGAGCAACTCCATGCAACATCAGCAAGCCGTAGGGCGGACAAGCCCAGCGCCATCCGCCAAGAACCAGCCCATGAACTGGCGGCAGAAACTCCGCCGCTCCGCCCTGCCCGGCGGCCTGGCGGCCCTGCTCCTCCTGCCCGGCTGCGGCACCCTGACGCGGCTGTCCGAGATCGGCCGCCCGCCCAGCATGACGCCCAGCAGCGATCCCACCGCGGACCCCTCCTACCGCCCGATCAGCATGCCGATGCCCCGCACCCAAACAGCGCCGGCCGAGGCCAACAGCCTGTGGCGCGCCGGCAGCCGCGCCTTCTTCAAGGATCAGCGCGCAGCCCAGGTCGGCGACATCGTGACGGTCCTGGTCAGCATCACCGACAGCGCCGCCCTGACCAACAAAAGCAACGAGGGCCGCACCGGCAGCGAGACGATGGGCCTGCCCAACCTGTTCGGGCTGGAGGCCAGCGCGCCGCGCATCCTGGCCCGCGCCGCCAACCTCAGCACCCTGGTGTCCGCCAGCAGCGCCGGCAACGCGACCGGGACCGGCGCCATCGCCCGTGCGGAAAGCGTCACCCTCCGCCTGGCCGGCGTCATCACCCAGGTGCTGCCCAACGGCAACCTGGCCGTAGCCGCCCGGCAGGAGGTGCGGGTGAACAGCGAGCTGCGCGAGCTGCAGGTCAGCGGCGTGATCCGCCCGCAGGACATCGCCAGCGACAACACCGTGCGGCATGACCGCATGGCGGAGGCGCGCATCGCATACGGCGGCCGCGGCCAGTTGTCCGATGTGCAGCGGCCCCGCTACGGCCAGCAGTTGCTGGACATAATCCTGCCGTTCTGACCGTTTCCTCCCGGGACGCGTTGGGACGGGCATGGCCCGCATCCTGATCGCCACCATCGGCTCGCTCGGCGACCTGCATCCCTACCTGGCCGTGGCCCTGGGGATGCAGGCCCGCGGGCACGGCGTCACCATCGCCACCAACCGCCTGCACCGCTCCCGGGTGGAGGGCGCCGGGCTGGCCTGGGCGGACCTCCGTCCGGAAGCGCCGGACCATCCCGCGCCGGAACTGATGGCCCGCGCGATGGACCCGGTGCAAGGCCCCCGCTTCGTATTCGAGACGACCATCGCCCCCGCCGTGCCGGATCAAGTCGCCGACCTGCTGGCGGCGGCGCCCGGCATGGACCTGCTGGTGTCCACGCCGTTGTCCCTAGGCGTTCCCCTGGTGGCGGAACGGCTCGGCCTGCCCTGGGCCTCGGCGGTGCTGCAGCCGATGGGCCTGTTCTCCGCCACCGACCCGCCGGTGCCGCCGCAGGTCGCCTGGGCCGCACCGTTGCAGCGGCTGGGCTGGCTGGCCGGGACGCCGCTACGGTTCGCGGCGCACCGAGTCACGCGGCGCTGGGGACGGCCCGTCCGGGCACTCAGGCGGGAGATGGGCCTGTCATACCGCGCGGACCCGCTGGGGGTGGATGCGTTCTCGCCGCTGCTGAACCTCGCGATGTTCTCGCCCCTGCTGGCCCGGCCCCAGCGCGACTGGCCGCCCGGCACGCGGCAAACCGGCTTCGCCTTCTACGACGCGCCCGACCAGGACGGCCCCCCGGCGCCGAAGCTGGAAGCGTTCCTGCAATCAGGCCCGGCGCCGGTCGTGTTCACGCTTGGCTCCGCCGCCGTCCATGCTGCACGGCGCTTCTACCTCGACAGCCTAGGGGCCGCCGGGATGATCGGCCGGCGAGCCCTGCTGCTGACCGGCACGGACCCCCAGGGATTGCCGGACTCCTTGCCCGACTGGGCGCTGGCGGTGCCCTACGCCCCCCATGCCGCCGTATTCCCACGCGCCTGCGCCGTCGTGCATCAGGGCGGGGCCGGCACCACGGGCCAAGCCCTGCGCGCCGGCCGGCCGATGCTCGTCGTGCCGTTCGCCCACGACCAGCCCGACAACGCCGCCCGGATGCAGCGGGCCGGCCTTGCGCAGGTGTTGCCGATCGGCAGCTACACCGCCGACCGTGCCGCTGCCTCCCTGCGTGCGATCCTGGCGGACGCGCACATGACGGCGCAGGCGGACCTCGCCGGCCGCCAAATCCGGGCCGAGGACGGCGTGCGTTCCGCCTGCGACGCCCTGGAGCCGGTGCTCAAGCCTCGTTCGCCTTCGCCAGCACCGGCCTGAACGCGTCGGTCGCCTTCTTCAGCTCCGCCGCCGGGTCGGCGCCGCCGACGATGTTGGTCAGCGCCACGCCGATGGTGTCGCGGAACTCGGTGACCGGCACGATCTCCGGCAGCCCGGAACGGGCTATCTTGAGGCTGGTCAGCGTCGTGTCGAACCAGTCCTGCGGGAACACGCTGGCCTTCCGCGCGCCCTCATCCAAGTAGGAGCTGCTGCGCGGCGGGGTGCCGGCCCCGGTCCGCAGCCAGTTCGGGAACATCGCCTTGCTGCACGCCCACTGCACATACAGCCAGGCCGCCGTCTTGTTCCGGCTGGCCGCGGGGATGCCCATGCCGTCAATGAAGGTGGCGGAGTGCTGCGCCTTCGGCCCCGTCGGGATCGGCGCGAAGCCGACCTTGCCTGCGACCTTGGACTTGGTCGGGTCCACCAGCGGCGCCGAGAACCCGATCCCGTCCCACCACATCGCCGCCCGGCCCTGGCCGAAGGTCGTCTGGCACTCGTTCCAGTTGAACCCAACCGAACCCGGCGGCGCGCACTCCCGCATGATGCGCTGATACCAGGCCGCAGCCTCGATGGCGGCTGGCGTGTCGGTCAGCAGCGTCTTGCCGTCCCCGGTGATCGTCTCCTGGTCCCAGCCCAGCAGGATGTTGTCATACAGCACGACGTTGGCGTTCTTGGTGCCGCGGCCGGTGAAGCCGTAAACGCCCTTGCCCTTGTCCGTCAGCTTCTGCGCCACGGCCATCATCTCGTCGAACGACTTGGGCGCCTGCAGCCCGGCCTGGGCGAACATCTCCTTGTTGTAGTACAGGATGAACTGGTCCTGGTTCATCGGCAGCACGTTGATCCGCCCGTCCGCCCCGGTGGCGGCGCGTATGGTGGCGGCGCTGAAGTCGTCCATGTCCAGGCCCGGCGCGGTCAGGGCCGGGTTGGCGATCAAGGG